>NZ_PCZI01000010.1:0-68717 GCF_002554085.1 Lactobacillus sp. UMNPBX1
AACCCTTCTTTTTTTGTTATCTAATTTCTATTTACACAAGAATTTATACTGAACCAAAAAGATTACATAGAGTAGGCCATTAGTATGAAAAATATTACGTAATTTTCCCATCAAACCAGCTAATCGAATCAAACGCAAAAGCCGCAAATCTGATACCAGCCCAGATAAATTAAAAATATTTAAGCTGATAAACAATAACCCCATTGGAATAATACTCAGCAAGTCATAAATGTGAGTTTTGAAATATAGTTTCTTGTCTTCTGCTGCATGTAAGCCACGAAAGTAATCAATTGCAAAATATACTACAATTGCACTATTGATCCAGAACCATTTACTAGTCGGTTCATCAATATTAATAACCGCAGCAAAATCTAAAATAATCAAAAAAATCGAAATAATAGCTAAAATGGCCATTACCCATTGATATGGCGTTAGTCTTCTTTCTATATCTTTCATCATAAATTTAATTATACAAAAAAATAAGCTCTTCGCACATAGCAAAGAGCTTATTCATAGTTGCCCAGTTGGGCTGTAACTATTTAAGGGTTACAGTAGCACCAACTTCTTCAAGCTTAGCCTTGATGTCGTTAGCTTCGTCTTCTGAAACGCCTTCCTTAACGTTCTTAGGAGCACCATCAACAAGGTCCTTTGAGTCCTTAAGGCCAAGACCAGTAATGTCACGAACTGCCTTAATAACCTTAACCTTTTCTTGACCTGCTTCAGTCAATTCAACGTCGAATTCTGACTTAGCAGCACCTGCGTCTGCAGCACCTGCAGCAGCAACTGGAGCAGCAGCAGTAACGTCAAATTCGTCTTCAATAGCCTTTACAAGGTCGTTCAATTCAAGGATGGTAGCACCCTTCAATTCTTCAATAATCTTATCAGTATCTAAAGCCATTTAAGTATCCTCCGAAAAATTAGAATTTAGATATTAAATATAAATTTCTTTATTATTCAGCTGAGTCTTCATCCTTAGATTCAGCAACAGCCTTAACAGCATATGCGAAGTCGCGTACAGGAGCTTGTAATACAGAAACAAGCATTGAAAGCAAACCTTCGCGGCCTGGGATAGCAGCAAGTTCCTTGATTTCATCCTTAGAAGTCAACTTACCTTCAAGCATACCACCCTTAATTTCGATAACGTCAAAGTCATCTTCGTACTTAGAAACGATACGTGCAGGTTCAGTAACGTCATCAGCGTTATCAGTGTAGATAACAGCAGTTGGTCCAACAAAAGTATCATCAAGACCTTCGATACCAGCCTTAGCAGCAGCACGTCTTAAGTAGGTGTTCTTGATAACCTTCATCTTAACATCGTTATCACGAAGTTCCTTACGCATGTTAGTAACTTCTTCAACAGTCAAACCAAGGTAGTTAATTACCAAGATTGCCTTAGCAGCTTTAAGTTCTTCAGCAAATGCATCAACGAACTTTTCTTTTTCAGCAATAGCAGCTTTACTCAAATTATTTCACCTCCATGATCACATTGATAAATTCTATAAGGCCTTAAAAAAGCAAAAACTCCATGCCGAAAGACATGGAGCATAAAAATCTTCATCATCTTCTGGCCTCGGCGGGATTTTGAGGCGTCATGCCACCCGAGTCTTAGGTAGAATTTACAGTTAATTATTATAGCAAGCTTTGCTGTAAAATGCAAAAGATAATTTTATTTATTTTGGTTATTGATGATTTCATTAATTTTATCCACCATCTCGTCTACTTGATCATTGCCAAAAACAGTCTAGTTTGAGTAAGTATTGTTTTGATCTGCTGTATCCCCAAAAGACAAAATTGGAATATTACGTTCCTTAACTTGATCAATTATCTGATAAACTTTATCACCGTAGTTAATGTCCAAATAAGCATCTGCTGTCTTAATTAAGCGTTTCTGTTTTTCACCAATAATTGTTTGGTATAACGCCAATACAGTTTTTGAAATATTCATTAATTATACGCGTGGTGCTAGTTAAATCGTTTTAGTTAATAAAAGTTGTAAGTAATTTAAATAGAAAATAGTCTGATCTAATTGAACTATCTCAAGCTTAAGCGTTTTTCTCACCATTTACAAGTTAGTTTTAATCGGTTAAATGTGATTTGTCGCTCGCTATATAAGCTTTATGCGCCTGATGGACTTAAACATCGTAAAAATGTTGATCAGACCAAGCTTCCTGATAGTTCTATCTTAGCGATGCTCATTTGGCAAACTGAAATTGGGATTGAGTCTCAACGAAGATTTTGTAAATTCTTTGTTGGCTTGTCTCATTCTCGCTTTAATCGGCGAGCTCGGATGCTCTTGCCTCTAATTCGTTGTATCCGTCAGGCTTGGAATCAAGAAGTAAAGACAGCTGGAGAATTTTTGATTATTGATAGTTTCCCAGCCTGTTCGCAATTATCGTGTCAAGATCTTTCGGGGCGTAGCTGATATTGGTTATAAAGCAACCAAGAAAGTCTATTATTATGGCTTCAAGGTCCACGCAATAGTAAGCGATGATGGCAATTAGAAGAAGCATTGAAAGCGACTTTTCTTTGCTTAGTTATTACAACGCTGAGAATAATCGAGCAAGAAGTCCAGTAGGCTTTCAACAGCGGCTAGAAATAGCTATTTTAGCTTATAATATGGCATATTGTCTAGAACGATTTAACTAGCACCACGCGTATCAACTGTTTTTTATTACAAAAAAAGCACCGCTTTTTACGGTACTTTATTTAAATCGTTTCACTTTCAGTTGAATTAGATAGTTCTTCTAGTTCACCCGTAGTTTTATAAACCACCCAGCTAGCCAAGTTAACAATGTGGTCACCGATTCGTTCAAGTAAACGGGTAACTACAAAATAGCTTGATGAAGCCATTGCACGCGAAGGATCATCTTCAATTCCATCAACGATCAATTGACGAGCTCTTACATAGTCGTGGTCAATCATGCTATCACGACTAGCCACTTCACGTGCCATTTTTTCATCATCTTGCACGTAAGCAGTTAAAACTTGAATTAACATATGTCGCACATTATGTGTCATATTAGAAATAATTTCTTCAACTTCTGGAATACGAGGATTACCCTTCACGCGAATTGTTTCAAGAGCAATGCTCATGGCATTTTCACCAATTCGCTCCAAGTCAGTAGTGGCCTTTAAAATACTGATAACAACTCTAAAATCAGTAGCTACCGGTTGCTGCAAGGCCATTAATTTTAAGGCTTGCTTTTGAATATCAATTGATTCTGTAGGAATCTTTTCTTCATCATCAACCATTGACTGCGCAGTCTTTTTATCATGATCAACAAAAGCACGGGTAGCATGGTCAATATCATCGTTGACGAGGACACCCATTTCCATAAATTGTGTATTTAATTTTTTCAGTTCATCCAAAAATATTTCGTGCATCTTTTTACCTCAAAATTTTAACCAAAACGACCGTTAAGATAATCACTTGTGATTTGTTTCTTAGGTGCAATAAACATTTCTTCAGTTGGACTAGCTTCAATCAAATCGCCATTCATCAAAAAGGCGGTCTGATCAGAAATTCGTCCTGCTTGCTGCAAATTGTGAGTCACCATAATAAAAGTATACTGATGCTTTAGTTCCATCAGTGTCTCTTCAATCTCACTACTTGAAATTGGGTCAAGCGCACTTGTGGGCTCATCTAATAAAACAACTTTAGGTCTAACAGCCAACGCACGAGCAATACAAATTCTTTGCTGCTGTCCTCCTGAAAATGCTTGAGCGTTTCTAGTTAAATTGTCCCTTGTTTCTTTCCAAATAGCAGCTTGCTTAAGACTCTCTTCTACCCGCTGATCAATTAGCTCTTTGTCTTTAACACCAGCAATTTTTAAGCCATAAGCCACATTGTCATATACGGAAAACGGGAATGGGGTTGGCTGTTGAAAAACCATGCCGACTTCTTTACGTAGACTGACCAAATCCATTTTAGAATTATAGATATCTTGGCCTTCAAACTTGATTTCACCTGTGATCTTAATGTTTTCGATGTCATCGTTCATTCGATTAAGACAGCGTAAAAAAGTAGATTTACCACAACCACTTGGACCGATCAAAGCTGTTAATTCTTTTTTCTTAAAATCAAGACTGATCCCGTGCAGTGCTTCATAATTGCCATAACTTAGATGTACATCTTTTGCTGAAATTATTGTTGTCATTTTATCCAAAACTTCCCTGAATATAGTTTTCAGTAATCTTACCCTTAGGATTAGTAAAGATCTCTGCCGTTGAATTATATTCAATTGCATGTCCTAAATGGAAGAATGCAGTATAATCACTAATTCTTGAGGCTTGCTGCATGTTGTGAGTTACCATAATCATAGTATACTTACTCCTCAACTGCTTAAGGGTATCTTCCAGTTTAGAAGTAGAAACAGGATCCAAAGCGCTGGCAGGTTCGTCCAGTAGTAAAATTTCTGGCTTAACAGCTAAAGCACGAGCAATGCACAAACGCTGTTGTTGACCACCCGACAATGCTAATGCGCTTTTATCCAGCTTATCTTTAACTTCATCCCATAAAGCAGCCGCACGCAAACTTTCTTCTACAACTCGATCAAGTTCTGCCCGATCCTTATGTCCATCTGCCTTCAAAGCATAAACAATATTTTCTCTAATTGATTTAGGAAATGGATTAGGCCGCTGAAAAACCATGCCAATGTTTTTTCTTAATTCATAAACATTGATATTAGGCTTATTCACATCTAAACCATGAAACCAGATTTTTCCGTTAACAGTTGCTACTCGATCATTCATTCGATTTAATGAACGTAAAAATGTTGATTTACCTGAACCCGAAGCACCGATCAAAGCTGTAATCGTGTTCTTTTTAAATTGAAGACTGGCATCAAATAATTTTTGTACCTTACCGCCATAAAGAACACTTAAATCTTCAGTTGATAATTCCAAATCATCATTTGCAAAAGTTTTAATATAGCTAGGTTTTAAATCTTGCATTATTTCACCTACTTAGCTGCAGTTAACTTGCGGTACAATTTATTGCCTAAATAACGTGCACCTAAATTAAATACGATTACCACAATAACCAAGAGCGCTGAAGTAGCTGCTGAAACAATCGTGGCATCAGGAATAATTCCTTCAGTATTTACTTTCCAAATGTGGACCGCCAATGTTTCGGCTGGCCGCATTACATTAAGTGGACTAGTTGGACTAAATGGATTCCAGTCCGCATAATTGACTGTTGATCCACTTTGTCCCGCTGTATAGATCAAAGCGGCAGCTTCCCCGAAGATTCGGCCCGCACTCAAAATAATTCCAGTTAAAATTCCGGGAAGAGCAGCGGGTAAAACAATCCCGCGAATAGTTTTCCAATTAGATAATCCTAAAGCCAATCCTGCTTCACGTTGATCTTGTGGGACGCCCTTGATTGCTTCTTCAATATTGCTAGTTAAAATTGGCAAATTAAAGAAGGTCAAAGCTAAAGCACCAGAAATAATTGAAAAACCAAAGCCAAATTGAACTACAAACAATAAATAACCAAATAAGCCAACTACAATTGATGGTAATGAACTAAGAATTTGAATTGTAGTTCTAATCAAATTGGTCACCCAATTATCTTTAGCATATTCTGCTAGATAAATTGCTGCTCCTAAAGCAATTGGTAAGGAGATAATAGTAGTCAAAATTAACAAATAAATTGAATTGAAAAGTTGATCACGTACCCCACCACCAGCTTGGTATGATGAGGCTTCGGAACTCAAAAAGTGCCAGGACAAATGTGGAATACCTGTAATCAAGATATCACCTAGGATACCGGCCAAAATTAATACAACAATTCCTACCAAAATATAGATAATCGCCGTAGCTAATTTATCTTTCTTTTTTGCATCCATATTACTTTTGTCCCTTCTTTCCAATTAACTTAACTAGGAAATTAAATACCAAAGACATAATTAAAAGCAATAATGCTAATGACCATAATGCATTGTTTGGCAAAGTTCCCATGACCGTATTTCCCATTTGACTAGTTAATTGGCTAGTTAATGTTGCTGATGGACTGACCAAATTGTATGGCATCAAGACGGCATTACCGATAACCATTTGTACGGCTAAAGCTTCACCGAAGGCCCTTGCCATTCCGAAGATTACCGCCGTCAAAATTCTAGGCGTAGCAACTCGCAAAACAACATGATAAATAGTCTGCCAATGCGTAGAACCTAAGGCCATTGAAGCTTTTCTAAAATGACTTGGTACAGCCTTTAAACTATCAACCGTTAATGATGTGATTGTTGGTAAAACCATAACGAACAACACCAACGTAGCTGCTAAAATACCAAAACCTGTTCCACCAAATAGTTTTCTAATCACAGGCACGATGATAGTTAATCCCAAGAAACCATAAACTACAGACGGAATTCCAACTAATAATTCAGTCACTGACTGTAAGAAATTGGCACCCTTTTTAGATGAATATTCAGTCATATAAAGAGCTATTGCAATTGCAAACGGGGTGGCTACCAATGCTGCTAAAAGAGTTACTAAGAACGAAGTAACGATCATTACCGCAGCACCAACATGATTCTTGCCCTCACCCGGGTCCCAATCAGTTGAAGTCAAAAAGTGAAAGACATTAACATGATCGCTGACAAAAGTAGCCAAGCCGTGATAGCCGACAAAGCCGATAATTGAGACAACTAAGACAATAATCAAAACAATTGCCAAGTAAGTTAAACCCTTGCCCCAATATTCTTGATGAGTCTCTTTAGATGGCTTGGTTAATTTATCAATATCAACACTAGTCGGACCCATCTTTTTTAATTTAACGTGTGGAACGTGTTGACTAGCAATTGCTTGATCAACAACTTCCTTTAATTTATCCTTCTTATCCATGAACTATTTTCCTATTTGTGTAACTTGATTCTTGCTATTACGAGTTACTTTCATTTCATTGATACTGAGGTACCCAATCTTAGGTACAAGATCTTTTTGTACTTTTTCACCTAACATATAATTAATAAACGCTTTAGTTTGTTTGTTGGGTTTACCCTTAGTGTACATGTGCTCATAACACCAAATCTTCCACTTATTAGTAGTAATATTTTTGTTAGTTGGCTTTACCCCATTAATACTCAACTTTTGAATATTGGTATCATGAGCATAAGGAAAGGACAAGTAACTAATCGTACCAGGCGTTGAATTAACAATCTTTTTAACGGCACCGTTAGAGTCCTGTTCTTGCGACTTAACTGGTTTTGTTCCTTGTAAAATTATATCTTCGAAAGCAGATCTAGTACCACTTCCCTTAGAACGATTGATCACAGTTATGGCTTCATTTTTGCCACCTAGTTGCTTCCAATTCGTTAATTTACCAGTGAAGATCTGTTTCAATTGCTTTTGCGAAACATTTTTCACACCTACACCCTTATTAACAATTGGAACAATACCAACTACTGCAATTTTATAATCACGAAGTTTCTTGGCATCAATTCCCTTTTGTGTTTCGGCAAAAACATCAGAGGTTCCAATCTGGACTGCACCAGCTTGAACCTGGCTCAATCCTGTACCTGATCCTCCACCCTGCACGACAATGTTGCTGTCTTGATGACTTAAGCGATAATCATTACCTGCTTGTTCTGCTAAAAGCTGCATTGCACTTGAACCAACAATAGTGATTTTAGAACCATTATTAGCACAGCCCGTAACAAAAGCTAGCATTAGCACCAACATAATGACTAGTTTTCCAATAGAATGCTTTTTCATGACATTATCCTTAATATATAGATTTGTAAGTTCAATTTATGATACCATGTTCGAAAATAATAGGTCAATGAATAGAAAAAAGCCTCGCAATAGCGAGGCTTTTAATAGTCTATTTTAAATTAGTCCAAGTTTAATGGATCAAGCTTGATCCCTGGGCCAAAGGTTGCTGAAACAGCAACACTCTTAATGTATTGACCCTTAGCTGAAGCTGGACGAGCACGTAAGATAACGTCGCGTAATGCGTCAAAGTTTTCAACTAATTGGTCTTCAGTGAATGATACCTTACCAATAGGAGTGTGAATAGCTGCTTGGCGGTCAACACGGTATTCAACTTGACCAGCCTTAACATTCTTAACAGCCTTTTCGATATCCATAGTAACAGTACCAGTCTTAGGGTTAGGCATTAAGCCCTTAGGTCCAAGAATACGACCTAAACGACCTACCTTAGCCATCATCATTGGAGTAGCTACTACAACGTCAAAGTCTAACCAGCCGCCTTGGATCTTTTCTACCAAGTCATCTGAGCCAACAAAGTCAGCACCTGCAGCCTTAGCTTGATCAGCTTGTGGGCCTTCAGCAAATACTACAACGGTTTGGGTCTTACCAGTACCATTTGGTAAAACGATAGAACCACGAATTTGTTGGTCAGCTTGCTTAGGATCTACGCTTAAGTTGTAAGCTACATCAACAGTAGCATCAAAGTTTGCGTATGAAGTTTCCTTAACAAGTTTCATAGCTTCTGCTACTGAGTATAATTTATTTGAGTCTACCTTCTTGGCAGCATCTAAATATTTCTTACCATGCTTTGGCATGTGATTTCCTCCTTGTATATGTGGTCAAACGAGCTTCTCTTAACTCTCCCACCTAATTTGTTACCTAAATAACAGGATTAGTCTTCGACTTCGATACCCATACTTCTAGCGGTACCTTCAACCATGCGCATAGCAGCTTCAATATCAGCAGCGTTAAGGTCTTTCATCTTAGTCTCGGCAATTTCCTTAACTTGGTCCTTGGTTACCTTACCAACCTTCTTGGTATTAGGTTCACCAGAAGCCTTTTGGATCTTAGCAGCTTGCTTTAAAAGAACTGGTGCTGGTGGAGTCTTAGTAATGAATTCGAATGAACGATCTTCATATACAGTAATAACTA
Organism: Lactobacillus sp. UMNPBX1; assembly: GCF_002554085.1. Classification (NCBI taxonomy): domain Bacteria; kingdom Bacillati; phylum Bacillota; class Bacilli; order Lactobacillales; family Lactobacillaceae; genus Lactobacillus; species Lactobacillus sp. UMNPBX1. The sequence goes on from NZ_PCZI01000010.1 coordinate 8,866, forward strand.
CAGGGATAATCATGCCCTTTTGGTCAGCGGTTCTAGCATTGAAGTCCTTAGTAAAACCAACAATGTTAATACCAGCTTGACCCAATGCAGGACCAACTGGAGGTGCTGGGGTAGCAGCGCCAGCTGGGATTTGTAACTTAACTACGTTAATAACTTTCTTTGCCACGGTCAAAACCTCCTTGATTCCGTGATGCGGTTAAAATGGAGAATTTTCCTTTTTTCTCCTCCCACAATAATAAACGTACCGTATTAGAATAACATCGTTTGGGTACAATTACAACTAAAAATTCTAAATATTATTCGTTTTCGTCAAGCTTCTTAACTTGATCATAATCAAGTTCAGCAGTAGTCGCACGACCAAACATGTCAACTGATACGTATAATTTGTACTTATCTTGTTGAATATCAGTAATCTTACCTACCATGCCATTAAACGCACCTTCAGTAATAGTTACTGATTCGCCAATATCAAAGTTAGCTACTGGTTTCTTAGCAGGTTGACCTTGATTCTTAAGCAAACGCGTCACTTCTTCATCAAGAAGTGGTGATGGCTTAGAACCACCACCGTGTGAGCCAACGAACCCAGTTACATTAGGTGTGTTTCTAACGATGAACCAACTTTCATCAGTCATTACCATTTCAACTAAAACATATCCTGGGAAAATCTTTTCTTCAATTTCTTGTTTCTTGCCGCGAACGGTTTCTACTTTTTCTTCTTCTGGAACCATTACACGGAAAATGTAGTCTTGCATCCCCATGCTTTGTGCACGTGACAACAAGTCTGACTTAACCTTGTCTTCATAGCCTGAATAAGTATGCAAAACGTACCATTTCTTTTGTGCTGTTTCGACCATATTTTTCTCCTTAAATTTTAGGTAAACAAAAAAACCTCCCACAGAGGTTTTCTTTTAGCTGTCAATATTATAGCATGAATCGCTGATAATTTCTAATTCTGCTAGCAATTACATTAATCTTTGAGTCAACCAAGTGAAGAGCCAGTCAAGTGCACCTAAATATGCCGCAAATAAAATTGAACTAGTAATAACAGTTGCTGTATCACGTCTATTTTTCTTTGCGGATGGCCATTTAACCAATTTCATTTCATGACCAACACTCTTAAAAAACTTAATCATTAGCTTTATTTACCTCGTTTCCTTATGCAATGTCTTCTTACCGCAATGTTTGCAAAACTTTTGAAGTTCAAGTCGCTGAGTGCGATTCTTACTTGCGGTGATTGAGTAGTTGCGTGACCCACAAACACTGCAGGCTAAGGCTGCTTTTTTCACTGCCATAATCTCACTTCCAAACTTTTATAAAAACACATACTTACTCAGTATTTTATACTGTTGTCCCTTCCTACGTCAATAATCTAATTTACATTACTAAAAGTAATCGAGCTCAATTACAACTAAATATTTTTATTTTGATTTTTGCTTATCTATAATAAGTGTAACTACTTGTTAGAAAGGACATAATAATGAATAAACATCCTGAATATCTATTGAATAAAATTTCTGGTCCTGCTGATTTAAAAAAATTATCTCTTCCAGAAATGGAAAAGTTAGCCAGTGAAATTAGGACTCTAATCTTAGAAAAAGATGCCGCTGAAGGTGGTCACCTAGGTCCCGACTTAGGAATCGTTGAAGCTACAATTGCTTATCACTATGTTTTTGATGCACCAAAGGACAAGATTGTCTGGGATGTTTCCCACCAAACTTACCCGCACAAAATGTTAACTGGACGTGCACTCGCTTGGCTTGATCCAGACCACTATGAAGATGTAACTCCATATAGCAACCCTGATGAAAGCCCATATGACTATTACGCCGTCGGTCACACATCTACCTCAATTGCCTTAGCAACTGGGATGGCTAAAGCACGCGATTTAATGGGCAAACATGAAAACATCATGGCCTTAATTGGTGATGGTTCAATGACCGGTGGCCTTGCTTATGAAGGGCTAAACAACGCTGCAATTGAAAAGCATAACTTAGTTGTAGTGGTAAACGACAATCAAATGTCAATTGATGATAACGTCGGTGGCTTAGTTACTGCTTTAAAGAAACTACGTGATTCTAATGGTGAAACCAAAGAAAATCCATTTACTGCAATGGGCTTTGATTACCGTTATGTCGCAGATGGTAATGATATCCAATCAATGATCGATGCTTTTAAAGCAGTTAAAAATGTTGATCACCCTATTTTGCTTCATATCAACACTCTCAAGGGCAAAGGTTATCAACCTGCAATCGACAACGAAGAAGCACACCACTGGGTAATGCCATTCGATTTAAAGACTGACAAGACGACAGTAGCAATACCTGAAGGTCCGACCGCTAGCTCTATTGCACTTGATGTTCTTGAAGATCACATCAATAATGGTGAAAAGATCATGGCTATCAATGCCGCAATTCCCGGCGTTTTCGGCTTAGACAGAATTAAAAACAAATATCCTGAAAACTACCATGATGTAGGAATTGCTGAACAAGAATCCGTTGCCTTCGCTGCCGGAATGGCTAAGGAAGGTGCAACTCCAATTTTATTTGAAAATTCAACCTTCTTGCAACGTGCATTTGATCAATTATCACACGATGTTGCTGCTAATGACTTACCAGTTGTAATGATGGTTGCTGGTGGTGGCATTTCTGGCACAAGTAAGACTCACCTAGGTGTGTTTGATCAAGTAATGATTTCTAACTTGCCTAACTGGATCTACCTTGCTCCAACTAACTTAGCCGAAGAAAAGGCAATGATGGAATGGGCTATTAAGCAAAAGAAGCATCCTGTAGCAATTAAGATGCCTACCAAAGGTGTTCCTGAAGGTAAAGAAATTACTGCTGTTGACTATTCAGAAATCAAGTACGACATTAAACCAGGTAAAGATGTTGCTGTTTTAGCGTTAGGTGATATGTACGATATGCTAGGTAAAAAGGTGGCTGAAAAGACAGGTGCTAGCTTAGTAAATCCAGTTTCTGCTAATATTTTAGACACTGTCGCTTTAGACAAATTGACTCAAGAAAACAAAGTTATTGTTACTATTGAAGACAATATTTTGGACGGCGGTTTTGGTGAAAAAGTAGCTTCCTACCTTGGCGACAAAGATATTAAAGTACTCAACTACGGCCAAAAACGTGTCTATACTGATCAAGTACCTTTGAAAGAAATTTTGAAAGACAATCGTATGACAGTTGATCAGATTGTTGAAGATATTGAAAATGCTTAATAGTTAATCAATCTATGAAAAAAAGACGCAATGCGTCTTTTTTGTTTTACTCAAATTTCTGTGGATGCTTATCTTGAAACTGAGCCAAATCTTCATAAGAGGCTTCAAGTTCATGCTCAATTTTTCGATAAACGAGAATCAATTCTTGATAAATCGCTACATTTTGGGGATTTGGAAAATAAACTTGGCTTTCGGCAGTACGCTTTTTAATCTTTTCCAGGTCTGACTTATCTTCTAATGCAGTTTTAGCTAAAAACATAGCTGCTAGGGTACCACACTGCTCATTTTTAATTACAATCACTGGTAAGTTAAAAATGTCCGCGATTAATTGTCTAACAAAATCACTTTGCACAAAGCCACCAGTAACACGTAAAGCTTGAGGCTGTCCCACTTGATCAAGCAATCCTTGAGAGGCGCCAAGCAAGTTAAAAACAATTCCCTCCAAAACACTTCTAGCCATCTGCGGTTTAGTGTGATTTCGCGTCAAGCCAACAAAAGATCCACGTGCTTGAGCATTCCAAATTGGAGCTCGTTCACCACCAAGATAAGGATGAAACAACAATCCATTACTTCCAGCCGGAGCAGTTTGTGCCACATTTAAGACGTCCTCTGCCGTTTCATCTGGGCCAAAAATTGTTTTTCTGGCCCAATCGAACACAATTCCACCATTATTTACAGGGCCGCCAAGCAAATAATGTTTGGCGTCAACAGGGTAACAGAAAAAGCGATTCTTTTGATCAACAATTGCCTTCGGTGCAATTACTCTAACCGCACCAGAAGTGCCAACATTCAATGCAAAATCTTTCTCATCCAAAACGCCGACACCAATCGTTGACAAATACCCATCGCTTGCGCCCAAAACGATTTGAGTTTCATCATTTAAACCCAATTTAGCACGATATTCTGGAATAATTTTACCCACAGTAGATTGTTGATCAGCAATTGTCGGCAATTGAGCTTGATCTAGCCCAATCTGAGCCAATATCTTTTCATCCCAGGTCAGCGTTTTTAAATTCATCATTCCACTGCCAGCAGCCATAGTTGTATCAGTTAATATTTTTCCAGTTAAGCGCCAAATAATATATTCTTTGATACTAATCCATTTTTTTACTTGTGCAAAAAGTGTTGGCTGTTCTTCTTTAAGCCACAGCAATTTATACACTGGCGCCATCGGATGTGGCGGCATCCCCGTTTGCTGATAAATCATTCTTGCCCAGCCCGACTTTTTTGCCCGCTGCACTACATCACTACTACGATTATCTGCCCAAGTAATGCTGTTTGTCAGTAACTTATTATTTTCACCTAAGCCAATTAAGCTGTGCATCTGACTAGACCAAGAAATTGCCAAAATTTTACCAGATGCTTTCTGACTTAATTGATAAATCATTTTCTGTACCGCGTCAAAAATAAGCTGTGGATCTTCTTCAGCCTGCCCCGCTTCTTCCTGAATCAATGGATAGGAAATTGCCAATTTAGCTACTTCACTTCCATCTTCGCCATACAACACACCTTTAGTCGCAGTAGTTCCTATGTCTATGCCAATTATATATTTCATCTTTAAAATTCTTTCTTAATTTTAGTATAAAAAAACAGCCACCGGAGAAGGTAGCTGTCTTAGTGGTCAAAACTATGCGTGACCACGGTGCGTAGAACATTGTTTTTTAGTCGGATTTACTTCTTAAGATTTTCGTTAACGAAGGCTTCGATTTTATCGTCTGAGTCTTTCAAAAATGGAAGCATATCTTCTTCCGTCTTCATGGTATCTCTACCATTCTTTTCCATAAAGTAGTCCCAAAGGGCATCTCTAACTGGCATATCTGAATCACTCCAGTCAAAAGCTTCCTTCATGTGACGGTCTAACAATGCAGTCTTAATAATTTCGTCTGCCATCTTAAATTACCTCCTAAAATATTCTACATTACTTATTATACCGCACTTTCTTTTGATCAGCTATCAAAAAAGCACTTTCCGCATTTTCTGTAAAGTTCGTGCTCGAGCTCTGACCAGCTTCATTGCTTCAATATTTAGATGATCAATCGCATACTCTGTACTTATCTCGCCAATTATGGTTAATAATGCAATTAATTCAACGTGTGACAAGCTATTAACAAAATTATTGTAAGTCTCATCAACTGGAATCGATAATTCAGAGCGGCATGGTTCATTCACGCTTCCTTGAATGTCCGCCTTTTCTAGCGGAATCGATTGACTATAGATTTGCCTGCGACGTGCCATATTGTAACGTACCAGGGTCCGTGCATGATTAAACAATTTAGTTTTATATAAACTGCTAAATTTTCCCTTTTGAGGCGAGAAAACTAGTGCTGCTTCATAACAAACAATCATTGCCTCTTGATCCCAATCTTTGCGATCATAATGATGCAAATAGAATTGCTTCACGATTGAATTTACTAACGGCTCATATAAATGAAACAATTTTTCTAAAGCTTGGTCATCTCCTGCCCGTACTTTCTTAATCAGCTTCTCTTCATTAATCATTCAATTTATCCTCCACCTCAAAGAATACAGACTATCCCCTGAGTTTGAGAAGAAAACACATGTTTAATGGACAGAAATGAGCTTTATGTATCTAAAAAAGTAGACAAAACTCACACTTTTGTCTACTTTCTGTTTATTTTACTAATGGATTTCTACTATTATAAGCTTGATAAAGCAATACCCCGGTTGCCACACTAGCATTTAAGGATTGTACGTGACCAACCATTGGCAAAGTAATAGTTTGATCCATCTGCTTTTTAAGTAATGGGGCGATGCCTTTACCTTCGTTACCAATTACCAGTACAGTCTTGCCTTGGGCATTCCATTCACGATAATCAGTACCTGCCATATCAGTTCCAAAGACCCAGTAACCGCGTTTCTTCAGTTCTTTAGTAGTTTGAACTAAATTATTAACGCGCGCTACTGGCACATAATCAATTGCTCCTGTAGATGTTTTAGCTACTACCGAAGTTAAGCCAGTCGCGTGACGCTTAGGAATAATGATCCCGTCAACGCCAGTAGCATCGGCTGAACGCAAAATTGATCCCAGATTGTGAGGGTCTTCAATAGAATCCAACATTAATAAAAATGGTTCTTTACCTTCTGCATCATACTTGTCCAGCAATTGATTTAAATCTGCATATTCAAAGCTAGAAATTGCTAAAACTAGACCTTGGTGATTGCCACCAGCAACCAAACGATCAAGCTTATTTTTAGGCACGTCTTGAACAACTAAACGCTTTTTTTTAGCTAAACTATAAACTTGATTAGCAAATTCTTCTTGTACACCGTGTTGCAAAAAAACCTTATTAATCTTGTCGGCACTTTGTGTTTTTAAATAATCAAGTCCGGCATGGCGTCCAAAGACAAAATCTTTATTTGAAGTCATAATTTTTCAGCCCGTCCTCTTCTACAGTATCAATACACCACTTGCTTAAGTCTGCCACTCGATCATTTTTTCCCAGTAAATAAAGATAACCAATCATTGCTTCAAAGCCTGTTGATAATTGGTATGTTTTCAAGCTAGTATTCTTAGCCTTAGTATGACTTTTAGCATTACGTCCACGACGAAAAGCAGCTAATTCATCATCCGTTAACATTTCTTCATCTTGCATCTTAGTTACCAACGCAGCTTGTGCTTTAGCTGAAACATAGTGAGTCGCTTCACGCTGCAATACTTGTGGTTTAACGATACCGCCTTTAACTAGGTGTCTGCGAATAATTACTTCATACACTGCATCCCCTAAATAGGCTAAAGTTTGTCCATTTAAAGTATCCGGATTAACATCCTCTTCCGTTAGTTTTTTTATTTTAGTCACGAGTCCACCTAGTTCCTTGTGGGGTATCTTGAATAGTGATCCCCATTTCCTTTAATTGATCACGAATTTGATCACTAGTTGCCCAATCTTTATTTGCTCGAGCCTCATCACGCTTTTTAACTAAAGCGTCAATTTCATCGTCATTGGAGCCAGCATTTTTAACGCAAAGCTTATTAGTATCCACGCCAAACACTAATAACCAACTAGCTAATTTCTCTTTAAACTTTTGCAATTCTTGCTTGTCAGCTCTAGCAGCATTAGCGTTGGCATTGACTACAGGCAACAAATCATAGATAGCTGTTAAAGCATTTTGGACATTAAAGTCATCGTCCATCGCCTGTTCAAATTTTTCGTTAGTTGCCATAATCGCCTGTGCTAATTCGGCTGATTCTTCACTAGCTGTATCATCTGCTAGACGGTAATTAATATTAGTCAAAGTATTTTTAAAGCGATCTAAAATTGTAGCTGCTTGTGCTAAATTTTCAGCAGAATAGTTAATTTGGCGGCGATATTGTACGCTAGCCATGAAGAAGCGCAGTACTTGCGGATCAACTTCCCTTAAAATATCGTGCACTGTTACGAAATTGTGCAGTGATTTAGACATCTTTTCCTGATCTTTACCGACAGTTACAAAACCGTTATGCAGCCAATAATTAACAAACTTTTTCCCGGTCTTAGCTTCACTTTGTGCAATTTCATTCTCATGGTGCGGAAATTCAAGGTCTTGACCACCACCATGAATATCGATCGTATCGCCTAAATATTTGGTACTCATGACAGAACATTCAATATGCCAGCCTGGCCGTCCCTTGCCCCATGGTGAATCCCAAGCAATTTCATCGGGTTCCTTTTGCGCCTTCCACAAAGCAAAATCGATTGGATCTTCTTTGCGGCTTTGTTCTGTATCGTTAATGTGCTCTGAAGCACCCTCTTCAAGCTGTTCAATATTTTGATCACTTAACTGACCGTAATGCTTAAACTTTTTGGCACGATAATAAACATCGCCGTCTACTTCATAAGCATAGCCATTGTCAATTAGGCTTTTAACAAAAGTGATAATGTCATTAATTTCATGAGTTGCACGGGGATGCAAAGTCGCCGGCTCAATGTTTAGCGCTGTCGTATCAGCAAAAAAAGCATTGATAAACTTTTCAGCCAATTTGGGTACAGTCGTTTTTTCAGCTCTCGCTTCGTTGATCATCTTGTCATCAACATCAGTAAAGTTAGAAACATACTTAACGTCATAACCCTTATATTCAAAATAGCGTCTAATGGTGTCAAAAGCAATTGCGCTTCTGGCATTACCAATGTGAATATAGTTATACACCGTTGGTCCACAGACATACATGCTGATATGTCCTGGAACTAATGGCTTAAATTCTTCTTTTTTACGCGTCAGTGTATTATAAACTCTCACGGCTAACACTTGTCCCTTCTGTCAAAATAACTAATTTTTATTTTAGCAGATGAAAAAAGAAGCTGCATTTATTTGCAGCCTCTTTTTCAATTTATCTAATTAAAGATTATTAGCACTCATTTGCTTCAAGGTTAAATCAATGTGTTCTAATACACGTTCTTTACCTAAAAGCTCCATTGCTTCGCCAATACCAGGTCCAACCATTGAACGCGTGGTAGCAATTCTAATTGGCATAAAGAGCTTTCTTCCCTTGATGCCAGTAGCCTTACGAGTTGCTTGAATAGCGTTCATGATTTGAACTGAAGTAAATCTTGGGATGAGGTCTAATTGCTTCTTGAATTCTTCAATTACACCACGGCCATCATCATTCTTGATTTCTTCGATTTCTTCGTCTGAAAGATCCTTAGCTTCTTCAAAGAAAATCTTAGCCATGTCTACAATTTGCTTAGTGTATGACATTTGTACTGAGTAGATGTTAACCAATTGACGAACCCATTCCATCTTTTCTGGTGTTGGATGCTCATCAACAAGACCTGCTTCTTGCAAGTTGTTCAAAGCTAAATCAAGCAAAGTGTCGCGATCAGCCTTCTTGATGTATTGGTTGTTAATCCATTCAAGTTTCTTTTGGTCAAAAGCAGCAGGTGACTTAGACAAACGTGCAGGGTCAAATTGCTTGATGAATTCACGCTTGTTAAAGATTTCGTTTTCACCCTTTGGTGACCAACCAAGAAGAGTAATGAAGTTAAACATAGCTTCTGGTAAGTAACCAAGATCACGATATTGTTCAATAAATTGAAGAACTGATTCGTCACGCTTAGAAAGTTTTTTACCAGTTTCTGAATTAATGATCAATGTCATATGACCAAACTTAGGAGGTTCCCAACCAAGTGCCTCATAAACAACTAATTGCTTAGGTGTGTTAGAAACGTGATCATCACCACGAAGTACGTGAGTGATCTTCATCAAGTGGTCATCGATAACTACGGCAAAGTTGTAAGTTGGCATTCCGTCACGCTTTTGAATAACGAAATCCCCACCAATAGTGTCTGATTCAAACTCAAGGTGTCCCTTAACAATATCATCCCATGAATAAGTTTCCATTTCTGGAATGTGGATACGAACAACTGGCTTTAAGCCCTTAGCCTTTGCTTCATCTTGAGCTTGCTTAATTTCATCAGCAGTCATACCCTCATATTCGTAAGTATAGTGAGGTGCAACACCTGCAGCACGTTGTTCTTCACGTTGTGCTTCAAGTTCTTCCTCAGTCTTGTATGAGTAATATGCTTTACCTTCATCGATCAATTGATCAATATACTTTTGGTAAATTTCTTTTCTTTCTGATTGACGATAAGGACCATAGTCGCCACCCTTATCAGGACCTTCATCCCAGTCAATTCCTAACCAGTGAAGGTTTTCCATTTGAGACTTAGAACCGCCCTTAACATTACGCTTTTGGTCGGTGTCTTCAATTCTCAAGACCATCGTACCCTTGTTATGACGAGCGAATAAATAGTTAAAAAGTGCAGTACGTGCGTTACCAATGTGCAAGTGACCAGTTGGACTTGGTGCATATCTTACACGGATTTTTTCTTTAGCCAAAATTCATGCCTCTTTCAAAAAATAGTAAATTCAAACAATCTTAGTTTACTCGTTATATAGTAAGAATTCAATTAATGCTAGCCAAAAACTAATTTTAAAGCTTGGGGAATACTCGAAACGGGAATTACTTCAATGCCATGGTCTTTTAATCCAGAATACATATTATGCCGTGGAATAAAGATCCGCTTAAACCCTACTTTAGCCGCTTCTTTTACTCGTGCATCGATTTTATCAACTCGGCGAACTTCACCAGTTAAGCCCACTTCGCCTACAAAACAATCTGTCGGCGAAATTTCTTTATCGGTATAACTGGATGCAACTGCCATGGCAATTGCTAAATCAATTGCTGGTTCATTCAATTTAATCCCACCAGTTGCAGTCAAATAGACATCTTGATTCTGCAACATTAAGTTTCCCCGCTTTTCAAGCACCGCTAGCAGCAATGAAGCTTTGTTAAAACTAATACCTGACGTGGTCCTTTTAGCATAGCCAAAAGCTGTCGGAGTAACCAAAGCCTGAATTTCTGCTAAAAGTGGCCTAGTTCCTTCAAGCGATACCACCACAGCAGAGCCAGTAGAATTAGGTAATCTTTGGTCCAGAAAAATTGATGATGGATTAGTTACCTCTCTTAAGCCTTCATTAACCATTTCAAACATTCCAATTTCGTTTGCTGCTCCAAAACGGTTTTTAACAGAATGCAAAATTCGGTAAGAATGGTGTTCATCCCCTTCAAAATAGAGAACGGTATCCACCATATGTTCCAAGATCTTAGGCCCAGCAATCGCACCCTCTTTTGTAACGTGGCCGATAACAAAAACTGTAATGGCATCCATCTTGGCAATTTTCATTAATTCACTTGTTACTTCACGAACCTGTGAGGCAGAGCCAGTCATCGAATCAAGACTTGGTTCATTCATAGTTTGAATGGAGTCGATCACAACAAAGTCAGGCTTAACATCATTGATTTGTTCGCGAATATCATGCATGTCAGTCTCTGGATATAAGAGCATATTACTTTGACCTACACCCAGTCGGTCAGCCCGCAATTTGATTTGGTTAGCTGATTCTTCTCCCGAAACGTAAAGCACCTTATATTTTTCAGATAAGTCACTCATAATTTGTAACATCAAGGTTGACTTACCAATTCCGGGATCTCCACCAATTAAAACTAGTGAGCCTGGCACAATACCACCACCTAAAACGCGGTTTAATTCCTCAGATTTAGTGACAATTCGTTCTTCTTTTTCAGCTTTAATCTTATCCAGCTTTACCGGTTCATTTAATCCAGTCTTCTGAATCAAACGACTAGCAGTTGCCTTAGTAGAACGCTTTTGCACTTCTTCAGTTTCTTTTTCAAATTGATTCCAGGCACCACAGTTAGGACAGCGGCCTAAATAACTTGCCGAAATATAGCCGCAAGAACGACACTTATATTGTGTTTTTACTCTAGCCATTAATCCCCCTTCTTTTCATTAGTTGATCCAAAGCCGCTAACTCTTTTTCGACTAATTGGATCATCATCGTCGGTCTTCAAGTATTTGATAAAAATGCCTTGAGCAATACGGTCTCCCTTCTTGATGTGCAAGGGCCGTACGCCATAATTAATCATTTGTACAAAAATTTCGCCCTCATTGTTAGGATTATTGTAATAATCTGCATCGATAACGCCGATCCCATTTGGCAAAGCTAGATTACGCTTAAAAGTATTAGATGAACGATTAGCTAAAATCAACACTTCATCTTCTGGCATATAAGCTTTAAGTCCAGTTGGCACTAACAACGGCTTTAAAATCTGATCCGCCATCTCATAGTCGCGCTCATACAGCTGGTGTCCATTTCTAATCAACCTAAAAATCCGCACAAAATTTAGTCGCCAAATGCTAGGGATAGTAATGTCTTCAGCTGCTTCGATGTCATAGCCTGCACTGGCTAGGGTCTGTCTGCGAGGAAGATTAATTTCCTGATCTTGATACTTTTTGACTACTTCAAATCCACGTGTTTTCATTCCAAAGCTCCATTTATCTTTTATTTTGACAGTTATCTATTTTACAATGTTTTTAGTCAACACAAAATAAATAGCTCTCTATTATTTATTACGCAAAAAAAATGAGATTATTTTTTTAAAAAGGAATTTTTTATGAATAAGCAAAATACGCACCAAATTTTCACTATAAAAAATGAAGAAGACATACTATTATCTAGCGTTACCTTAGATAAAATCGCTCGCAAAGACAGTAATGTCTGGATAATGAACCATTTTTTTATTAATCCACAATTTAATAGTCAGGATTTGCTTGAAAAACAAATGCAAAAAGTTTGGCAATTAGCTCAAGAAACTAACTCACCCATTTGGCCGCTTGATCCTATGATCATTGACTACTTCACCCAGCATCCTCAATTTCACAAAATTTGGTATCATCGTCCATTTAATCGATAAGATTATTAGACGACTCATTTTGAATAAGATAAAATTAATTTAAGTACTTATAAAGGAGGATTTTTTTTATGGTAAAAGAAATCAACAATGATACTATTAATAAATTTGAACAAGACTTAGCTAACCACCCTGTTTTTGATGTGGCTAGTCACGCTGCTCAAGAAAACGGTATCTACAAAGCTAGTCAAAACTTACAAACTAAGATCGACCTAGATCCAACCTTCTCAATCGAAATTGATACAGGTAACCCTGCCGATCAAAAGCAGTCTGGTCGCTGCTGGATGTTCAGTGCTTTAAACACTATGCGTCACCCATTACAAAAGAAATTTAAGTTAAAGGACTTCGAATTATCTCAAAATTACACTAACTTCTGGGATAAATTTGAAAAGTCTAACTGGTTCTTTGAAAATGTGATCGCAACTGCTGATAAGGACTTGGGCGATCGTAAAGTTTCATTCTTATTTGCGACTCCTCAACAAGACGGCGGTCAATGGGACATGCTTTGCGGTATTATTGAAAAATATGGTATCGTTCCTAAGAGTGTTTATCCAGAAACTGCTAATGCTACTAATTCAAGTGCATTAAACGACACTTTAAATACTTTGCTTCGTAAAGATGGTCTTGAGTTACGTAAATTAGTTCAAGATGGCAAGTCAGAAGATGAAGTACAAGCTCGCAAGGAAGAAATGCTAAACGATGTCTTCCGTATTTTGGCTACTTCATTGGGTATTCCACCAAAGAAGTTCAACTTTGAATACCGCGATGATGACAAGAATTACCATATTGACAGGGACATTACCCCAAAGGATTTCTTTGACAAGTACGTTGGCATGGATTTAGCAAACCATATCTCAACTATCAATGCTCCAACTAACGACAAACCTTTCCACAAGGTATTCTCAGTTGAATACTTAGGTAACGTTGAAGGCGGTCGCCAAGTTCGCCACTTAAACCTTAAAGTTGATGAAATGAAGGACTTAATCATTAAACAATTGAAGAGTGGCGAAGTTGTTTGGTTCGGTTCAAACGTAGTTAAGGATTCTGAACGCCGTGCTGGACTTCTTGATACTAACCTTTACCGCCGTGATCAATTATTTGATGCTGACTTCACTATGTCTAAAGCCGACATGCTTGATTCTGGTGAAAGCATGATGGACCATGCCATGGTGATTACCGGTGTTGATATCGTTGATGGTAAGCCAACTAAATGGAAGATCGAAAACTCATGGGGTGAAAAACCTGGCTTTAAGGGTTACTTCGTAATGAGTGATTCTTGGTTTGATTCATTTGTTTACCAAGCAGTTATTAACAAGAAATTCTTACCAGAAGATCTTAAGAAGGCTTACGATGAAGGCAAAGATAACCCAATTCAATTATTGCCATGGGATCCAATGGGAGCTTTAGCTTTTAAATATTAAATGAATTAAACAGATAAAAAGAACTTATCCACTAAGATTGTGAATAAGTCCTTTTTTATTTTTACCAAATATGTAATAAGCGGGTTGGATCTAACTTACTTAAGTTGAACTGATGCACATGTTGCTTTTTATTTTCCGGAAATTCTTTCACAAAATCCGCTACATTATACAAACCAGTTGAATATGTCCAAACTCCCTTAACCTTTCTGATCGGATCCAACATCTCATTTCGAATTGGATAAGCTGAAATCAAAAAGTGCTTGTGATGAAACTTAAAGACAAAATATGGCAACTTGAACTGCTTAACTGCTTCATCTTCAGTTTTAGCAATTGAAACTACATTTCGATAAGTTCCATACTTTTCTGTAAACTTGTCATTAAATGAAAAATAAAAGTTCGAGATATGCACATGTGGAAAATCTTCTTCATCTACCATGTCAGGAACCGCAATCACATGAGCATAACGATCTAAATTTGTCTCACGCTGTGACAACGCATGATCCATCTGATTTGGCACAACTTTATGTGCCCAGTATGGTACTTCTGGATGTGCTTCATAAGAACGATACATTTGCTTAACCACTTCAGGCTTAACCCAATCGTAATGCATTCTAGTCTGATTACGCTTAAGCAAACTCTCTAAGGTAGTATGTTCCATCAGATCTACTACAAAGCATTCATAGTGATACTTGTCTACCCAAGGCTTAAAATGTTCAATCGCACTTGGAACGATATGCGTCCCATCCACAATAACAGTTTCGCCATATTCCATCTTGTGTTCTACAAGGTGATCCACCATTTGCTCAGTACGCACAGTTACGTGCCGCGGAATGACTTGGTGTAAAACATCCGCATCCTCTTGATAGTAAACTGTCAAATCCGCCAATAGTAGCCTAATTTGATCACGACTGATCGCATAAGGATTTAAGTGATGGCGAGCAATAAAAGAAGATTTACCGGAGCCAGGTGCACCTCGTAATAAAAATAATTTACGCATGCCTAATACTCCAAACTAAATATACTAGAAATCATAATAGATTTTACCATAGATATGTGTAAAACCTCATTTAGAGCATTAAAAAAATGCACTAAGGTGCATTTTTAACATTATTTACGTAAAATTTGTTTGTTAATAATCTTTAAGTGCTCATCCATAGTATAAACAATCGGTTCCGCATTAGGAACTTCCAGTTTTACGATGTCATGATCACTAATCTGCTCTAGCTTTTTTATCAAAGCACGCAAACTTGAACCGTGGGCTACGATCAGTTGGTCTTCACCATTCATCAATCGAGATGCGATATGATCATAATAATATGGCATAAGTCTTTTTTGAGTTTGATGTAAACTTTCTGCCCGTGGCATCAAATGCTGATCAAAATGCTTATAACGGCGATCAATCATTGGCGACCCCTGCTTAGGTGGAATTGAATCAAAACTACGTCGCCACAATAGAACTTGTTCCACACCAAATACTTTACGTGAAATGTCCTTATTAAGGCCCCTTAAAGCACCGTAGTGGCGTTCATTCAGCCGCCAGGTCTTAGTCATCGGTAGCCATAATAAATTGCAGACATCGGCTACTATATTTGCTGTTACAATTGCACGGGATAAGACTGAAGTATGAATGTGGGTGGGAGCAAAATCCGAAATGGTTTTAATCAATTCACCAGCTTTTTCTGCTTGTTCTTCACCTTTTTTAGTCAACGGAACATCGTTCCAGCCAGTATAAACATTGGCAGCATTTGCCACACTTTCGCCATGTCGAACTAATACTAATTTAGCCATTCTAAGATTCCTTACTTCATTAATACTCTAACGATCATAACAATTCCTGCGATCGTGAAGATAATTCCTAAAGCCATAAAGGCTCTAATGCCGCCTTTATTGGTAGGTTGCTTACGCCTATTAAAAGCATAGGACATGTCATAAATACCCATAATCAATACAATAATCGCTGTAAAAATATTAACATTAAACATTCTTTCACCTAATCTTCGTTAATACCGTGGCCTGGAACGATCATCTTGTCTTTTCTGCCACGCTCGCACTCTGCTTGTAAGGTAATATGATTAATACCTAACTCTTTTTGTAACTCCTGTCCAATATCTTGGTATAGCTGCTCTAATTCATCGGCTCTTAATCCTGGGGCTACATTAATATGCGCGTCCATCATAATAAAGTCATCGCTGTAGCGCCAAACATGGACATGATGGATATTTTGAACTATGGGGAACGATAAAACAATCTTGTTCACTTCATTCAAGTCGATATCAGGATTAGATTCCATCAAAACATTGGCTGCTTTCATTGTAATTTCATAAGCTTCATGCAAAACAAAGATTGAAACTAAAATAGTCAAAACCGGGTCAAGCCAAGTTACATTCCAGAAGTAAATGAAGATCGCACCAATTACAACCGCTACACTGGACAAGGCATCACTTAACATATGAATAAAAGTTGACCGTACATTCAAATTAGCCTTGGAATCGCTATGCATTGCTAGCATTGAAATAATATTGGCAGCCAGCCCAATAATCGAGACAATCAGCATAATGCCACCGTGAATATGTTCCGGCTTCCAGAAACGTTGAATTGCTTCAACAAACAAAACCACACTGATCACGATCAAGATAACGCCATTAGTAAAAGCGGCTAAAGTTTCAGCTCTTTCATAACCAAAGGTCTTAAACTGATTACGACTTTTGCGACTAATCAGGTGCGCCACAAAAGATAAAATAATTGCACCAACATCACTCAGATTATGAACTGCATCTGAAAGCAGTGCTAATGAACCTGAAAAAATACCACCTATAAATTCAGCAACAGTAATAACAACATTCAGTAGAGTTACGAAGACATAACGCTTAGTTGTATGATCTTTATTCATAAAATATTTTCCTTTCGTTATCAGTGTACCAAAAAAGGCCCTACTTCGGCAGTAGGACTTTTATAGCTCTTCAGCATCTACATTATAATCAACAATTTCAAATGAACCGTCATCGTGCAAAATTCCACGAGTAACGCTCCCATTATTTGGAAAAACAATATCGTTTTTGCCATTACTCTTATTCCAATATTTTATGGACAAAGTTTTAATAAAGTCACCATGGCTAACTAACAAAACTCTTTGTTCATCTTTAGTTAAATCGCGCAAAACGTCAATTGCCCGTACCATCCGCTCATCTAACTCATCCTGATTTTCCGCTAAATGACGCGGATCAGCCTTTTTTGTAGCTGCACGAAATTTGCGCAAGCCTACCTGATTGATGATCTTAGTTACATCATCTTCATGGCCAATTCCTGCGGCTAGTGCTACTTGCTCCCAAGTCTGGTTAATATCATCGCCTTCAAAAGTTCCAAAGAAGACCTCACGAAATTCAGGCAGCTTTTTAATTTTACCAATATCCGAGACCACATTAGCATCCTTCATCAAGTGAACGGTATCAATTGCTCTCTTCAAATCTGATGAATACATGTTATCAAAGTGAACTTGACTCAAGGCCTTAGCGGTTCTCTTTAGATCGTTAATCCCCTTCACGGTTAGAGGAGAATCGCACCAACCCTGAACTTTGTTCAATTGGTTAAACATTGTTTCACCATGACGTACCAAATAAACTTCTGTTGCCATCAACCTTAGCCCCCCTTTTCATTGCTTAATATTGTACCAAACTTATTGCAGGTATGCCGTATAAAAGAAGTAACCGGCTTGAATGAAGGCCAAACTTGCAATGAAAATTCGAACTGGCTTTTCCGGTACTCGTCTTAAAATTGCTGGCCCAATATAGCCACCAATGAACATCCCGATTGCCAAAGGAATCGCTTGAAGCCAATAAATATGCGAAGTAAACATAAAGATAATTAAGGCTACCAAATTGGCAAAACCACAAATCACATTTTTAATAGCGTTAATAACAATAAATCGATCATTAGTAATATAAGTTAAAAGTACTAGTACGATGACTCCACCAGCTGCACCGAAGTAACCTGTATACATCCCCATG
This sequence comes from Lactobacillus sp. UMNPBX1, assembly GCF_002554085.1. Classification (NCBI taxonomy): domain Bacteria; kingdom Bacillati; phylum Bacillota; class Bacilli; order Lactobacillales; family Lactobacillaceae; genus Lactobacillus; species Lactobacillus sp. UMNPBX1. The sequence goes on from NZ_PCZI01000010.1 coordinate 26,782, forward strand.
ACTAAAAGTGCGAGAAAATAAATTATTTTAAGCCATGTTGGTTGCGCCTTAGTATTTAAACTATGGTGTTTACCAGAAACAATAATCATCAATCCTGAGAAAGCAATGAAGAATGGTACTGCTTTTTCAAAAATCTTTGGAGGAAAAGATAGAAGCAAAATACAACCCAAAATTGATCCCACAACTGTAAAAATGGTATAGAACCAAACTTGCTTCCAATGTCCTTTTAACTCCTTAGTCGAAGATACAGTTGAACCGATGCTAGTCCAAATTAGCGCCGCATCATTAGTTACATTAGCAAATACTGTGGAATTCCTACTGCTAGCAAAACTGGGTATGATGCAAGTGATGCCATTGAGGCCACTGACGATAATAAGCCACCCGCAACACCACCTAATAATAAGAAAATTACGGTCCAGATTGTCATTTTTTAATTCCTTTCCTAAAATTGTCTAGTTCATTATAATTCTAATAGGAACTAACACAAAGGAAGTTTATTCATGGCTACATTTGAAACCTTAATTTTCATTCCAGAAGGCAGTTTATTAAATGAAAAATTAGCAGAAAAAACTGCGCTGCGGCAAACTTTAAAACATTATGGGTTAGACTGGGGACCAGCTGAGCGACTACGCTACACTAGCTTAGAAAAAGAATTTAAAAATTTATCTAGCGATGATCAAATCGATTTAGCTTTATCTACATTTTTAAAAGAAGATCTTTCTAAAACGCGAACTGTTTTTGATGATGCAATGAAGGATCAAACCAGGTTAGTCAAGGGCGCCATCGACTTTATTGATGAAGTCAGTGGCAAGCTGCATTTAATTTTGCTTGCTAAAGAAAAGTGCACTCAAATCGAACCGCGCCTTGCACCTACAGAATTGCTTTCTTCATTTGACAATGCTTATTTCGCCGATGATTTTACGGACAAGCTGCCAAGCAAAAATATTTTCTTTAAGATTCTGAAAGACAATCCAGATATTGATCCAGACACAGTTTTAGTAATTGGAACTAATCTGGATGAAGAAATTCAAGGTGCAGAAAATGCCAATCTAAAATCATTATGGCTGGCACCTAAAAAAGACAAGATACCAATTTCACCTCATCCTACTCTTCATTTAAGCAAATTAGCAGATCTTTCATTTTACTTAGATCTAATGTAAGTAGATAATTAAAATAGTTATAGAAAGGATGATTTTATGACAAAAGTTGCTGTAGTATTTGCAGACGGTTGCGAAGAAGTCGAAGGTTTAAGCGTTGTTGACGTATTGCGTAGACTTAATGTTGAATGCGATATGGTAGGTTTAATAAGTAAGAAAGTAGATGGTGACCATCATATTGAAATCACTTGTGACAAAGTTGTAGATGACAGTTTATTAGATTATGATTTGGTTGCCTTTCCAGGAGGCATGACTGGTTCTGCTAACTTACGCGATAATGAAAAATTACGTGATCTGATGATTAAGCGTCATGAAACTGGCAAGTGGGATGCCGCAATGTGTGCTGCTCCACGCGCTCTTGCTCGCTATGGTGTTTTGGCAGATGCGGACTTCACTTGTTATCCAGGCATTGAAGAAGAATGCTTAAAAGATGCCCCAAGTGCTCATTTTTCAGAGAAAATTACCGTTACTGATAAAGAGCATAAAATTTTAACAAGCCGTGGTCCTGCTACCGCTTGGGCCTTTGCCTATTCAATTGCCGAAGCCTTAGGGGTCGACACTAGTGCCTTAAAGAAGGGTATGCTCTACAATTACCTAGCCGATAATATTCAAGATAGTTTGTAATAAAAAATGATTGGGTTTGATCGCCCAATCATTTTTCATATTTCATCAAATCTACTTCAACATGAAAGCTCTCATTGCCTGGCATCTTACCACTTTCGTGTTGAATAGTCTTAAAGCCTTTGGCTAAATATAATTTTTGTGCAGGATTTCCTTCTAGTACTTCTAAATAGAACGGTCTTCCTGCATTTTTTATTGCGAAATCGATTAATTGACTGCCAATTCCTTGATGCTGATATTCTGGTTTTACATATAGCCATCCTAACTCTTCATCATTGAAGACTACAAAACCTACTGTAGTCTTATCTTTTTGAGCAACATATACTTGATAATCGTCAAATAGTCCCTCTTTTTGAGATGCAATTTTAAATGGGATAAATGCAGCGGTTAAATTAGCCGCTGCAAGCTCCTGTTTTCTGGCTGGATCATGTATTTCACATAATGTCGAAAAGTCTGACTCTTGGTATTTTCTAATTTGCATGATTATTGTCCCACTCCTTTATTTGCCTGATTATTTCCTAATTTATCAAAAAATATCATTTTTCGTCAAATATTACCCAGGAAATAATTATTCTGCAAAAAGAAAAGGCACTCTATTGAATGCCTTAATGAAGAAAAATTTAAGTTATAGTTTTTTTGCAAGTTGATACTGCTTGAAAATGAATCTGTTTAGTGAGGATAGATTATCTAGAGATTTTATTATTAATTAGTTGTAAAGCTTCCTTTCACTGTTACTGCATAGGAACTTGTACCCTTTTGAACAGTTTTACCATTAGCAATAATTGTTACTTTGTTTCCTTGAGAATCGACGATCTCACCACCATCAGCTAAATTTAAATTTGTGACAGTTGAGTTACCTGTAACTATCCATTTTGAATTTGACCCAACGCTGATAGTCAATGGTGTCTTGCTCTTGGATGAACTTGTAGCATATTTGTTAGCCACAATACTAGTTTTGCCAGTGTAAGTTGAATCATCTGTCAACTTCACATTAGCACTTGAAATGCTATCGACTACAATATTACCTTTTAGGGTTTGGTTTTTAGCTGTCAGAGTTACATGACCACCATTTTTACCCTTAGTACCCCAACCATTAGAATTATTACCGGCTACATTTAATAAATATACTTTGCTATTATTAAAATTCAGTTTAGTATTTTCTAAAGTGATTTTGCCTGTAGTGTTAGTTACGTAAAACATTGCACCACTAGTAATCGCGGTTTTTAAAGTAGAGTCCTTAGCTTGGAAATCTGCACTCTTACTTGATGACGTTTCTGCATCCCCAGAAGTTGATTGATAAATAATCACACCATTCTTAATTGGGTCAGAACCTGAGAGCTTATTATTAGTTGACGTCAAATTGGAATTGACTAAATAAATCTTATTGTAGCCTTCCATCCCAGCAATCTGACTACCGCTAGCTGTACCAGTTACATTATTGAAATTAATAGTACCAGTTGAATATGCTAATGGTGAACCAGTACCCTTGGTAGCTACTTTAGAATTTTTGACTGTAACTGTACCACCACCACGATCGGTTGCAGCAGCTGCAGAGTGATCGCCTTTAGTTGAAATTTTTACCTTATTGGCATTGATCTTACCACCGTAAGTTGCATCTAAGCCTCTTGAATTGGCTTTTCCTGTAGTCTTAATCTTGGTATTTGATACATTAACGGTACCTTTATTAGTAGCAAAGATACCATTAGCACCTGTTGCTTTAGAAGTTAAAGTAGCATTTTTAACTGTCGCAACCGCATTTTTACCGTTTGCCAATAAAATTGAGTCTAAACCATAGAAGTTAGCATTATCATCATTTTTAGAATTGCCCGTTTTCTTCAGTTTAGTACCATCTAAACTCAATTTACCATTCTTTTGTACAAGAGCTACATTTTGATCAGTCTTGTTATTAGTAATTGTCTTCTTGCCAACCTTAGTAGTACCAGATTTTACATTAAGCGAAGCTTTTAAAGTACCCTTATAATCATATGATTGAGTATTTGGACCACCCTTACCAGACTTACCATTAGGCTTTTGCCCCGATGGTTTAATTTTTTTCTTATTTGTCGCTGCTTGTGCAGTATTATTTTCTATTTGATTAGATGACTGAATCCCTGTATTGATTAAAAAAGTAGTAAGCAATGTCGCTGTTGTTAGTAGTTTAACTTTATTTTTATTCTTCATCTTGATAATTCCTTTCTTTGTTCGTCCTATCGATTGAGTAATAGAATACGCGAATAGTTTGAACAAAATATGGTTATCAAGTAAAAAACAATTTAAGAAAAAGCTGCTTAAAATGTAAATTGGTTAAGTTTTTTTAGAAGTTGTAGAATATATTATTTGTACTAGATGTTTATATGTGCATAGCTAACCTGCACAAAAAAAGCATCGCTTTTCGCGATGCTTTTTCTTGTATATAAACGTAAAATCCAAAGATTAACGCTTTGAGAATTTCAAGTTATCAGAACAGGAACAAAGTTACCTAACTATCAAGGATAATCCATTTGAATCCATACAATTTTTAACAAATTAACATATTATATGGAAGAAACTGGAATAAAATCCATGAAGTTAGAAAACATTGTGACCAATTGTGACCATTTTAAGTCGATTACCTTACTCAGGCTCTATCCCTCTTGGATGGGGCTTTTTCTATTTAGTCGAGAAATAGCAAACTAGGTCTTTCTATATCAGTTTCATAATCTATAAAATTATTTATAAATTCACTGACATTCTTTTCTTTGCACATGTGCCTGATATTATCATCAGTATATTCTGTATCGCCATTATTAAAATCTATGCTAAGTTTTTCTCTATATTTTTTTATCTGTTCATCAGAAGGCTGAACTTTTATTTGAATTTGTGGGATTTTATCCTTCAATAGCTTAATTACATGTTTTCTTTGGTTTTCATCCTTAAAAACAACTATATCCTTTAAAAGATGACTGCGTTGCAGATAATCTGAAGACGTTGAATAATTCTCATGAGTAAAAAGAAAATTTTCAACAAAAAAATCAAGTGTATCCGCATAAATACATTGGAAAGTCAGCATTTCATCAAATTGCCCTTGTTTCAAAACTGCAATTTTTGGTGCAACGGTAATAAATCTTCCACCATCTAGCCAAATTACTAAAATATTTTTTATTAAACGATTTCGATACATTAGCTTTAAAATTTGCCAGTCCATTTTAGTACGCCATTGTGATAAAGAATACGATTCTACTCTAAATCTTTTTTCAGTATCATCAACTAAGTACATACAGTAATCAGGGTCTATATTATATCTAAATCCCACCTGATCATTTTCAAAATACTCCCAATTTCTTACATCTAAAAGTTTTATTTTATATTGCTGATCAATTGGTAAATCTAGTCCAAATCTTTTTTTCCAAAGTTTCTCAACTTGATAATCTCTAGCCGTTTTCCTTATGTCCGTTTCTCTATCATTTAATCTTATAAAGATTTGTCCTGCTTTAATTGAATACCTACATGCCTTAGGATGAAAATCTTCACTCAGATAAAGTGGAACATCATTTGTATTTCTAATAATTATTACATCTACATCATGGCCAAACAACTTTATAGTCTTAACTAATACTCTAGGAATACTTTGATTAGCTATAGGTAACATATCCAAATAACTTGTTAATTTTTCAGTATTTAAACGGTTTTTATCATTTTCAACACCGATTATCTTTCTATCACTATCCCTAACTCCTAGAATTATATAACTATCTTTATGATGAAAAGTGTTTACAAAACTAAAAATATCTTTTATCATTTCATCTTTTTGATGCTTAGTGTACCACTCCAATTTAAAGTCATGATACTCATCTTCATCTTCAGATAATAACTTCATAATCCTGTCTTCAAACAAAAAATCACACATCCTTATTAACTATCTTTTCATAGATCTTAAACAAGTGGGCTACAGCATCACTTTCGCCTGTACCTTTGATAGGCAAACCATAAGCCTCCATTACAGCTCGATCATTATCTTGATGAGCCTTCAATAATTCTTTTGGCATAGTTGCTGGATCATAAAGATCAGCAAGTGAACTATCTGGATATAAGGCACGTGCACCTAAAATAGCTTGAGCTGTTTTTTCAATTCTTGCCTTTTGTTTATTTGTAGGTGTTGGCCAAACAAAATTATCATAGACTAACGTATTTGAATATCTATAATCACTCTTTAATCTACCTGCGACTGCTCTCATCCAAGCCATATGAACATTTGATTCTAAAACTCCAAATAAATAAATCGTTGCATTATCTATAAAAAATAATGCATTAGTATATACCACTTTATGAGGCATGAAATCCATGGGGATATATCTTCTATTTTGAGATGAAACGACTGGTACAACGATACTATTTCCCTTAGGCACCTGAGACTGAAAATATTGACTCGGTCTATCACTCAATAGCCTAGTAGTTTTTGCACCACTACTTTCTCGATATTTCTTTACAGCTAAGACTTTATCATATATTAATTTATTCTTTCTAATCAAATTGATAGGACAATTTTTCAAATAAAGGCAATAAGTTTTTTCATCATTGATACTATTATTTAGAAACTTACTAGCATTTAAATATTGATATACATAATCTTTAATATTCTTATTTTCAATCAAAGATTGTACTTCATCATTATTGAGAATAAAATTACCCCCATCAATTAATTGAGCACCCTTTGTCATCTTAGGAACATTGGATAATGGCTTACTTCTCCTATTAACAAATACAGTCATTCCAGGAGTTAGATATGGTGTCACATTCTTAACTTTCTCAACTTTTCCATTATCAAAGATATACTTATTTTTTGTACCTTTAAAAGAGAAACCAATTATTACAACATGAACTGCGGCTTTTTCTTTAGCTTCGCTCGTCCAAACAAAAGTTCGAAATCCAAAATTGATTTTAAACTTAAATTTTTGGGATAATGGTTCCCACACATTTTGCATGGCTGAACCCTGTGTTATTGAGTTTGTACTTACCAACGCACATCTAATATTGGTGTTTTGAATATATTCCAAACTCTTAAAATACCATCCAGTAACATAATCAATTGACCTAATACTCCCCATTAAGTCAATAAGGTTTTTCTTCTGATTTTCAGATAATAGTTTATATCCTACAAACGGCGGATTCCCCATAATGTAATGACACGCATAATTAGGAATTACATCATTCCAATCCATCGTTAAAGCATTACCTTCATGAATATGGGTATAAGTCTTCAATGGTAAGAAATCCCAGTCAGCATAAAAAATATCCTTGGTTTCTTCAAGCATCTGACTTTCTGCAATCCATAAAGCTGTCTTAGCAACAGAAACAGCAAAATCATTAATCTCAATTCCGTAAAATTGCTGAATTGAAACTTTAATAATATCCTTAGCCTGTCCAATATCAAAAGATGTTTTCATACTGTAGTCATTTTTAGAAGAAGTGGCACCATAAAATTTTTGAATTTCACGATTTTTGGCTTTATTAAATTGCTCGGTATATTGTAATTTAATTGCTTCGTTTTCCAACTTTCTTAACTGTAAATACGTCTCAGTTAAGAAATTACCAGACCCACAAGCAGGATCAAAGAAAGTCAGATTAGCAAGTTTCTCTTGAAATTTTCTAGCTTTTTTCTTTAATGTCGCTAATTGCTTAGTTTTCTTAATCTCGTTCAGTTCATTTTTAAGTTCATTCAAAAATAAAGGATCAATTACTTTATGAATATTTTCCACAGAAGTATAATGCATCCCTCCTTGGCGTCTAGTTTCAGGGTTCAAAGTAGATTCGAACACAGCCCCGAAAATAGTCGGACTAATTTCAGACCAATCAAACTCATCACTAGCTTTGCTTAATAATAAATCACGTAAGTCATCAGTAAACGGAGGAATCTCTATATCTTCATCAGAAAACATCCCACCATTAACATAAGGAAATTGAGCAAGTTTTGGTTCATCATCCGCTAAATAAGGATCACGATCGTCTTCTATAGTATCTAACACTTTAAAAAGATTAATTAGAGCTTTTCTAGTATGTCTTGCATCAAAGTCTTCAAGATAATCATGAAACATATTCTTTTTACCGAAAATTCCAGCATCCTCAGCGTATAAGCAAAATACGATTCTTACACAAAGCTGATTAATGCTTTTTTGTGAGTGTTCATTATCTGGATCTTTATACTGCTTTAAGAGTTCATCATAAATTTTACCGACCAATTCACCAGCGCTTAAGGAGACTTGTTTTTCTTTTTCCAGATGTTCGTTACTCTTATCAACCAAGAATTCAAGCTGATAGTAATTCTTGTCTAAATCCTTTAGTTCAATTCTAACTGGTTCAAAATTAGGATGCTCCATGTCATACACACGGAACTCAATGAAATTACAAGTAACAATCCAACGAGGACGCTCAGAATAAGGTAAATGATTAGCATACCTTTGTGCCTGTTGATAGGGCGTCAGCACCCCCCCATCTGACTGTTTTATGGGCTTATCTAAATCCTTATTGCTACCCTTCTGCTCAATCATGACATGAGTCTGGTCAATATAACCATCAATAAAACTCTCATGTGATAATTGCACTTTCTTTTCAAACTTAATAAATTGCTCTGGCTCTTCAACTCCTAGAACGTCTCGTAAAAGCTGTAGCCAAAATGATTGACTATCTTGCTTTTCATGTCCTCTGTCTTGCCAATTTTCAATAAATTTTTTAGCGTTTCTTTTTTGCGTTGTTATGTCCATAATTTTTATTACTCATTTCAATTAGCTATTATCAAATTATAACAATTATACATTATTAATCATCTTTCAACTCCACAAAAAAAGCATCGCTTTTCGCGATGCTTTTTCTTGTATATAAACGTAAAATCCAAAGATTAACGCTTTGAGAATTGTGAAGCTTTACGGGCTTTCTTCAAACCTGGCTTCTTTCTTTCCTTCATTCTTGGGTCACGGGTTAAGAAACCTGCCTTCTTAAGTGGACCACGGAAGTCTGGGTCTACTTCAAGAAGAGCACGAGCGATACCAAGACGGATAGCCCCAGCTTGACCTGAGAAACCACCACCGTTAACATTAACGTGAATGTCGTATTGACCTTCAGTTTCAGTTAATGTTAATGGTTGCTTCAAGTCCTTAACCAAGTTAGGGAATGGAATGTATTGATCAACATCTTTATCGTTAACAGTGATCTTACCGTTACCTGGTACTAAACGAACACGCGCAACTGAATTCTTGCGGCGACCAGTACCTGTGTATGCAGCTTGTTGTGCCATTGTATAACCTCCTAGATTAATTTGTTAATATCTAACTTTTCAGGCTTTTGTGCTTCGTGCTTGTGGTCTTCGCCAGCATAAACATGCATCTTCATGAATTCATGGTGACCAAGAGTGTTCTTTGGAAGCATACCCTTAACTGAGATTTCAACCATCTTAACTGGGTTATTAGCAAGCAATTCACCGTAAGATACGGCCTTCAAGCCGCCACGCCATGATGAGTGGTGGTAGTAGAACTTGTCTGAAGCCTTTTTACCAGTCAATCTAATCTTTGATGCGTTGATAACGATAACGTTATCACCAGTATCAACATTAGGTGTGTATTGAGGCTTGTTCTTACCTCTCAAAATAGTGGCAACAGCTGCAGAAAGACGACCAAGAGTTACGTCAGTTGCATCAATAATGTACCACTTACGTTCGATTTCACTAGATTTTGCTAATGGTGTAGTACGCAATTTAAATTCCTCCGTTTATTTGCAGTTTGAAAACAATAAGTTTCCGGGGCCTATCGTGGACAAACATACTATACTAGAGTACGTCCTTTTAGAGAAAAAGTCAATTATAAATGCTGGTCTAAACGATATTTTTGTGGGATTTCATCGTAAAAAACATGATAAAGGTACAAACCACTCGCATGAGCAGTTTGTCTTACCTCTTGACGATCCTTGGCAGCAATTACTCGTTGCAAGTCATGAATTGGCCTACGATCATTACCAATTTCCAGTAGCGCCGCTACCATAATCCGCACCATATTATACAAAAAGCCTGAACCAATAAAATCAAAAATTACTTCATTTTCTTTTTCGTCTTTAGTAATGTTTACATAATAAATGGTCCGAACTTTATCTTCAATTTGACCACCGCTGGCCGCAAAACTGGTAAAATCGTGCTTACCCAATAAGTCCTGAGCTGCAACCTGCATTTTTTCAATATCTAATGGATACGGAAAATGACCAGTATAAAAACGCTTAAAAGGATTAACAAAATGATCTAAACTAACACGATAGCGATACCATTTCCCCTTAATCGAATAACGCGCATGAAAATTCTCATCAACAATTTGGCAATCATCAAAGATAATATCGGTTGGCATCATAGAATTCATTGCCAAAATCATTCGATTGGCTGGAATAGTTTTACCAGGATAATCAAAATGAATTACCTGTCCAACCGCATGTACACCGGCATCAGTTCTACCTGACCCCTGCACAATCACACGCTGCCCCTTAGTCATTTTCTTCAACGCATCTTCAATTGTCCCCTGAACAGTTCGCTGGTCTGGTTGAAGTTGAAAGCCATGAAAAAGATGACCATCATAAGCCATCGTCATTTTATATCTTGTTGTCATATTTCTAATATGTCCTAAAAGTTAATAGTAATCCGACTAACAGTACAAAATAAAATAATGCAATTAAATCATATTTTGACCAACTTAAAACGCGATATTTAGTTCGTCCTTCACTACTACGATAACCACGTGATTCCATTGCTGTAGATAAATCAATTGCCGTTTCTAAAGACTGAATAAACAACGGAACCAAAATGGGCGTAATTGCCTTAGCACGTTGAATTAAACCACCGTCATTGAAGTCCGCTCCACGTGATCTTTGAGCATTCATAATTTTAAAAGTTTCATCAAACAAAGTCGGTACAAAACGAAGCGCAATTGAAATTACTAACGCAATTTTATCCACCGGCACTTTAAACAACTTAAGCGGCTTAAGCAGCCATTCCATCGCATCAGCAATTTCAAGTGGCATTGTAGTAACTGTCATTACTGTTGAAATTAAAATAATTAATGTAAAACGAATAAAAATATAGATTGCATTAATCAAACCGTAGCTAGATAATGAAAAAATCCACCAATGCCAATAAATATGACCACCAGTCATAAAAAACAATTGCAAAAGCGACGTAAAGAAAATTAAACCAATCAAAGGCTTAACGCCATCCCAAAATACTTTTGCATTTAATCCTGTAGCAACTACAGCTAAGAAGCAAAAAATGGTCACAATCGCATAAGTTATTGAATTATTAGCTAAAAAGATAGCCAATATAAATAATATGGTAACTAATAATTTACTCCGAGGATCCATTTTATAAATAAGAGAATCTCCCGGAATATAACGTCCTACAATTATCTTACTCATAAACTACCCTCGCAAATTTTTCTTAATTTCATTAACAAGCTGATCCAGTGTTAACGGTTTATCTTTAAAGTTAAAGTTCGTCAAATCTGAGGCAAAAAGACTAGCCGTTGGTTCACTCAAATAGTGCTTTTCTAGCCAGTTTTTATTAGTAAAAATCGCCTTAGGCGCATCATGTCTAATTAATTTACCATGTTCCATCACTAAAACATCATCTGCATATTCGGCCACATCATCCATATTATGCGTAACCAAGATTACAGTATGACCTGCTTTTTGATAATCAACAAATAATTTCATCATTTCCTTACGAGACTTAGGATCTAACCCCGCTGCTGGCTCATCTAAGCATAAAATTTCTGGTTCATCAGCCATTACCCCAGCAATTGCAACACGCCGCATTTGTCCTCCAGATAACTCAAATGGCGACTTATTTGCTAGCGATTCATCCAATCCTACTCGCTTCAACCATTTCAAAGCTTTACTTTTAGCTTCATCATCGGTTGCTCCAAAATTTTTAGGACCAAATTCAATGTCTTCAAGCACAGTATTTTCAAAAAGCTGTGCTTCAGGAAACTGAAAAACCAAACTAACCCGCTTGCGTAACTTTTTCAAATTCTTATTTCCTGTTTGAGCAGTAATATGATAACCAGCAATATCAATTGTTCCTGAACTCGGCTTCAGTAATGCATTAAAATGCTGCATCAAAGTCGACTTACCACTACCGGTATGACCTACCAATGCAACAAAACTATTTTCAGTTAATTCAAATGAAACATTATCTAATCCTTTTTTCTCCATTGAAGTTCCGGGAGAATAGATATAATTTACTTTTTCAAATTTAATTGACATAGATATTGTTTCAACTCATCTTTCGTTTTTATATTTTTAGGTACAGAAATTCCCACTTCATTTAATTTATTTATTAATTTTTGTACAAATGGAATGTCTAGCCCTATTTCTTGCAACATTTCAGTTTTACTAAAAATTTCCGTTGGAGTTCCTTGAGCTAAAATCTTGCCATCATTTAAGACGATCACATCATCAGCCATATTAGCCTCATCAATGTCATGTGTAATCGAAATAACTGTCAAATTCTTCTCTTTCTTTAAATGCTTAATAATTTTTAGCACCTGCTCTCTCCCCTTAGGATCAAGCATCGAAGTTGATTCATCTAAAATAATAATTTTCGGTTCTACGGCAAGAATACCTGCAATTGCTACTCTTTGCTTTTGTCCACCAGAAAGATTAGCTGGCTCTGCATCTATATAATCCAGCATTCCAACGTCTGCTAAAACTTTTCTGACTATTTTTACCATTTGCTCCCGAGGAACAGCTCTATTCTCAAGCCCAAAAGCAACATCATCGCCAACAGTAGCTCCAACAAACTGATTATCTGGATTCTGAAACACAATACCGACTTTTTCCCTAACATCCCAGACTGTCTTTTGATTTAACGTCATTCCTAAAACAGTGATTCTAGAATTATTAGCAGAATCAGGCAAAAGTAACCCATTAATTAATTTAGAAATTGTGGATTTACCGCTACCGTTGTGACCTATCAAAGATGTCCAGGAACCTCTTTTTATTTTAAAACTAATCTGATCAAGAATCGCTTTTTTAGTATCGGGATAGGTAAATGAGACATCCTTAAATTCAACAGCACTATCTACTGGCATTTTTCCACTTCCTTTCTTAAATCGCTTATTAGCAATTGTAACAGAAAAAAAGAGCAAAAAAAATCACCCATGAAGAGGGATGATTTTTATCATCTAAGCTAGACTAAGCTTGCGCCATCATCTTTACGCTTATTCTCACTTTCATGGATAATTCTTAATACGTATTAAGTTGTGTTACTCTAAATTAAACTAATTCAAGAATAACCATTGGAGCAGCGTCACCCTTACGAGGAACGGCTAACTTCAAAATTCTGGTGTAACCACCATTACGGTCCTTGTAACGAGGTGCTACATCACTGAAAAGCTTTTGCAATGCTGACTTAACAACAACTGCATCTTTTTCTTCGTGAACATCTGCAACTTCGTCACGTACAAATGCAGCAGCCTTTCTTCTAGCTGCTAAATCGCCGCGCTTACCTAAAGTGATCATCTTTTCGGCAGTCTTACGAACTTCTTTAGCACGAGTTTCAGTAGTAACAATGCGTTCGTTCATGATTAATTGAGTAGTCATTTCTCTAAGCATTGCTTTTCTGTGAGCACTATCGCGACCTAATTTACGGTATGCCATGGATTTGCCTCCTTTATTCACCTAAGCTTAGTCTTCTTGACGAAGTGAAAAACCTAAGTCGGTTAATTTATTTTTAACTTCTTCCAATGATTTACGTCCTAAGTTACGTACACGCATCATATCTGATTCTGTCTTGTCAGTTAACTCTTGAAGAGTATTAATGCCAGCACGCTTCAGGCAGTTATATGAACGAACAGAAAGGTCAAGCTCTTCGATAGTCATCTCAAGCTTCTTTTCCTTCTTATCGTCTTCCTTTTCCACCATTACTTCGCTGAATTTAGCATTTGCATCTGCTGATTCAAATACCTTAAAGTGTTCAACTAAAATTTTAGCAGCAAAACTAAGGGCGTCATTAGGCTTGATTGAACCGTCAGTCCAAATCTCAAAAGTGAGCTTATCAAAGTCATCTCTCTTACCAACACGAGTTGATTCAACTTGGTAGTTAACCTTCTTAATTGGTGAGAATAAAGAGTCAACTGGGATAACTCCGATTGGCATGTCATCACTCTTATTGTCACTTGCAGCAACATAACCTCTACCATTCTTTACGGCAAGTTCCATATGCAAGTGTCCACCTTCAGCAATGGTACAAATATATTGATCCGGATTCAAGACTTGAACGTCTGCATCAACTTTAAGATCATCAGCAGTTACTGTGGCTGGACCTTCAATGTCCAATTCAATAACCTTTTGTTCATCTGAAAGAGACTTTAATTCAAGTTTCTTCAAGTTCAAGATGATCTTGGTTACATCTTCTCTGACGCCAGGAACTGTTGAGAACTCGTGTAAAACGCCATCAATTTGCACATAAACAAGTCCAGTACCTGGAATAGAAGTAAGTAATACTCTTCTTAAAGAATTACCTAAAGTAGTACCAAAGCCTCGCTCAAGTGGTTCAACAACAAACTTACCGTAAGAATCTTCTTGTTCAACAACGGTAATATTTGGTTTTTCAAATTCAATCATTACTGGGCCCCTTTCAAAACGTTACGTCCTATATCAAGGACAAAATTAAACACGACGACGTTTTGGTGGTCTGGAACCATTGTGAGGAACTGGCGTAACGTCACGAATTGCAGTAATTTCAAGACCAGTTGCTTGAAGTGATCTAATAGCAGATTCACGACCAGCACCAGGACCTTTAACTGAAACTTCTACATGTTTCATGCCTTGGTCCATTGCACTCTTAGCTGCTGCTTCAGCTGCCATTTGAGCTGCAAATGGAGTAGACTTACGACTACCCTTAAAGCCCAATGCACCAGCTGAAGACCAAGCAACTGCATTACCTTGAACGTCAGTAATCATGACTAAAGTATTATTAAACGTTGAGTGAATGTGTGCTACACCGCTTTCAACATGCTTCTTCACACGACGCTTACGTGCTGTTTTCTTTGCAGGCATCAATAAACCTCCTTATAAATAAAATTAACGATTTCTCTTAGTACCCTTACGAGTACGAGCATTGTTCTTGGTATTTTGGCCACGAACTGGAAGTCCACGGCGGTGACGAATACCACGGTAAGAACCAATATCAACTAAACGCTTAATGTTCATGCTTACTTCACGACGTAAGTCACCTTCAACACGGTACTTGTCAACTTCAGCACGAAGCTTTTCTTGATCTTCTGGAGTTAAATCCTTTGAACGAATATCTTCAGATACTCCAGCATCAGCACAAATTTTCTTGGCAGTTGCTTCACCGATACCGTAAATGTAAGTTAAAGCGATAACGATTCTTTTATCTCTTGGTAAGTCAACACCAGCAATACGAGCCATAAACTACACCCCCTCTATTTCTAACCTTGACGTTGCTTGTGCTTTGGATTTGCTGAGCAAATTACCATCACACGGCCATGTCTCTTGATAACTTTACAATGTTCACACATTGGTTTAACAGATGGTCTAACCTTCATGTTTCCCTCCGTTATATTACTTTATAAACCGATACGTAATTCTACCTTTAGTTAAATCATATGGAGATAATTCCACAGTCACACGGTCTCCCGGCAAAATACGAATGTAGTGCATCCTAATTTTACCAGAAACGTGTGCTAAAATTGTGGCTCCATTTTCCAATTCAACTTTAAACATAGCATTAGGTAAGGTATCAACTACCTTACCTTCTACTTCAATGACATCATCTTTTGCCAAAGTTGTTCCTCCGCAATTAAACAGTCATATACTTTGAAATTATAACACGGATAAAAAATTATACAAATTTTTCTTCTATTGATTATTACTCAATACCGCATCAATATCTTCAAAGACTTTTTCTGGAGTTTGTTCACCATTAATTACAGTGAGCAAGCCTTTCTTCTGATAAAAGTCCTTCAAAGGTGCATTCATCTTTTCATTAACTTCAAGACGATTCTTAACAACTTCTGGTTTATCATCTTCACGTTGATAAAATTCATGGCCACCACAGCGATCACAAGTGCCCTCAACTTTTGGCTGCTTGGAAAGCTTGTTGTAAGTAGCTCCACAATTTTTACACATGTATCTTGCTGATAAACGCTTAATCAAAGTGTCTTCGTCAACTTCAAGCGCAATGACATTTGTTAAAGGTTTCTCCAAACGTTTTGTAATACCATCTAAAAGTTCTGCTTGTACAGTGGTTCTTGGAAAACCATCTAAGATAAAACCTTCTTTAATATCAGGTTGACTTAAACGTTCCTCAACCAACTTTGCAGTAACTTCATCGGGTACTAGATTACCCTTATCGATATAACTCTTAGCTTCAAGACCAACCTTCGTCTTGTTAGCCATTGCTTCCCTAAACATATCCCCAGTTGAAATATGAGTTAAGTGATATTTATCAACGATTCGCTCTGATGCTGTACCTTTACCAGCACCTGGTAACCCTAAAAGAATTAAGTTAATCATTTATCCGTTCCTATCTGATGAATCCAACATATTCTCTCTTCATTAACAAGCCGTTAATTTGACGAGATAACTCGAGAACAACCCCAATCACAATTAAAAGACTTGTTCCTCCTAAACCAATGGAACTTGGGAGATTCCAAAAGTTAGTAGCCAATTGAGGCAGTAAAGCAACTAAGCCCAAGAATAATGAACCTACTGTTGATAATTTTATCAACATCTTTGAAATATAATCCTGAGTGTCTTTTCCTGGCCATACACTAGGAATATAAGCACCCTGCTTTTGTAAGTTTTCCGCTAGCTTCTCAGGGTTGACCTGTACGAAAGCGTAGAAGAATGTAAATAAGATAATTAAAAGAGTGTAGATAATTACCCCAGGAGTAGTTTGTAAGCTAAAGATTTGGTTCATTACTTTAAACCATTGTTGATCGCCCTGGGTTCTTTGAAAGGCCATTAAAATCGTTGCCGGTGTAACAATAAATGAACTGGCAAAAATAACCGGAATAACTCCAGATACATTAACCTTTAATGGTAGAAAACTTTCAGAACCACTCATCGTCGCTCTTCTCGTATATTGAATTGGAATACGACGATCAGCTTGTTCAACCCATGTAACAAATTGAGTTACGATAAGGATTGCAACTATAACCGCGATGAAGAACAAAATGCCTTGCCAACGATCACTAGCACTATTATTAATAATTTCTTCCTTATAAATTTGCCATAGACCACTTGGTAGTCTTGCAATAATACCAGCAAAAATAATTACTGAGATACCATTACCTAGACCCTTATCAGTGATTTCATCACCCAACCATGTTAATAACATAGTTCCAGCAGTCATAATAATAGCAATTTCTATATAAGTCTGTGGTGTTTGATTCTTTACCAAACCCATTTGAGTTAAAGCGTTAAAGCCTAACGTAATACCAATACTCTGGATAAAAGCAACAACTAATGCTAAATATCTAGTTACTTGATTTGTTTTACGTCGACCTACTTCACCTTGTTTTCCCCATTCTACTAACGTAGGAACAATATCCATCTGTAGCAGCTGGATAACAATCTGAGCCGTAATATAAGGAGAAACACCCAAAGAAAATATTGAATAGTTATCTAGTCCACCACCAGATACAGTATCCAGCATTGGAACTAAACCAGTTTGCGCAACCTGCGTGATCGCCTTCGCATTAACACCGGGAACGGTAATGTTTGCGCCGATCCGATACAGCAAAAGAATAAAGAGCGTGAAATAGAGCTTATTTCTGATTTCTTTATCTTTGAAGGCGTTCTTCAAGGTCGAAAACATTAGATCACCTCAACAGTTCCGCCAGCGGCTTCAACTGCTTGCTTAGCAGATGCGGAAACTTTATTAACTTTTACAGTTAACTTAACTTTTAATTCGCCCTTGCCAAGTAACTTAACACCTGACAATTCTTTCTTTACTAAGCCATTATCTTTAAGTGATTCTACAGTTACTTCACTGCCGTCTTCGAACTTGTTTAAATCATCTAAGTTTACAATTGCATATTCCTTGCGGTTAATGTTCTTAAAACCACGCTTAGGCATAGTTCTGAATAATGGCATTTGACCACCTTCAAAACCTAAACGAGTATGACCGCCTTGACGAGCTAATTGACCCTTTTGACCACGGCCTGAAGTTTTACCGTAACCACTTGAAGTACCACGACCAACACGTTTTCTATTGCGACGTGAGCCTTCAGCAGAATGTAATTCATGAAGCTTCATTAATTTGGCACCTCCTTGATATTCTATTTGTTAATCTCTTCAACAGAGATTAAGTGAGCAATCTTTAATAATGCACCACGAGTAGCAGCGTTGTCTGGAAGAACAACAGTACTATCCACTCTACCTAAACCAAGAGCTTTAACGATCTTTCTTTGTTGAGGTAGACGGTGAGCAACACTTCTAATTAAAGTAATCTTTAAATCAGTCATCTATGATCTCCCTAATCTTAAGCTCTTTCAGGTTGACGAAGTTTTGCAACTTCTTCACTAGTTCTAAGCTTCTTCAAACCATCGATAGTTGCACGAACAACGTTAATTGGAGTGTTTGAACCAAGTGACTTTGAAGTTACGTCTGAGATACCAGCCATATCCATAACGATACGTACGGCACCACCAGCAGCAACACCAGAACCAGCTTCAGCAGGTTTCAATAAAATGTTACCTGAACCGTAGTGACCAATAACTTCATGAGGAATAGTAGTACCAACTTTAGGTACATTGATCATTTTCTTCTTACCGTCTTCTACAGCCTTACGGATTGCTTCTGGGACTTCTTGAGCTTTACCAGTACCAAAACCTACACGGCCTTTCTTGTCGCCAACAACAACAAGAGCAGCAAATCTCATGCGACGGCCACCTTTAACAACCTTAGTAATACGGTTGACAGCGACTAATTGATCTTCGATATCGTCTTTGTTTCTGCGATTGTTACGAGAATCATTGCGGTTTGCCATGTGTTAATTCTCCTTTCCTAGAAATCTAATCCGTTTTCACGAGCAGCATCAGCTAATGCTTGAACACGGCCGTGGTATAAGTAACCACTTCTGTCGAATACAACAGTAGAAATGTTCTTTGCCTTTGCAGCTTCAGCAATTGCCTTACCTACAGCAGCAGCTTGTTCTACTTTAGTTGCATCTGATACATTTTCATCCAAAGTTGAGGCGCTTGCAAGCGTAACACCCGCTACGTCATCAATTAATTGAGCGTAGATGTTTTTATTTGAACGAAAAATGCTTAAGCGTGGGCGCTCAGCAGTACCAGAAATTTTTCCACGAATACGTCTATGACGCTTTAAGCGTAACTTGTTTTTATCTGGTTTAGAAATCACAATTTCACCTCAAAAATAACTACTTATTACTTACCAGTCTTACCTTCCTTGCGACGTACGTATTCATCAACATAACGAATACCTTTACCCTTATAAGGTTCTGGTGGACGTACGGCACGGATTTCAGCTGCAAATTGACCAACATCTTGCTTTGAAACACCTTCAACTTCTACATCAGTTGCTGAAGTTGCCTTTACAGAAACACCTTCTGGTGCAGTCAATACAACTGGGTGTGAATAACCAACATTTAAAGTAATCTTGTTGCCTTGTGCTTGTGCACGGTAACCAACACCGATTAACTTCAAAGTCTTCTTATAACCGTCAACTACGCCTTCGATCATTGAAGCTAAGTTAGCTCTTTCAGTACCGTGAAGTGCTTTGTCGCTTTCGCTTGAACGTGAAAAGTTAATTTCACCATCTTTTTGTTCAAACTTAATCTTTGGATCGAAGTATCTAGTTAATTCACCCTTTGGGCCCTTAACAGTAATATTGTCGCCTTCCTTGGTAACAGTGACACTGTCAGGGACTTCAATAGTCTTTAAACCGATTCGGCTCATTGATTGTTCTCCTTTCTGTCAGTATTACCAAATGTAGGCAATTACTTCGCCGCCAACGTTCTTTTGTCTTGCTTCCTTGTCGGTAATAACACCAGCAGAAGTAGAAACGATGGCAATGCCTAAGCCATTAAGAACTTTAGGTAAGTCTTCAGCGCCAACGTAGTTTCTAAGACCTGGCTTAGAAATACGCTTCAAACCTGAGATAACACGTTCTCCATTTGGACCATATTTCAAGAATACCTTGATAACGCCTTGCTTGTTATCATCTGCAACTTCGTAATCACGGATGAAGCCTTCACGTTTCAAAATTTCTGAAATAGACTTTTTAATGTTTGATGCAGGAATTTCAACTGAATCGTGTTTTGCCATGTTGGCATTTCTGATTCTAGTCAAGTAATCTGCGATTGGATCTGTCATGACCATTTAAGCTATCCTCCTAACCGTATACTACCAACTAGCCTTTTTAAGACCAGGGATTTGACCCTTGTGTGCTAATTCCTTTAAGCAAATACGGCATAACCCGAATTTACGGTATACGGAGTGTGGACGACCACATCTCTCGCAACGTGTATATTCGCGTGAAGAGAACTTAGCAGGACGACGATTTCTGATTTTTTGTGATGTTTTAGCCATTAATGTCCTCCACTATCTTGCAAACGGCATACCAAATTGAGTCAAAAGTTCACGAGCTTCTTCATCAGTGTTGGCAGTAGTTACGATAACAATATCTAAACCTCTAGTGCGGTTTACCTTATCAAAATCGATTTCTGGGAAAATCAATTGTTCTTTAATACCTAAAGTGTAGTTACCACGACCATCAAATGAACGAGTTGATACACCACGGAAGTCACGAACACGTGGAAGAGAAACATTGATTAACTTGTACAAGAAATCGTACATTCTGTCGCCTCTAAGAGTTACCTTAGCACCGATAGACATACCTTCACGTAAACGGAAGTTAGCGATTGATTTCTTGGCCTTAGTGATTAATGGCTTTTGACCTGAGATCAAAGTTAATTCTTCAACTGCTTCATCTAAGTTCTTGGCGTTAGAAACTGCATCACCAACACCCATGTTTAAAACAATCTTGTCGATCTTAGGTACTTGCATAGATGACTTGTAGTTAAACTTTTCTTCTAATGCAGGAGCTACCTTTTCGTTGTATTCCTTAGCTAAATAACTTGCCATGTGTGTCCTCCCTTCTACTTATCTTCTTTTTTACTACTAATTACTTTAACGTTTGATGCGTGAATTGAACCTTCTGATTCAACTACACCACCATTAGCATTGCTTTGTGAAGGCTTTTGGTGCTTCTTAATCTTGTTAACGCCCTTAACCACTACACGGTTTTTCTTAACGTTAACAGAAAGAACAGTACCTTCTTTACCTTTATCTTTTCCGGCAATAACTTTTACTTTGTCACCAGTTTTAACGAACATCAGTGCACCTCACTATCAATTATAAGACTTCAGGAGCAAGAGAGACGATCTTCATAAAGTCGTTCTCACGTAACTCACGTGCAACTGGCCCAAAGATACGAGTACCACGTGGGCTCTTGTCTGCGTTGATAATTACGCCAGCATTTTCGTCGAACTTGATGTATGAACCATCTTCACGACGTGCACCTGATTTAGTTCTAACAATAACAGCTTTTACAACGTCGCCTTTTTTGACAACGCCACCTGGTGTTGCTTGTTTAACAGTACATACTACGATGTCACCAATGTTACCGGTCTTACGCTTTGAACCACCTAAGACTCTAATAACTAAAAGTTCTCTGGCACCAGAGTTATCAGCAACCTTTAAACGGGATTCGTTTTGAATCACTGTGTAATCCTCCCCTCACTAAATCCGCAAATTAAACAGATTTCTTAACAATCTTTACTAAACGGAAGCGCTTCTTACGAGATAATGGACGGGTTTCCATGATACGTACAGTATCGCCAACTTTAGCTTCGTTATTTTCGTCTTGTGCGTAGTACTTCTTTGAATATCTAATACGCTTGTTGTAAACAGGGTGGTTCTTGTAAGTGTCAACAACTACAACGATAGTCTTGTCCATCTTATCAGAAACTACACGACCTTGGTATACGTGACGACGATTTCTTTCGTTTGTTTCGCTCAAGTTAATAGCTCCCTTCCATTAATTGTTTTCTAACGCTTTTTCGCTCAGAATAGTCTTGATTCTGGCGATATTCTTGCGGACTTTGCTCAAGCGAGCGGTATTTTCTAATTGACCCGTTGCTTGTTGGAAACGCAAATTGAAGAGTTCTTCTTTGTATTGCTTTTCTTTTTCTAACATTTCATCAGTGGTTAATGCTCTGATATCTTTAGCCTTCATTAGATTCGCCACCTACTTCCGAACTTCTAGTTACAAACTTAGTCTTAATTGGTAACTTAGTTGAAGCAAGACGTAAAGCTTCACGAGCAGTTGCTTCATCAACACCACCAATTTCGAACATAATCTTTTCTCTCTTAACTACAGCTACCCAACCTGCTGGTGCACCTTTACCTGAACCCATACGTACACCAACACCTTTAGCAGTGTATGACTTTTGAGGGAAAATTCTGATCCAAACCTTACCGCCACGTTTCATGTAACGAGTCATAGCAACACGAGCTGCTTCGATTTGACGGTTAGTAATCCAATGTGATTCGAGGGCTTCAAGACCATATTCACCAAAGGCAATATATTTACCACCCTTAGCAGCACCACGCATCTTACCACGGAATTCACGACGGTGTTTTACTCGCTTTGGTACTAAAGGCATTATCTATTTCCTCCCTTCGCTGGCTTTGAAGCTGGCTTATTCTTACGAGTAGGTAAGATTTCGCCACGGTTGATCCAAACTTGAACACCAATTTCACCATAAGTAGTGAAGGCATTTACCCAAGCGTAATCAATATCAGCTCTCAAAGTTTGTAATGGAACACGACCTTCTGTGTGCCATTCTCTTCTTGCCATATCGGCACCGTTCAAACGACCTGAAGTTTGAACCTTAATACCCTTGGCACCAGCACGCATAGCTCTTTGAGTAGCTTGACGCATAGCACGTCTGAAAGCAATACGAGCTTCAAGTTGACGAGCAATACTATCTGCTACTAACTTAGCATCAAGATCTGGTTTCTTAATTTCAACAATATTAATGTGAACTTGCTTACCAGTTAAAGCATTTAATTGTTTTCTCAAAGCTTCAACTTCAGAACCACCTTTACCAATTACCATACCTGGCTTAGCAGTATGAATTGAAATGTTGATTCTGTTAGCTGCACGTTCAATTTCAACAGTAGATACTGAGGCATCCTTCAACTTTTCTGAAATAAATTTTCTGATTTGAAGGTCTTCATTTAAAGTTTCTTTGTATCCCTTGTCAGCATACCATTTTGATTCCCAATCACGGATAACACCGAGACGAAAACCGTTTGGGTTAATCTTTTGACCCATTAATATACCTCCCTTAATCGTTCTTTTCTGAAACTACTACAACTACGTGACTGGTTCTCTTGTTAATTGGAGAAGCCATACCCTTAGCACGTGGGCGGAATCTCTTCAAAGTTGCACCTTCATTTACATAAGCTTCTGATACGTAAAGGTTTGCACTTTCAAGATCGTAGTTATGTTCTGCGTTAGCAATAGCTGAACGCAAAACTTTTTCAACGATTGGGGAAGCAGCTCTAGGCGTAAATTCCAAGATTGCTAATGCTTCAGCAACGCTCTTGCCACGAATTAAGTCAACGACTAAACGAGCTTTTCTTGGAGCGATGCGAACAGTTCTTGCTTCAGCCTTAGCTGAACTAATTTGTTCTGCCATTTAGATGTTTCTCCTTCCTCTAAGCTTGTGTTGTGGCTTTATCATCAGTGGATTTGTGTCCGTGGAAAGTTCTTGTTGGAACAAATTCACCTAACTTATGACCAACCATGTCTTCAGTTACATATACTGGGACATGTTTTCTACCATCGTAAACAGCTATAGTCAAACCTACAAAGGAAGGGAAAATAGTTGAACGACGTGACCAAGTCTTAATAACTTGCTTCTTATCTGCATCTGCTTGTGCATCAACCTTCTTTAACAATGATGCATCAGCAAAAGGACCTTTTTTAATACTACGGCTCATTAATTAACCCTCCTTCTACTACTTGCTACCTTTACGGTGACGAATGATTAACTTCTCGCTGGCCTTCTTGGTATCTCTAGTCTTAATACCACGTGCCTTCTTGCCCCATGGAGTCATAGGTTGAGGACGACCAACTGGAGCCTTACCTTCACCACCACCATGTGGGTGATCGTTAGGGTTCATTACAGAACCACGTGATTGTGGACGCTTGCCCAACCAACGCTTACGACCAGCTTTACCTAATTGAATCAATGAGTGTTGTTCATTACCAACAGTACCGATAGTTGCACGGCATGATGACAAAATCTTACGAACTTCACCACTTTGTAATCTTACTAAAGTGTAATCACCATCAGCACCTAAAACTTGAGCTGAAACACCAGCACTTCTTACGAGTTGGCCACCCTTGCCTGGCTTTAATTCGATATTGTGAATTGAAGTACCAGTTGGGATATTCTTTAATTCCAAAGCGTTACCTGGCTTAATGTCAACTGAATCACCTGATTCAACTACATCGCCAACTTTTAAGCCCTTAGGAGCTAAGATGTAAGCTTTGATACCATCAGTGTAGTGAAGCAAAGCAATGTTAGCAGTTCTGTTTGGATCGTATTCGATAGCCTTTACAACTGCCTTTGCGTTGTCCTTGTTACGCTTAAAGTCGATGATACGGTATTTTTGTTTGTGACCACCACCACGGTGTCTTACAGTGATATGACCATATGAGTTACGACCTGCAGTATGTGATTGAGATTCAAGTAAAGTCTTTTCAGGCTTTGTCTTAGTGATCTCAGCAAAGTCGGAAGAAGTCATATGACGACGACCATTCGTGGTTGGCTTGTAAATCTTAATAGCCAATTGACTGACCTCCTATTACTTGTTGTCTTCTGTGTTATCGTCTTGGAAAATCTTGATGTCGTTTGAATCGTTAGTTAAAGTAACGATAGCCTTTCTACGACGAGCGGTCTTACCAGTGTAACGACCTACTCGCTTGTCCTTGCCGCGAACGTTCATAATGTTTACGTTCTTAACTTTAACATCGAAGATTTCTTCAACAGCATTGCGAACTTGTGTCTTGGTTGCAGTTAAAAGCACGTCGAATGTGTACTTCTTATCATCCATTAAGTTCGTGGACTTTTCAGTAATGACAGGTCTTAAAATGATATCGCGTGCGTCCATTAAGCCAAAACCTCCTCGATCTTCTTAACAGCATCTTGATCTAAGATCAACTTGCCATAGTTAACAGCATCTTCAACGTTTAAGCCATTAACTGGAACAACCTTAACCTTAGTCAAGTTTCTTGCGGAAAGTTGTACATTGTTATCATCTGAAACAATTAAAACTTTACCGTCAGCATTTAAGCCGTTTAACATTGATACTAATTCCTTAGTCTTAGGAGCTGACATAGTCAACTTATCTAAAACAATTAAATCATTGTCAATCAACTTTTGGGAAAGAACTGACTTAATAGCCAAACGACGTTGCTTTCTTGGCATCGTGTATGCGTATGAACGAGGTGTTGGGCCAAATACTGTACCACCACCACGCCATTGTGGAGATCTGATAGAACCTTGACGAGCACGACCAGTACCCTTTTGTCTCCAAGGCTTCTTACCACCACCGCGAACGGCAGATCTGTTCTTAACCTTTGAGGTACCTTGACGCTTACCGGCTCTTTGTCTAATGATTGCTTCAAAAACGACACTTTCGTTAGGCTCAATACCAAAAACTTTATCGTTTAAAGTAACTTCACCAGAATCTTTACCGTTTTGATCCATAACTTTTAAATTAGCCATTCTAGTCCTCCTTCCTATTTATCAGCCTTAACAGCTTTAGAAGCAGTCTTAACAACGATTAATGAGTTCTTAGCACCTGGAACATTGCCCTTGATCATCAATACGTTCTTGTCTGCTACAACTTTTTCAATTACTAAGTTTTCAATGGTAACTTTCTTCATACCCATGTGACCTGGCAAACGCTTGCCCTTTGGTACACGGTTAATGATGGAACCCATTGAACCAGGAATTCTATGGTATCTTGAACCGTGGGTTTCTGGTCCTCTTGATTGGCCCCAACGCTTGATGTTACCTTGGTATCCATGACCTCTTGAAGTACCAGTAACGTTTACAACGTCACCTTCCTTAAATGTATCCACAGTAACTTCTGAGCCGACTTCATAGTCCTTAAGCTCAACACCGCGGATTTCCCGAATGAAGCGCTTAGGTGAAGTCTTTGCCTTATCAGCATGACCTTTTTCTGGTTTGTTGCTCAAAACTTCACGCTTGTCTTGGTAACCTAATTGAACAGCTTCGTAACCGTCTGATTCAACAGTCTTAACTTGCATAACAACGTTAGGAGTTGCTTCTACAACTGTTACAGGAACAAGGACACCATCTTTAGTAAAGATTTGAGTCATACCAACTTTTCTTCCTAAGATTCCTTTGGTCATGTTTACACCTCTTTCTATTTAAATTACAACTTAATTTCGATGTCTACGCCGCTTGGAAGATCAAGCTTCATTAATGAATCAACAGTCTTTGGTGTTGGATTCAAAATATCGATTAAACGCTTGTGAGTGCGCATTTCGAATTGTTCACGTGAGTCCTTGTTCATGTGTGGTGAACGAAGAACTGTGAATAAAGTTCTTTCTGTTGGAAGAGGAACTGGACCTGAAATTTCAGCACCAGTTCTCTTTGCAGTAGCTACGATCTTAGCAGCTGATTCATCGAGAATACCATGTTCGTAAGACTTAAGTCTAATACGAATTGTTTGACTTGCCATTAAATTACCTCCTTAACGTCTTCTTTAAAAGATGACTCGCTCGGCAAAAATTCCCCGCACGCCACTGTGGCAATGCAGCCTGGCGTGCCGCAACCTTTTGCGTCAACGCTTTACAACAATTTTCACACTTAAGGGCACACTGTCCCATAAGCACAAAGACTATTGTACTTTGTCCCTCCTTAAATATCAAGGGTTTACGACTTTTTTCTTAAATTTATTTACAAAAAAAGAGTTATCAAAATAAAAATGATAACTCTTTTTTATATGAAATTGTTTTCAATTAAGCTAACTGCATTAATCAGTTCTTAACGGAAGCTATTCAGCATCTCCGCCGCGCTTCTTAATGATGTCAGCTTGAATTGATTTAGGTGTTGGTGAGTAGTGATCAAATACCATAGTAAATGTACCACGACCCTGAGTTGATGAACGCAAAGTAGTTGCGTAACCAAACATTTCTGAAAGTGGAACAAATGAGTTGATGATCTTAGCACCTGCTCTGTCTTCCATACCTTCCATGGTACCACGACGAGCAGTGATTGAACCCATAACATCACCTAAGTATTCTTCTGGAGTAGTTACTTGAACCTTCATAATTGGTTCCAAGATAACTGCGCCAGCCTTTGAAGCAGCATTCTTCAAAGCAAGTGAAGCAGCAACCTTGAAGGCAGCTTCTGATGAGTCGACTTCGTGGTAACTACCATCGTAAAGCTTAGCCTTAACGTCGATCAATGGGTAACCTGCAAGAACACCATTCTTCATAGCTTCTTGTAAACCTTGGTCAACTGAAGGAATGAATTCACGAGGAACAACACCACCAACGATGGCATCTTCGAATTCGTAACCCTTACCTTCTTCGTTAGGAGTAAAGTCAATCCAAACGTCACCGTATTGACCTTTACCACCTGATTGACGAACAAACTTACCTTGTGCCTTAGCTTCCTTGGTGAAGGTTTCACGGTAAGCAACTTGTGGTTCACCAATCTTAGCATCAACGTTAAATTCACGTCTCATACGTTCAACCATGATGTCAAGGTGAAGTTCACCCATACCTGAAATCAAGGTTTGACCAGTTTCTGGGTTAGTTTCAGCACGGAAAGTTGGGTCTTCTTCAGTAAGCTTTTGCAAAGCAACGTCCATCTTATCACGGTCAGCCTTTGACTTAGGTTCAACTGATACTTGGATAACTGGATCTGGAACTTTCAAGCTTTCCAAAATAAGTGGGTGATCTGGGTCAGTTAATGAGTCACCAGTAGTGGTGTTCTTCAAACCGATGGCACCAGCGATATCACCTGAGAATACTTCTGGAATTTCAGTTCTTGAGTTGGCGTGCATTTGAAGCAAACGACCTACACGTTCACGACTGTTCTTTGAAGCGTTCAATACGTATGAACCTGATTCAAGAGAACCGGTGTAAACACGGATAAAAGTCAAACGACCTACGAATGGGTCAGTAGCGATCTTGAATGCAAGAGCTGCAAATGGCTTCTTATCGTCAGCCATAAGTTCAACTTCATCACCAGTCTTAGGATTGTGAGCAACGTAAGGCTTAACGTCAAGTGGTGATGGCAAGTAGTCAATAACACCGTCAAGCATCATTTGAACACCCTTGTTCTTGAAGGCTGAGCCAGCGTAAACTGGGAAGAACTTCAAGTCCAAAGTAGCTTTACGGATAGCTGCCTTTAATTCATCGTTAGAAATTTCTTCACCGCCAAGGAATTTTTCCATGATGCCGTCATCAACATCGGCTACGGCTTCAATTAAGTCGTTACGACGTGCTTCAGCTTCTTCCTTGTATTCGTCAGGAACTGGAACAGTATCCCACTTAGAACCAAGCTTATCTTCGTCGTAGATGTCGGCAACCATGTTGATTAAGTCGATAACACCTTCAAAAGTGTCAGCTGAACCAATTGGCATTTGAACAGCATGGGCATTAGCGTTTAAACGTTCGTGCAATGACTTAACTGACTTATCGAAGTCAGCACCGATCTTATCCATCTTGTTAACGAAAACAATACGAGGAACACCGTAAGTTTCAGCTTGACGCCATACGTTTTCAGTTTGTGGTTCAACACCAGCTTGGGCATCAAGAACAGTTACGGCACCATCAAGAACACGGAGTGAACGTTCAACTTCGATAGTGAAGTCAACGTGTCCTGGGGTATCAATGATGTTAATTCTGTAGTCCTTCCATTGTGCAGTAGTGGCTGCAGAAGTAATGGTGATACCACGTTCCTTTTCTTCATCCATCCAGTCCATTTGTGAATCACCTTCGTGAGTTTCACCAATTTTGTGGATCTTACCAGTGTAGTAAAGGATACGTTCAGTAGTAGTAGTCTTACCCGCATCGATGTGGGCCATAATACCAATGTTACGTGTCTTTGCTAATGGAAATTCACGCTTGTTAGCCATAAATTATTCTCTCCTTAAAATAAAACGAACGAATTAGAAGCGGTAGTGTGCAAATGCACGGTTAGCTTCAGCCATACGGTGAACGTCTTCACGCTTCTTAACTGCTGAACCAGTGTTGTTTGAAGCATCGATGATTTCGTTAGCTAAACGTTCATCCATAGTGTGTTCGTTACGTAAACGAGCGTATGAAACAAGCCATCTTAAACCTAAAGTAGTTCTTCTTTCAGGACGTACTTCAACTGGGATTTGGTAGTTTGAACCACCGATACGGCGAGCTCTAACTTCCAAAACTGGCATAACGTTGTTCATAGCTTCTTCAAATACATCAAGTGGTTCCTTACCAGTCTTGTCTTGAACAATGTTGAAAGCATCGTAAAGGATTGAAGATGCCTTAGCTCTCTTACCATCAATCATCAAGTGGTTAATTAACTTGGTAACAAGCTTTGAGTTGTAAACTGGATCTGCTAAAACGTCTCTTTTAGTTACGTGACCTTTTCTAGGCATTATTTAACTCCTCCTTTAATCTTTCTTAGTACCGTACTTAGAACGGCCTTGCTTTCTGCCATCAACACCAGCAGTATCGAGGGCACCACGAATGATGTGGTAACGAACACCAGGAAGGTCCTTTACACGACCACCACGAATTAAAACGACTGAGTGTTCTTGCAAGTTGTGGCCTTCACCTGGAATGTAAGCAGTAACTTCGATTAAGTTTGAAAGACGTACACGAGCGTACTTACGTAAAGCTGAGTTAGGCTTCTTTGGAGTCATAGTACCCACACGAGTTGCAACACCACGCATTTGTGGAGCTGGGTTGAATACTGATTCCTTCTTCATACTGTTGTAGCTGTAATTCAAAGCAGGTGACTTTGACTTAGTAACCTTTGAATGACGGCCTTTTCTTACCAATTGATTAATGGTTGGCATTAAAATTTCCTCCTAAAATTACTATTTTGTTCACACATCCGGGAGTTTCTTTTTATACTCACGAACAGACTGTTCAAAACATACAAACACTATTGTACTCGGTTTTTAATAGAAAGCAAACTTTTTCAAAATAAAAAAAGAAAAATCGGCTATTTTTGCGTAATAAATAGTGGAGGTGTTTTTTTGAAATACTTATTTATTTTTACTAACTTTATAATTGGAAGTTGCTTGGCTTCTCACGCAGCAGTAGTTTACGAGCACTGGAATGATAAAAATTTTATTTACTCACGTTCTCAGTGCAACAACTGTCACCTTGAATTATCAATTTTGGATGAAATTCCATTATTATCTTATCTTTTTCTTCAAGGAAAATGTCGTTATTGTTATCAACAAATTCCAGTTGAATTATTTTTATTTGAATTAATTGGCGGCTTTGCCTTTTGTTTACTCGATTTTAGTAAGACACAGGACATTATTACCGCTATTTTGCTTTTTTCGCTTTTAGTCGTTGCAATCTCTGATTATCAAAAGCAAGAATTTGATCTTCTCCTACTAATTCCAGCCATTAGCGTTGCGATTTTATTCAACCAATTTGCAGCTTTTACATTAATCGACTGGATCTCTTTTACATTATTGCTAGGAATTTTTAGCTATA
Source organism: Lactobacillus sp. UMNPBX1 (assembly GCF_002554085.1). Classification (NCBI taxonomy): domain Bacteria; kingdom Bacillati; phylum Bacillota; class Bacilli; order Lactobacillales; family Lactobacillaceae; genus Lactobacillus; species Lactobacillus sp. UMNPBX1. Next base: position 57,399 of record NZ_PCZI01000010.1, read on the forward strand.
GCATAATGCAAAGAAAAATGGGGCTAGGCGATTTATTAATTTACTTAATTATCGCTTGCTACTTCACCCCATCATTTGCCAATTTAGTTTTTCTATTTGCTTCAATCTTGGTAATTGCAATTTTTCTTATTGAAAAAACTCCTATTAACCATCGCTATCCATTTATTCCATATATTTTCCTAGGATTAGTACTAACCCAATTAATTTTTTAGACAAAAAAATAAGCATTCCCGCTCTTAAAAGATTGGAAATGCTTATTTATTTTCAATAAAGCTTAGTCTTGCTTAGCTTTATCCTTTTCTTTCATTTGCTTTTCAATATCAGCAATTGAGTATACTGAATCTGGCTTCTTAACGTCAGCTTCAGGTTCCATGCTGCGGTATACAGGCATACCAGTACCAGCTGGAATAATTTTACCGATAATAACGTTTTCCTTAAGTCCAAGAAGTGGATCATTCTTACCTCTAATAGATGCATCAGTAAGAACACGTGTGGTTTCCTGGAATGAAGCAGCTGACAAGAAACTGTTAGTTTCCAAAGCAGCCTTAGTAATACCCAAGATAACGCTTTGAGCAGTTGCTGGAATACCACCAGAAATAATAACTTCCTTGTTGCGGTCTCTAAATTGAACAATATCCATAACTTCACCTGGCAAGATGTCAGTTTCACCTGGATCAAGGACACGAACCTTTTGCAGCATTTGACGAGTTAACACTTCAACGTGCTTGTCGGCAATGTCTACACCCTGCATTCTATAAGCCTTTTGAACTTCAGCTAAGATGTACTTTTCAGTAGTTAATGTATCAGTAACTTGAATCAATTCCTTAGGATCAACAGAACCAAGAGTTAACTTGTCACCACGATGAACGTAGTCACCTTCGCTAACAGCAACTGAAGCTGTATAAGGAACACTGTAGCTTCTAGTATCAATCTTACCCTTAACAGTAATTTCACGAGTATGTTCTGCTGGGTTTTCTTGAATTGAATCAATTACACCATCAACTTCAGAAATGGTTGCACGACCCTTAGGGTTACGTGCTTCAAACAATTCTTGCACACGAGGCAAACCTTGAGTGATATCTTCAGCACCGGCAACACCACCGTTGTGGAAAGTTCTCAAAGTAAGCTGAGTACCTGGTTCACCAATTGATTGAGCAGCAACAGTACCAACTGCTTCACCAACTTCAACTTCTTCACCAGTAGCAAGGTTCATACCGTAACACTTGCGACATACGCCGTGAGGAGTATCACAGGTAAGAATTGAACGAATCTTAACGTGAGTTACACCTGCATCACAAATCTTGTGTGCCATGTTTTCATCCATCATGACATCTCTGCCGACAATAGTTTCGCCAGTTTCAGGATCTTTAACAGTCTCAGCAGTGAAACGACCAACCAAACGGTCAAATAGTGGTTCGATCATTTCGTCACCTTCCATGATGGCACTAACTGTAATACCACGATCAGTACCACAATCGTCATCACGAATAATAACGTCCTGAGCAACATCAACCAAACGACGAGTCAAGTAACCTGACTGAGCAGTCTTTAATGCAGTATCAGTCATACCCTTACGAGCACCGTGAGTGGACATGAACAATTCCAATACTGACAAACCTTCCTTAAAGTTTGAAGTAACAGGAATTTCGAACAAACCACCGTTAGGAGTGGCCATCAAACCACGCATACCGGCTAACTGAGTAAAGTTAGAAATGTTACCACGGGCACCTGAGTCTGCCATGATTGAAATTGGATTACGAGGTGCGTGAATTTGTGCAATTTCGTTTTGGATCTTGTCCTTACATGCATTCCAAATACTAATTACTCGGTCGTGACGTTCTTGTTCAGTAATCAAACCACGTCTAAATTGCTTAGAAACAACATCAACTTGTTTACGTGCCTTGGCTACCTTTTCATCCTTATCTTGGATTTCTGGAACGTCAGTCATACCAATAGTAATACCTGAAGTAGTTGAGCTAGTGTAGCCTAACTTCTTCAAATCATCCAAGTATTCTGAAGTTCTTTGAACCTTGTAATACTTGTAAATAGTAGCAATAGAATCTGACAAGAAGCTTCCCTTAAATGGACTAGCGATTAAATCATCGCCTACTTCATCGATCTTCTTATCAATCTCTTCGCCTTCACCTAAGAAGTACTTAGCATCCAACGGATTGTTCAAGTTCTCTTCAGTTGGTTCATTGATATAGAAGTAATCATCTGGGAACAATTGATTGAAGACAATCTTACCATAAGTGGTAATAAAGATGCCGTGTTCATGTCCCTTAGGCCATGGCTTTTTAGGCATAGCATCTGCAGACATACCAATAATGGTATGGTAGTGAATATCGCCATTTTCGTAAGCTACAGCAGCTTCTGCTGGTGAGCTGAAGATCATACCTTCACCTTCACGACCACGTTCGGCCTGAGTTAACCAGTAGTTACCCAAAACGATATCCTGCGATGGAGTAACAATTGGCTTACCATCCTTAGGAGCCAAAATGTGGTGAGCAGCCAACATTAACAATCTTGATTCAGCAACAGCTTCATCAGAAAGTGGTACGTGAATAGCCATCTGGTCACCATCGAAGTCGGCATTGTAGGCTTCACAAGCTAATGGGTGAAGTCTAATTGACTTACCTGGTACCAAGATTGGCTCAAAGGCTTGAATACTCAAACGGTGAAGAGTAGGTGCACGGTTTAAAAGAACTGGACGTTCCTTAATCACATCTTCAAGTACATCCCAGATATCGTCATCTTCACGGTCAATCTTACGCTTAGCATTCTTGATGTTTGATGCAATTCCACGTTTAACTAATTCATGCATTACAAATGGCTTGAACAATTCCAAAGCCATTGGACGTGGCACACCACATTGATAGAACTTCAATTTTGGTGAAACATCGATAACTGAACGACCAGAGTAGTCAACACGCTTACCAAGCAAGTTTTGACGGAAACGTCCTTGCTTACCCTTAAGCATATGTGAAAGTGACTTCAATGGACGGTTACCTGGTCCAACAACTGGACGACCACGACGACCGTTATCAATTAAAGCATCAACAGCTTCTTGAAGCATACGCTTTTCGTTTTGAACAATAATATTAGGTGCGTTCAAATCAAGCAATCTCTTCAAACGGTTGTTACGGTTGATTACACGTCTGTACAAATCGTTCAAATCTGAAGTTGCAAAACGGCCACCTTCAAGTTGAACCATTGGACGAAGATCTGGTGGAATTACTGGAACGGCATCCATTACCATCCATTCAGGCTTGTTACCTGAATTCTTGAAGGCATCCAAGATATCTAACCGTCTAATTGCACGCGTACGTTTTTGACCAGTGGCAGTTTGAAGTTCTTTCTTCAAATCCTTAACTTCTTTATCAAGGTCAACTTTCTTAAGCAAATCGCGAACAGCTTCAGCACCCATCTTAGCTTCAAAACGGTTACCGTACTTAGCTTTTTGTTCACGGTATTCAGCTTCAGTTAATAATTGCTTAGGTTCAAGGTCAGTATCACCTGGATCAATTACAATGTATGCAGCAAAGTAAATAACTTCTTCAAGTAATCTTGGAGAAATGTCCAAAACTAATCCCATTCTTGATGGGATACCCTTAAAGTACCAAATGTGAGTTACAGGTGCAGCCAATTCAATATGACCCATACGTTCTCTTCTTACCTTTGAAGAAGTAACTTCAACACCACAACGGTCACAAACGATACCACGGTATCTAACGCCCTTGTACTTACCACAAGCACATGACCAATCTTTTGTTGGTCCAAAAATTCTCTCATCAAATAAGCCATCTTTTTCAGGCTTTAAAGTACGGTAGTTGATGGTCTCTGGCTTTTTAACTTCACCATATGACCAGCTTCTGATCTTGTTAGGTGATGCAAGACCAATTTGCATACTTTCAAACTTATTTACGTCGATCAAAAGTTTAACCTCCTACTATTTAGAAACTTTATCGTCAGACTCATCTGCAGGAGCTACCGGCTTATCTGCATTTTCTTTACTGTCTTTATCTTCTGATTTTCCAGTTTCTTCGGCTAACTTCTTCTTTTCTTGCTCTTCTGCCATCCGTGACAAAGTATCGATGTTCAAGTGTTCACTTGAGTCTTCATCCATATCACGAAGTTCAATTTCATTATGGTTCATATCAAGAACACGGATATCCAAACCTAATGATTGAAGTTCCTTAACAAGAACACGGAATGATTCTGGAACACCTGGCTTAGGAATCTTTTCACCCTTAACAATAGCTTCATATGCCTTTACACGACCAACAACGTCATCTGACTTATAAGTCAAAATCTCTTGCAATGTGTAAGCAGCACCATAAGCTTCAAGGGCCCAAACTTCCATTTCACCAAAACGCTGACCACCAAATTGTGCTTTACCACCAAGTGGTTGTTGAGTAACCAATGAGTAAGGCCCAATTGAACGTGCGTGGATCTTGTCGTCAACCATGTGGGTCAACTTCAAGTAGTGCATAACACCTACAGATACACGGTTGTGGAATGGTTCACCGGTACGACCATCATAAACAACGGTCTTACCATCTTTATCAACACCTGCTTGACGAACTGTGTCCCAAACGTCATTTTCGTCAGCACCATCAAATACTGGTGTTGCAACGTGAATGCCCAATTGACGAGCAGCTGCACCTAAGTGCAATTCAAGAAGCTGTCCGATGTTCATACGTGATGGAACACCCATTGGGTTTAAACAAATATCTACTGGAGTACCATCTGGTAAGTATGGCATGTCTTCTTCTGGAACAACTGCAGCAACAGTACCCTTGTTACCGTGACGACCAGACATCTTGTCCCCAACTTGAATCTTTCTCTTTTGAGCGATGTAAACACGAACCATTGTGTTAACACCTGGTGAAAGTTCATCGCCGGCTTCACGAGTATAAACCTTAACGTCTTGAACAATACCGCCACCACCGTGTGGTACACGAAGTGAAGTATCACGAACTTCACGAGCTTTTTCACCGAAAATAGCGTGAAGTAATCTTTCTTCAGCAGATAATTCAGTTACACCCTTAGGAGTTACCTTACCTACCAAAATGTCGCCATCGTGGACTTCTGCACCAACACGAACGATACCATCAGCATCAAGATCCTTCAAAGCATCCTCACCAATATTAGGAAGTTCTCTAGTAATTTCTTCTGGACCTAACTTAGTGTCACGAGCTTCTGATTCATAATCTTCAATACTGATTGAAGTATAAACATCATCCTTAACTAATCGTTCAGAAAGCATGATGGCATCTTCATAGTTGTACATATTCCAAGTCATGAAGGCAATCAATGGGTTTTGACCTAAAGCAAGTTCGCCATGATCCATAGTTGGACCGTTAGCAATTACATCACTCTTGTCAACCTGATCACCTAATTTAACATTAGGAGTTTGGTTGTATGACTTAGAGTTATTTGAACGACGGTACTTTTCAAGTGTGTATTTGTCCAAAGTACCATCTTCACGTCTAATACGGATTTCATTAGCATCAACGTATTCAACTACACCAGCAGCCTTAGCGATTAAAGCAGCACCTGAATCGTGTGCAGCACGGTATTCCATACCAGTACCAACAAGTGAACCATGCGGATTAATTAATGGTGCAGCCTGACGTTGCTGGTTTGCACCCATCAAAGCACGGTTAGAGTCATCGTTTTCAAGGAATGGAATACATGCTGAAGCGACAGAAACAACTTGCTTAGGAATAACGTCCATGTAGTCAATCTTATCTGGAGAAACTTCGACGTTATCTTCCTTTTGACGAGCCAAGATCAACTTCTCCTTAAATGAACCATCATCATTCAATGGAGTGTTGGCACCAGCGATAATGTAATTATCTTCTTCGTCAGCAGTCAAATAGTCGATCTTATCAGTAACCTTGTGGTCCTTCCAAGAAACACGACGGTATGGGGTTTCGATAAAACCATACTTATTAATAATCGCATATGAAGCAAGTGAGTTGATCAACCCAATGTTAGGACCTTCTGGAGTTTCGATAGGACACAAACGACCATAGTGAGTATAGTGAACGTCACGAACTTCATAACCAGCACGGTCACGGGTCAAACCACCAGGCCCTAAGGCTGACATACGACGTTTATGAGTCAATTCACCTAATGGGTTATGTTGATCCATAAACTGTGAAAGTTGTGATGAACCAAAGAATTCCTTAATACTTGCAACAATTGGACGAATGTTGATCAATTGTTGTGGAGTAACTGTTGAAGGATCTTGGATTGACATTCTTTCACGAACAACACGTTCCATACGTGCCAAACCAATTCTAAATTGGTTTTGAAGAAGTTCACCAACACGACGAATACGACGGTTACCCAAGTGGTCGATATCATCAGTAGTACCAATTTCATCTTGCAATGCAAAGAAGTAATTGATTGAAGCTAAAACATCAGCTGGAGTCAAATGCTTAACGTTATCAGCAATATGACCATTTGACATTAATTTAACTTCACGTTCAGGGTCTACCTTTGAGTAAACCTTAATTTCTTGAACTGTAATAGGATCTGGTAATACGCCTTCCTTTGAAGGTTGGTAAGTTACCATCTTAAAGTCATCACGCTCAAGATATGGAGCTAACTTATCCATTACTTCGTGGGTAACTACAGTACCCTTCTTAACAACAATTTCCCCAGTATCTGGATCAGCTAAAGTTTCAGCTAAAGTTTGACCGTATAAACGGTTCTTAAGTGAAAGCTTCTTATTGATCTTGTAACGACCTACAGGTGCTAAATCGTAACGACGTGGATCAAAGAAACGGGCATACAAAAGTGAACGTGAAGAATCAGTAGTCTTTGGTTCACCTGGACGAAGTCTTTCATAGATATCCTTTAAGGCTTCAGCTACACGTGAGTCAGCTGGGTTCTTATGAACATCCTTGTCCAAAGTGAATTGCAAAGTATCACTTTGACCAAACATATCAATAATGTCACTGTCAGAGCCAATACCCATTGCTCTAATCAATACAGTAAGAGGCAATTTACGAGTACGGTCTACACGAACAAATGAAACGTTCTTTGCGTCGGTTTCATATTCAAGCCAAGCACCACGGTTAGGAATAACAGTAGTACCAAAGATTTGACGACCATTCTTGTCATAATCGCCAGTGTAATATACACCAGGTGATCTTACCAATTGTGAAACGATAACTCTTTCAGCACCGTTAACAATAAATGAACCTGATTCGGTCATTAATGGCAAATCACCAAAGAAAACATCTTGAGTCTTAATTTCACCAGTTTCTTGGTTAGTCAATTTCAAGGTAACGTGCATTGGTGCAGCATAAGTTGCATCATGGTTACGGGCTTCATCAACTGTATACTTTGGCTTTTGCAATTTATAGCCAACATATTCTAATGAAAGCTTACCTGAGAAATCGCTAATCGGCATAATGTCATCAAAGACTTCTTTAATGCCTTTATCAAGAAACCACTTATATGATTCGGTTTGAACATCAGTTAAGTTAGGTAACTTCAATACTTCCTTAATGCGGGAGAAGCTACGTCTAGTTCGATGTTTACCGTAGTTCACTACGTGTCCATTTAACAAGGAAAAACATCCTTTCTGTCTAAGAAAGCAAATATTACATTTCTGTTACAAATTCAAAAAACTGCAATTTTAGGCATAAAAAAGACAAAAACAACAATTGTCGTTTTTGTCCCTTATCATTTTGCTGGACAATAGATCAGCAAAATCCTGAATCTCAGTCTTTTTAAATCAGCAAAAATTATATGATATTTTCAGCATTTTGTCAAGGTATAGCACCAATATCACTTGACTTTTACAGTTTCTTTCTTCGGATTAACTACTTCAAATTTCAAATGTCCATGCTGACTACCAATTTTCAAAGTGTCGCCTGACTTAACTTCGCCTACAATCAACATCTCGGCAATCTTGTCTTCAATATCATTTTGAATTGCTCTTCTCAATGGTCGAGCACCATTTTCTGGATCATAACCATCTTGTGCAATCTGATCCAGTGCTGCCCGTGATAGCTTCAATTCGATACCCTTCTTTTGCAAACGAACTACCAGCTTGTGCGTTAACAAAGTTACAATATTGCGCAGCTGCTTCTTATCTAGTTCATCGAAGATAATAGTTTCATCGATTCTGTTTAAAAATTCTGGACGGAAGAATTGTTTGATTGCTTGTTCAACTTTAGCTGATCTCGCCTTGGCTGGATCTGCATTATCTGCATTGAAGCCGACTGCCTTATTATCAAAGAGCGAACGAGAACCTAAATTAGAAGTCATGATTATAATTGTATTTCTAAAGTCAACTTTTCTACCTTTGGAGTCAGTCAAAAATCCTTCATCTAAAACCTGCAAAAGCAAGTTAAAGACATCTGGATGAGCTTTTTCTACTTCGTCAAGCAAAATAACCGAGTATGGATGACGACGAACCTTTTCAGATAATTGACCGCCTTCTTCATAACCGACATAACCTGGTGCTGAGCCGATTAATTTGCTTGAAGCAATTTGGTCCATATATTCAGACATATCTAGCCTAATCAAATTGTCTTCCGAGCCAAACATTGCTGCTGCAACTGATTTAGCCAATTCTGTCTTACCAACTCCAGTTGGTCCTAGGAAAAGGAATGATCCAATTGGACGTCGCTCATCCTTGATGCCACTTCTACTACGACGAATAGCACGGGCAACTGCAGAAACAGCTTTATCTTGTCCAATCACGCGTTGATGCAAGATCTTTTCCAAGTTAGCCAATTGCCGTGACTCATTACGCTTCATTTGAGTAACAGGGACGCCAGTCCAGTCGGAAACCACTTTAGCAATATCTTCTGGCTCAACCACAGCTTTAGCACTAACTTTGTCTTTCAACTTCTCTACCATTGCTTCACGTTGCATTTCTAAGTTGTTCTGCTCATCCTGCAATTGAGCAGCTTTAACAAAGTTTTGACTAGCGGCAGACATATTCTTTTGCGTAATCAGTTTCTTAATTTGCTCATTAACTTTTTCTAGCTCAGCATCATTGCTAATGTTATTACGAATCTTAACTGCGGCACTAGCTTCATCTACTAAGTCAATCGCCTTATCTGGCAAAAAGCGATCCGAAATATAGCGCGTTGACAAATCAACTGCATCCTTCAAGCTCTCATCAGAAATAGTCACATGATGGAACTTTTCATATTTCGACTTCAAGCCACGCATAATTGTCAAAGTATCATCTCTTGAAGGCTCACTTAAGCGCACTTGTTGAAAACGACGTGCCAAAGCTTGATCTTTTTCAATGTACTTTTGATATTCATTAAAAGTAGTTGCACCAATCATTTGAATATCGCCACGAGCAAGCGAAGGCTTCAAGATATTAGAAGCATCAATTGCACCTTCAGCACCACCAGCACCAATTAAAGTATGCATTTCATCAACAAAGAGAATGACATTGCCATCCTTGGTGACTTCGTTCAGGATTTTCTTCATTCTGTCTTCAAACTCACCACGATACTTAGTCCCAGCAACTAAACTACCTAAATTTAAGGCCATTACCCGTTTCTTAAGCATATCCTGTGGCACTTTTTTGTTGACAATCTCAGTTGCAATCGCTTCAGCAACAGCAGTCTTACCAACTCCTGGTTCACCAACTAAGACAGGATTATTCTTAGTCCGTCGAGACAAAATTTGAATCACACGCTTAATTTCTTGGTCACGGCCAATCACCGGATCAATCTCGCCATTACGCACACGTTGATTTAAATTAACCGCTACCTTATCTAAGTTAGGAGTAGTGCTCTTGCGCTTCTTTTGACCAGTCGTCGTGTTATCATCACCCAGCCAATTAGCTGAATCACCAAAGTCTTGGTCTTGACTCAAACTGTCTTCAACATCCTGCTGCAAGCGAGGAATATCAACATTCAAGTTTTTCAAAATCATTGCTGATAAAACCTGCTCACTTGCAGTAATTCCCAGCAAAACATGATTAGTGTTAACTTCCTTAACTCCATCGTTATTAGCTCGTCTTCTAGCATAATCCAAAGCTAAACTCAAACGTGGTGACATTTCCATGTAGCTTGCCTTAGGGGCAGAGCCATAACCTGTATAACGTTCAATTTCTTCACGTACTGCAGTTGGTGTTAATCCCCATGAACGCAAGATTTTTCCTGCTTCACCGTCAGTTTCAATTACTAGAGCCAATAAAACATGTTCTGTGCCGATCAAGCGATGATGAAAATTTTGTGCTTGTTCACGTGCAATTTTCAATACTTGATTAACGCTCTTACTATATGAATTTTCCATACAAACACCACCCTTTAAAATACGTTATGGTATTTTACTTTTCTTTTGTCAGTAAGTAAAACAATTTGACTTATCTTCAACTTCATTATGTCCAATTCTAATAATTACGCAAAAATTGCTTTCGCTATTTCAGTTAAATACTTTTTATCAATTTCGTCAAAATTAGCTAGCTTGGTCGAATCAAAATCAAAGACGCCCCAAAGTTTTCCCTGATTAAAAATTGGGACAACGATTTCCGAATTTGAAGCACTATCACAAGCAATGTGACCAGCAAATTCATGTACATCCTTAACAATCTGCGTTGTTTTTGCTTGTGCAGCCGTACCACAAACACCTTTTCCCATTTGAATATGAACACATGCTGGCATCCCTTGAAACGGACCTAAAATTAATTCACCATTTTCATAGCGATAAACACCTGCAAAATTCACATCATTTAACGAATTAAACAAAAGAGCAGATAAATTAGCTGTATTAGCAATCCAATCATCTTCTCCCTCAATCAAAGCTCTAGCTTGCTCCACTAATAATTTGTATTTTTCTTCAGTAGTTGCCGTCATTTTTAATCTCCCTTTAAGTTTTAAAAGATATTATAACAAAAAGAAAAAAGCTACCCAAACGGATAGCTTGTATATCGGGAAAATCGGACTTGAACCGGCGACCTCTACGTCCCGAACGTAGCGCTCTACCAAACTGAGCTATTTCCCGTAAAAAAAGACTCACCACTTGGTGAGCCTTCTATCTTGGAGCGGAAGACGGGATTCGAACCCGCGACCCCCACCATGGCAAGGTGATGTTCTACCACTGAACTACTTCCGCAACAACAAGTATAATTATAGCAGTTCTTTGATACATTGCAATACTTTTTTGTAAAAAATTCAAAAAGTTTTCTTACATCTAAAACTACATATATGGAAAAATAAAAAGCTCATCCAAAGATGAGCTTTTGTCTTGGAGCGGAAGACGGGATTCGAACCCGCGACCCCCACCATGGCAAGGTGATGTTCTACCACTGAACTACTTCCGCAA
>NZ_PCZI01000011.1:0-68443 GCF_002554085.1 Lactobacillus sp. UMNPBX1
GGACTTGAGCTTTTTAATTATTTATTCAACTTACCGCAAAAAATTATACACTTAGGCCCTCGAGCCGGGCGGCTTTTCTGTTTGCAGTCAACTTACCAGATAGTAAAAGAGACTAACCGCAAAGGCTAATCTCTTTTCAAACACTAAAATTATTCAAGTTCGCGATTGAGAGTAGTGAGACGCAATCTCACTGCTCTCTTTTCATATATTGTGGTACTAGAAATAATGTTTAAATTCAAATTATAACTCTAAGTCGTTTCCTTCATGAAGTACTGACTTTTTAGCTTGAATCTTTGATACAGAGATGGTTCTTCATTGCCTTTTCCGCTTAATTTCGGTTTCCTTATCCCGTTCTAGTTGTTGACGGTGTAACTGAAGTTGATGAATCCTTTAACGGCTTCATCGTGCAATGACCCCCTCATGTTTGCCGTCCCGGCAAAATAAATTTTCAGCCTTCGGTTGCGACCGACAACGGCTGACTAAATTTATGAATCGTCGGTTTAGTTTCTGCTCAGTATTAATTGGTATATACTAATTTGTTGATTATATTATATACTGCTTGAAAGGGCGGCCTGATAGTCTTCCCTTTACCCTAGCGACCGATCAGATATTGCATTCGAGAATGAGTACCTTGAGATTTCATTCAAGGTCATTTCGAGATTTCATATATGATTTACTTATGTTTTCGTCATAAGTAACAACAACGATCAAACAGACTGCTCCGTTTGGATTTCAGCATTTCTTTTGTGGCAACAAACAGAAACAAAAATGCCCCACTTATCACTGACGATAAGTAGGACAACAGTCACTTACTTTTAAACAAAAGTAAGTAAAAATATTCAATTTTCGGTAGACAACTTACCTTTAACCCGTGTTTTTTACTAATATTGACCCTCTTCAAATGCTGTCATATTGGGGTTTCCTCTTCATGTTAATATATTAAATTACTCCCATTCAATCGTTGAAGGTGGCTTACTCGTCACATCGTAAACTACGCGGTTAACGTTATCTACTTCATTGACGATTCTATCTGAAATGTGACCAAGTACATCCCATGGAATTTGGGCAAAATCTGCAGTCATCCCATCAATTGAGGTTACGGCACGAATACCAATCGTATAGTCATAAGTACGTCCATCACCCATTACTCCAACGGAGCGAATACCTGGAAGAACAGTGAAGTATTGCCAGATCTTTTCTTGTAAACCTGCCTTCTTGATTTCTTCTCGTAAAATCGCATCAGAATCACGCACAATCTTAAGCTTGTCTTCAGTCACTTCACCAAGAACACGGATACCAAGACCAGGGCCTGGGAATGGCTGACGCCATACTAAGTCATGTGGAATGCCCAGCTTTTCACCAAGTTCACGTACTTCGTCCTTGAACAACTTACGCAGTGGTTCAATCAGCTTGAAATGCATGTCCTTAGGAAGACCACCAACGTTGTGATGGGACTTAATCGTTTGGGCAGTGTTGGTACCTGACTCGATAACATCAGTATAAAGCGTACCTTGAGCTAAGAAATCTACATCCTTTAACTTCTTAGCTTCTTCGTTAAAGACCTCGATGAATTCCTTACCGATAATCTTACGCTTCTTTTCAGGATCAGTTACACCTTTCAACTTATCTAAGAATCTCTTTTGGGCATTAACCCGAATGATATTAACACCAAGATCCTTGTTCAAGGCTTGCATTACTTGATTGCCTTCGTCTTTACGCAGCATTCCGTGATCAACGAAAATTGCAGTTAATTGATCGCCAATTGCTTTGTGTAAAAGAGTAGCAGTAACGCTAGAATCTACACCACCCGAAAGACCTAAGATGACTTTCTTGTCGCCAACTTCTTTACGGATCTCATCAACCTTCATGTCGATGAAGTCGTTCATGGTCCAGTTGGCAGCAGCACCACAGACGTCAAAGGCAAAGTGCTTCAAAATATCCAAACCATATTCTGAGTTACGAACTTCAGCGTGGAATTGAATGCCATAGAACTTCTTGTCCGGGTTAGCAATAGCAGCGATTGGACAGTTCTTGCTTGAAGCAGTTACTTCGAAGCCCTTAGGTGCTTGAGTTACTAAGTCACCGTGGCTCATCCAAACGTATTGCTTTGAAGGCAAGCCATTGAACAAAATACTGTCTGGATCTTCAACCGTAATGTTGGCGCGGCCATATTCCTTGTTTTCAGCTTGTTCAACTTTACCGCCTAAGTCATGAGACATTAATTGCATCCCGTAACAAATACCCAAAATTGGAATACCCAACTTAAAGATTGCAGGATCAACCTTTAATGCACCATTATCGTAAACACTGTTAGGACCACCTGAGAAAATGATTCCCTTAGGATTGATCTGTTTAATCTTCTCCATGGAAAGATCGTGTGGTAAAAGTTCAGAATAGATGCCAAAATCACGAATGCGTCGAGTGATTAATTGATTGTATTGACTACCAAAGTCAAGAACAATAATCTTGTCAAAATCGTCTAGATTTTTAGCCACAAAAATTCTCCCTCTTTTCACTAAACATTTTTAACTAACTCTACTAGGAAAAATTAAAAAGGTCAATTAAAAAATCAGAAAACAAGTCGTGATTGTTCGTCTTTAGCGACCGCAACTACTAGTTGCGCTAAATGCAATTAAAAAGTGGTGGTCTGCAACCGCAAATTTTCGTTAAATTAAATTATTTCAAAACGAAAGGACGATCAATCATGAGATTAGGTCAAAAAATTGCGGCATTACGCAAGAAAAATCATCTTTTCCAAGAAGCACTAACTGAAAAGATGAACGTCAGTCGGCAAGCTGTATCCAATCGGTGTGTTCTTCTTTGTCAAAAGCAATATCATTATGGACAGCTACAACATTTTATTACAAACAGATGATTACATTCCTAAGAAAAAACTTGGTCGCAAGATTATGAACAAATACGCCACACTCTATTGGTTAATAGCAGTCTTACTTTATCTAGGATATAGCTTCATTACCAATGATTGGGAACGCAGCTGGATCATCTGGCCAATCGCGGGGATCTTATATGGCATTATCGAAAAGATCATCAGTCTGTGCCATAACGATATCGCAGCTGAATAATTTTTACTATAATCGAACATTAATCCTTAATTTTCCACTTGTGTTCGGCAATATATTCTGTTAAGATTAAGCCAACACAAATATCTATATATCGTCGAAATAAGGTCGACAGTCTCTACCCGGTACCGTAAACACCGGACTATAGGTGAATGAACGTTAAGAATAATCTTAAGGACTTCTTTTACCTGTTTTAGGTAGAAGAAGTCCTTATTTCTTTCTTGAGGAGAATAATATTGAAGGAATTAGTAGATCGAATTAAACAAGATGGTGAAGTTTTACCCGGAAATGTGCTTAAAATTAATTCATTTTTGAATCACCAAGTTGATCCGCAACTAATGATGCACGTTGGTGAAGAATTTTCCCGCCTTTTTAAAGATGAAAAAGTCGATAAAGTCTTAACTTGTGAAGCGTCTGGAATTGCTCCTGGTGTCATGGCAGCCTACCAACTGCACGTGCCAATGATCTTTGCCAGAAAGAAAAAGCCATCTACACTAAACGATGCAGTATATTGGGCAGATGTTTTTTCTTACACCAAGAAGGTCAACAATAAGATCTGCGTTGAAGAAAAATTTTTGCACCCAGGCGAACATATCTTAATCATCGATGACTTCGTTGCCCACGGTGAAGCAGTCAAAGGCATGGTTAACATCGCCAAGCAAGCCGGCTGTAACATTGTTGGCGTTGGCGCTGTTGTTGCCAAAACTTTCCAGGGTGGTAGCGAATGGGTAGAAAAAGAAGGTCTACGTTTTGAAGCCCTAGCAAAAATCGATAGCTTTGAAAATGATCAAGTACACTTCGAGGGAGAAGAATAACAAAAAATGGCACAAAAAGAAGTTAGTCACAAAAAAGCTGCTGTCCTAGGTTTGCAACATTTGCTGGCAATGTACTCCGGTGCGGTTGCCGTTCCCCTTTTAATTGGTACGGCACTACACTTCAATAGCACACAGATGACTTACCTAGTTTCGATTGATATCTTCATGTGTGGTTTAGCCACTTTAATTCAACTATTCCGTAACAAATACTTCGGAATTGGCTTGCCAGTCGTTTTAGGCTGTGCAATTCAGGCTGTTGCTCCTCTAGAAATGATTGGGCAAAAATTTTCAATTAACACCATGTATGGTGCCATTATCGTTGCTGGAATCTTCGTCTTTCTAATTGCTGGCTGGTTTTCAAAAATCAAAAAACTCTTCCCGCCGGTAGTTACTGGGACCTTAATTACAGTAATTGGGCTAACTTTAATTCCGGTCGCTTTCCAAAATATGGGCGGCGGAAACGCACAAGCCAAAGACTTCGGTGATGCGAAAAATTTAATCGCTGCCTTTATTACCATCCTCATCATCATTGCCATCGAAGTCTGGACTAAAGGATTCTTACGTTCCATTTCCGTTTTAATTGGATTAATTGTTGGTACTCTAATCGCTAGCTGCATGGGGCTTGTTTCATTAAAGCCAGTTGCCGAAGCTTCTTGGTTCCATTTGCCTCAATTTTTCTACTTCGGGGTGCCAGAATTCGAATGGTCATCTTGTTTGACCATGATCATCATTGCCTTAGTTTCCTTGGTCGAATCCACTGGCGTCTTCTTTGCCATTGGCGACCTACTTCATCAAGATATCACCGAAGAAGACCTCAAAAAAGGTTATCGTGCAGAAGGATTAGCACAAATCTTCGGCGGGCTTTTCAACACCTTCCCTTACACTACTTTTTCTCAAAATGTCGGCTTGCTTCAATTATCCGGCATTAAGACTAAGCGTCCGATTTACTGGGCTGCTGGCTTATTAATGGCCATGGGCTTACTTCCTAAAATCGGTGCTCTAGTTACCATCATTCCTGACTCAGTTTTAGGCGGAGCCATGTTGGTCATGTTCACAATGATTGCCGTGCAAGGAATCAAAATGTTAACCAAAGTTGATTTTGAGAACAACCGCAATATTCTAATTGTAGCTATTTCAATTGGTATGGGACTGGGCGTGACTGTCTATCCGCAAATCTTCCAACCCCTTCCCCAAACCATTCAATTGTTCTTAGGCAACGGTATCGTCGTAGCCAGCATCTGTGCAACTCTGCTTAATCTTTTATTCAATGGAAGAAGTGGTGCCAATAAGTAAAATACCTTTTCATTTCATAATTCCATATCATAATTTTCTATAAATATTCACGAACGACCACTTAATGTGGTCGTTTTTCATTCTTCACCTTTTAAGCAAAATCTCTTTTATAATAGAAGTAACGTAATTTTTTTAAAGTGAGGGAATCCATGCCTAACTTAAACATTCAAAACCTTGAAAGCTACATCATGTTTTACGGCCGGCAAAAATGTCAGCCCGATGAATTCTTTCAAGGTGACAATCTTCGTAAAAACGATATTTTTTATTACATTATTAGCGGAACTGGTACCTTTACTTCTAGTAGACACCACGCAGTTAAATTAAAAGCTGGCGATCTTTTTTACGTTCCACGCAGTCAAACTTGTTCCTTTCAAGCTGACCACAATGAACCCTGGGAATACTTCTGGATTGGCCTAGCTGGCAACGGCGTTAATGAAAGCATCAAGGCATCAAATTTACCTAATAAAAATTTCTTGCGTCAAATTCAAAAAACTGCCTTTTATCAAACCCTAAATGACCTTTATCAATGTTTGACAAAGAAAAAGACCTTATTAAACAATTTACAAATTTCAGCTTTAACCTATCAACTTTTTTATCATCTAGTAAAAGACTTTCCTAACCATCCACCAGTCCGCAAAACACCTAAAAATGATCAATATCAAATCGCTATTAATTATCTGCAACAAAATTACACTGATCCTACCTGCAATATTGTTGAACTTTGTCATAGGCTAGGTGTATCACGCAGCTTTTTATATGCTTTGTTCAGAAAAAACACTAAATTATCGCCGCAAAAGTACCTCATGCAATTGCGCATGGAAGCCGCTAAAAAAGAATTAACTAATACCACACACAATCTAAAGCAAATTGCCAAAAAAGTCGGCTACGGCGATGAATTTACCTTCTCCAAGGCATTTAAACGCTATAGCGGTGTTAGTCCAAATGCCTTTCGGGGAAATTAATTATATTCTTTGGCTTATCGGATTATTTTTGCATACAATATTATTAGGAAATAATTTAAACATAATAAAAGTAAAGGACTGATCCAATGAAACAAACAGAATGTACTACTATTTTAGTTGGTAAAAAAGCAACTATTGATGGCTCTACGATGATCGCTCGTAGTGAAGACGGTGGTCGCGTCATCATCCCTGAAGGCTTTAAAGCTGTTAACCCAGCTGACCAACCTAAGCACTACACTAGTGTAATTTCTAAACAAAAGATTGACGACGCAGATTTGGCTGAAACTCCACTGCGCTATACCTCAGCACCTGATGTTTCAGGTAAAAATGGTATCTGGGGTGCTGCTGGAATTAACGCTGAAAATGTAGCCATGACCGCTACTGAAACTATTACTACTAATTCACGTATCCAAGGCGTAGACCCATTACTTGACCCAAGTGAAGGTGGTCTCGGTGAAGAAGATTTCGTCACTTTGACTTTACCATACTTGCACTCAGCTTTTGACGGTGTTAAACGTGTCGGCTATTTAGTTGAAAAATACGGTACTTATGAAATGAACGGTATGGCCTTTTCTGATAAGGATAACATTTGGTACCTTGAAACTATCGGTGGTCATCATTGGATTGCACGCCGTATCCCAGATGATGCATATGTTATTGCACCAAACCGTTTGAATATTGATACTTTCGACTTCAACGATTCTGATAATTTTGCTTGTTCAGCAGACCTAAAGGATTTAATCGAAGAATATCACTTGAATCCAGACCGTGAAGGCTACAACATGCGCCACATCTTTGGTTCTTCAACTATTAAGGATGCTCACTACAATAATCCTCGTGCTTGGTATATTCACAACTATTTCGATCCAGACTTTGGTGGCACTCCAGCAGATCAAGATCAACCTTTTATCTGCCATGCTAATCGTTTAATCTCAATTGAAGATATTAAATGGGCCGAAAGCTCACACTACCAAGACACTCCTTACGATGCTTATGGCGATCAAGGTACTCCTGAACAAAAGAAGACCTTCCGTCCTATCGGTATTAACAGAAACTTTGAAACCCATATTTTGCAAATTCGTAATGATGTTCCTGCAGAAATTGCAGGTGTACAATGGTTAGCCTTTGGTCCTAACACCTTTAACTCAATGGTGCCATTCTACACTAATGTCACTACTACCCCTGAAGCTTGGCAAACCACTCCTAAATTTAACTTGAGCAAGATTTTCTGGCTTAACAAGTTAACTGCTCAATTAGGCGATACCAACTACCGTGTTTACGGTGAACTTGAAGATGCCTTTGAACAAAAGAGTTTAGCACAATGTCACAAGATCCAACATGATACTGACAAAGAAGCAAAGAACCTTTCAGGTAAGGAATTACAAGACAAGTTAATTGCGGCCAACCAAAAGATGTCTGATACAGTTTATAACAACACTGTTGAACTGCTTGGCCAAATGGTTGACGAAGGTCATGGTTTAATGACTTTGAAATACGACTTGCTTGATTAATAAATAAAGCAAAAAAATAATCCACATGGAATTCACATCCCATGTGGTTTTTCATTACCTTAAATTCAACTCGTAAGCTATTCTACTTGAATCAACCGGATCTTCAGTTACTTGAATAATCCCTCGTTCAATAAAATTATGACTAACTGCAATGTGCTGGACAATTTTATTTTTCCGGCTTGTATCAATTCTAAAATTGTGAATTCCTTGTGCATAAGTTAGAGAAATAATATTGCTCAAGAAAAATTGACTCAAATGCATTCCTCTAAACTTACTAGAAACTGCAATGCGGTGAATTGTCGCATAGGTGTCCACATTATTTTCCCACTTACCTTCAATATCCGCATAAGTTGGCTCACGGCCAATTACCACTGCCGCATACCCTGCAACTTCATTATCCACAGTTAATACCCAAGCACACCCATTTTTAATATCATCTTCTACAGTTGCTCGATTAGGGTAGCCACTTTGCCACTGCGATGAGCCACTTTCCTTTAAAAAAGAAATCGCATCATTTAAAATTTGCACAATTTTATCCACATCTGAATTTTGTGCACGTCTTGTAAAAATTAAACTCATTTGTTCACCTACAAATCGACATATCATTAGAAAAACCACACGGAGATTTTCCATGTGGTTTTTATTTACTAAATATTATCTAAAATACCCGGTACAGCAGGATCATCCTTGATAGTTACATCAGCTCCAAGTTGACGCAGCTTTTCTTGGACCCGATCATAACCACGCAAGATATTACCAGCCTTGTCGATCGTTGTTGTACCATCAGCCATCAGGCCTGCAATCATCAGACAGGCACCTGCCCGAATCTCACCTGCAGTTACTTCCGCACCATGAAACTGCTTAGTTGGATGGGCCAAAATAATATTATCTTCAACTTTAATATTTGCTCCCATCTTTTGCAACTGAGCAATATGACCAATCCGTTTAGGATAAATATTATCGATTACTACACCTTCACCGCTTTTAGCAGTTAATAAAAGTGGTGTAATTGGTTGCTGTAAATCTGTCGCAAAACCAGGATAAACATCTGTCTTCACCTGGACCATTTTTAGGTCGCCCGCTGGGTAAACATACAAAGAATCTTCATCTGAATCGATTACTACACCCATTTCTTCAACTTTAGCCAGGTATGAATCAAGGTGTTCTTCGATAATATTATGAATGCGAATGCCATTACCAATACAGGCAGCTAAAGCAACATAAGTCCCTGCTTCAATTCTGTCTGGAATAATCGTATGAGGAATCTGTGCTTTAAGCTGCTCCACCCCTTCAATTCGAATAGAGTCAGTACCAGCACCACGAATAACTGCCCCCATATTGTTCAAGAAGGTAGCTAAATCAATAATTTCCGGTTCCTTTGCGGCATTTTCGATTATAGTCTGGCCCTGTGCCGTCACACTAGCCATAATAATATTCATCGTTGCCCCAACTGATGGCATCTTTAAATGGATTTTTGCTCCATGCAAACCATCTTCTGGTGCAGTAATTATAATTTGATCATTTTCATTTTTTACGCTAGCGCCTAAGGCTTCAAAGCCCTTAATATGTTGGTCAATCGGACGTGGCCCAATATCGTCACCACCAGGGAAGCCCACTACTGCCTTGCCAAAGCGACCAAGTAGCGCACCCATAAAGTAATATGAAGCGCGCAAACTCTTAATCTTACCAGCTGGCAACGGACTCATTTTGATATCAGTTGGATCTATTCTTAAAGTGGTTTCACCGAAATCACAATGTACATCCATCTCACTTAACAAGTCCATCAAGTTAACCACATCAGCTATTCTTGGGACGCCTTCCAAGGTCACTGGTGTTCTTGATAAAATTGATGCCGGAATAAGAGCAACTGTTGAGTTCTTAGCTCCACCGATCCAAACATCACCCTGCAGGGGCTTTCCACCATGAATTATCATCTGCTTCATTGGCGAAAACAAATCCTTTTCTACTTTCAATTAATCATAATAATGTTAAAGGATATTTACAAAAAAAACAAGAGCTGAGGTCTCTCAGTTCTTGTTTTCTTAAGATTTTGTATAATCAAACTTTAATCACTTTAAAATTCTTGTGCTGGAAGACCACTAGCTGCACCAATAAATGACTTAAATAAGCCTTCTGGACGTTGTGGCCGACTCAAAAATTCTGGGTGATATTGTGCTGCAATAAAGAATTTTTTCTTTGGTAATTCGATAATTTCAACTAAGCGGTTATCTGGTGAAACGCCTGAGAAGACCATACCAGCCTTTTCAAAGGCTTCACGGTATTCATTATTGAATTCAAAACGGTGACGGTGACGTTCTTGAATAACATCTTGATCATCGTAAGCCGCACGAGTCTTAGTTCCCTTCTTAAGAGTAGCTGGGTAAATACCTAATCGCAAAGTACCACCAATATTTTCTTCATCACGCTTATCAGCCATAATGTCGATAATATTATTCTTGCAGTTTGGCTCTGCTTCTGCAGAATTAGCATCCTCAAGGTTTAATACATCGCGTGCAAATTCAACACTAGCCATTTGCATCCCCAAACAAATACCTAAGAATGGGATGTCATGTTCACGAGCATACTTAATTGCAGTAATCATTCCTTCAAGACCACGAGTACCAAAACCACCAGGGACAATCAAACCATCTGAATCCTTCATGATTTCTGCAATATTATCTTCAGTTACGTCTTCAGCTTGTACCTTATCAACATCAATCTTAGTGTTGTAAAGATAACCAGCATGTTGCAAAGCATCAGTAACTGAAATATAAGCGTCTTCAAGCTCTACATACTTACCAACCAAGGTAATCTTAGTGTGATGTTTCAAAGTCTTAGCACGTTCATCAAGCTTCTTCCAAGCTTCCATGTCAGCTTCTGGCTTTGGACTCTCTAAGTGTAAGAAATCACAGACTTTTTGATCCATGCCTTGCTTTTGGAAGTTCAAAGGCACATCGAATAATGAAGGAGCATCAATTGATTCAATAATTCGA
The DNA here is from genome assembly GCF_002554085.1 of Lactobacillus sp. UMNPBX1. Classification (NCBI taxonomy): domain Bacteria; kingdom Bacillati; phylum Bacillota; class Bacilli; order Lactobacillales; family Lactobacillaceae; genus Lactobacillus; species Lactobacillus sp. UMNPBX1. The sequence goes on from NZ_PCZI01000011.1 coordinate 10,655, forward strand.
TCAACAGGCACGTCTGTAAAAGTAGAAATCTTGTCTTTGTGTTCTTGGTCAATTGGTTGTTCAGCACGAAGTACCAGCATATTTGGTTGAATACCAATACTACGCAATTCCGCAACTGAGTGTTGTGTTGGCTTAGTCTTCATTTCATGAGCAGCGTGAAGAAGTGGAACCAAAGTACAGTGAATGTACATTACATTTTCTGGACCAACTTCACGGCGCATTTGACGAATAGCTTCCATGAATGGAGTTGATTCGATATCCCCAACAGTACCACCAATTTCAGAAATAATTACATCTGAATCAGTAGTCAAAGCTGCACGCATGATCTTCTTTTTGATCATGTCAGTAATATGAGGAATTACTTGTACAGTAGCACCATGGTAGTCACCACGACGTTCTTTTTCCAAAACTTCTTGGTAAATCTTACCAGTAGTTACGTTAGAATACTTGCTAGTTCTAACATCTACGATTCTTTCATAGTGACCTAAGTCAAGGTCAGCTTCTGTACCATCGTCGGTAACATAAACTTCACCGTGTTGGTATGGATTCATTGTACCTGGGTCAATATTAATATATGGGTCAAACTTTTGCATAGTGACCTTCAAGCCACGATTCTTAAGAAGTCGACCTAAACTTGATGCAGTAATCCCTTTACCAAGTGAAGATACGACACCGCCAGTTACGAAGATGTATTTTGTCATGTTCTGCTCCTTTTAACTTATCCTTTAAACAAAAAAGCTCCCACTAACGGGGAGCTAAACGCACATAGGGTGCCCAACAAAAATATTATCTGCTTTTTCTTCTTAAGTCAAGCAAATTAATTATCTTCGTCGTCATCATCATCATCATTTAATTGTGACAATTGACCTTCAATGCCATCTGGCAATACATCATCAGTATCGTCGTTGTCTTCATCATAATCAGAATCTTCGTCGCCATAATCGTCATCAGTATCATCGTCTGTGGCGTCTAAGTCGTCATCTTCTGGATCATCGTTATCGTAGTCGATAATGTCATCATCACCAGTTGCACTAGCTAAGAAGGCATTAACCTTCTTATGGTGCTTACGTGAATCGTCTTCTTCTTCATCCTCAGGGTGGTTAACTTCTTCATCAACTGATTCATATGGGAACCATGAACGAAGTGCCCAAACATTTTCACCCATTGAGATAAATTCACCATCAGTGTTCATATTAGTATAGAATTGTGGTAAACGCTCACGAATTTCTTCGTCACTCTTATTCAAGTATTTTTGTACGGCATTAACAATATCGGCAAATGCCATTCTCTTGCCATTGTCTTCCAAAATTGCGCGAGCAACTTCGATCATTGACAATTCATCGCGATTTTTGTCTTTAAATTTGTCTAATCCCACAGCTGTACGTCCTCTCTTATACAATCTTTACTATTCTACTAGGCCTTTAAGTAAAAATCAACGTGACTGCATAGTTACCTATTAAGTATAGTCCATTAAAGAGGTCATATTCAACCCGAAGTTTACGTGAACCATCATCTTGACTCTGATATTCAAGCAAGTTAGTCACGCTGGTCATGTCCATGCGGCGCCCTTCAACTACATAGCGGCAGTTGCCTTTTTCACCCGGAATAAATTTCATTAAAGAATAATTATTGCTGTCAACGCCGCGGCGAATCAACAATTCATTTTCTTTTAGGAGCATCTTTACCGGAATATTGCCTTCCTCGGCATAAGAGATCCGTGTAACGTCGCCTTCTTCAGTCAATTGCCCTTGCGCATGTCGCGTAAAAGTCTCTGTCTCATCGTCTTGAGTAATTTTACTAGTCAAATCAATCGTAATTGCTGTCAAACAAGCGCCCCCTTTAAACATTATTACTATATCTCTGATATAATTTTAGTTAGATATAATCTATTTTATTATATATAGTTCAAAAAATTAATAAATTAAACTTGGTGGATTTTTATGGCAAGATTTCAAAGCGAAAAATTAAAACAAGAGGTTGTTCTCCGTGATCCAGTTCACGGATATATTCATATTGAAGACAAAGTTGTTTTAGATGTGCTTCAAGCAAAAGAATTTCAACGTATGCGTCGTATTAAACAATTAGGGCCTGTTAGCTATGTTTTTCCAGGTGCGACTCATACTAGATTTGAGCATAATCTCGGCGTTTATGAATTAACCAGACGCATCTGTGACATCTTTAGCAAAAAATACCCGTCAATTGTGCCAGGAGATGGGCTCTGGGATGATGACAACCGCTTACTAGTAGAATGTGCCGGTTTACTCCATGACATTGGTCATGGCCCTTATTCCCACACTTTCGAGCATCTTTTCGGCACCAATCATGAAAAAATTGGTCAAAAAATCATTACTGACCCAAATACAGAAATTAACCAAGCCCTAAAGCAAGTGGCACCTAATTTCCCTGAATTAGTCGCTAGCGTAATCGCCAAAAGCTACCCCAACCCACAAGTAGTTAAAATGATCTCTAGTCAGGCTGACGCCGACCGAATGGATTACTTACAGCGCGATGCCTATTTCACTGGAGTTAACTATGGCAGATTTGATTTATCGCGGATTCTACGAGTAATTCGTCCTTACCAAAATGGCATTTGTTTTACAAATAACGGCATGCATGCAGTTGAAGATTACATCGTTTCACGCTACCAGATGTATCAACAGGTTTACTTTCACCGTGTTGGCCGCTCAATGGAAGTTATTTTGCATCACCTGTTGCAGCGAGCTCAAGTCGTTTATCAAAAAGGCAACTTACAAGTCACGCCTAGTTTAGCGAAATTCCTTGAAGGCAATTGGACCTTGGCTGATTATCTCAAGCTTGATGATGGCGTAATGGAAACTAACTTTTCGATGTGGACTGAGGATCAAGATCCTGTTTTATCTGATTTAGCCCAACGCTATTTATATAGAAAGCCACTGGCTAGCGTCCGCATTGATGAAGAAACCAAAAACTTAGTGCCTAAGTTAAAAAATTTAATTAAACAAGCTGGATTTGACCCAGATTATTATACGGCAATCAATTCTGCTTTTGACGAACCATATGATGCTTATAAACCAACTGGAAAAAATGCCAACAGTCAAATTGAAATTATGCAAGACGACAGCAGCATGATTGAGTTATCCCAACTCAGCCCATTGGTTCGCGCATTAAATGGTACTTTCCAAGGAGATGAACGCTTCTTCTTCCCTAAAACTATGCTCAGTCACGATGAAGATCAGCCGCAAATTTTCGATCCACTTTATGAGCAATTTCAAAAATATATTAAGAATGGTGCCTTAAGATATTTGAGAAGACCAAAACGTGAGCAAAAGAAGTAAAATTAAGGTAAATCCTAGAATCGAGGTATTTATGATGAACAGACATGATTTAAATACAGATGTAAGAACTCAAATTAATCCAGAAGATGAAGTAAAGGCAGAACCTAAGAGCGGCTATACTCAAGTTAAAGACTTGATGGACACAGTTCATGGTTATTGCATGGACTATACTAAAATGTCTTTTGACTTCATTCATGAAAATAAGGATTTGGTAAAAGACGTAGTCAAGATTGGTTGTAAAACCGGCATGGTAGCTTGCATTGCTAGTGCCAGCATTGCGATTGCCAAGATTGTTTCTGGCAAAGATTAAATTATTATTTAGCTCATGTAAAAAAGGGATGCGACGCATCCCTTTTTTGTGTTGCAATATTTACCTAACTTCTTCGTCATTTAATTCCAACAGTAATGCATAAAGTGCACCATATAAGTTAGAATCATTGCCATGCTTAGCAGCCACAATCACCGGCTTAATCACTTGATTATTCAACATTGGATTATTCTGCAAAATTTTATCAAATTGATTGTTAATTTCTTCAATCAAAATTGGCTGTGCACTAATCCCGCCACCAATAATTACTTTAGAGCCATTGATTACTGCCTGAATATTGAGGATCATGATTGCTACATTGCGGCAATAGCGTTTAAAAACGGCTAGTGCTCTTAAATCACCATTGTTAATTGCCTCAAACGCGGTCAAGCCGTTATCAAGATCGATATTCCCCAAAGCCAGGTTAACTTTTTTGATCATATTAACCGCAGAACAACTAAAGCCAGCATAAGCAGCCATATTCCTAGTACCAATACTTGAATTCGTAATCATCCAACTCAATTCGCCAGCTTGAAAAGTCCAGCCATGTAAAATACGATTATCAACTATGACACCGCCGCCAACAGCAGTGCCTAAGGTAATTGCGATCCCCGTATTGACGTCATTCAATTCGCCTAGCCATTGCTCTGACAAAGCAGCTGCTTTACCATCATTTTCTACGCCAACTGGTACATCATATTTTTTACCTAAAGTCTCTTCTAAATTCAAGCCATCTAAGAATGGCAAGGCTCCACCAAAATAGATAATTTTATTCTTGGTATCAATCTTACCAGGAGCACAGACTGCAATGCCAGCGAACTTTCCTTGATACTTGTCGGCGACTTCATACATCGTCTGCATGAATGCATCTAGGTTTTCAGTATTAGTCTTTACCCGGTCTTTTTCAAGAATATGCCCTTCTTGATCAATTAATGCATATTTCAAGTTAGTCCCGCCAATATCGAATGATAAATATTGTGTCATAATTTTGTCCTCTTTAAATGAAAAACATCTATCTCTAATTATAGATGTTTCTCATGTGTATTTTAATACACTCTTATTTATTATAAATGGTGATGATTTTTTCCAAAAAAAATAAAATGACTAACCTCTCGGCTAGCCATTTTTTATTATCAAATTTTATCTTACTTGTTCTTGTCAGCTTCGTATCTGGTGTTGAACAATGGGCTAAGTGCTTCATGGTTTTGGATACACTTAATAGCATCGCCCATCAATGGACCAACTGATACCAAAAGCATCTTGTCAAGCTTCTTCTCTGCTGGTTGATTGATTGAATCAGTCAAAACCAAATTCTTGATTGGTGAATCGTTCAATCTCTTAATAGCTGGACCAGATAGAACAGCATGAGTTGCACTAGCATAAACTTCAGTAGCACCTGCATCAATTAAGGCTTGAGCAGCTAAAGTAATAGTACCAGCAGTATCAATCATGTCATCAATGATGATAGCACGCTTACCCTTAACGTTACCAATAATGTTCATAACTTCAGCAACATTAGCCTTTGGACGACGCTTATCAACGATGGCAATTGGGCAACCTAAGAATTCAGCAAGCTTTCTAGCACGAGTAACACCACCGTGGTCTGGTGAAACTACAACAGCGTCCTTCTCTAAGCCGTTACGCAAGAAGTAATCTGCCAAAAGTGGAGCACCCATTAAGTTATCAACTGGAATATCAAAGAAACCTTGAATTTGTGGTGCATGTAAGTCAAGTGAAAGAATGCGATCAGCACCTGCAGCTTGAAGCATGTCTGCAACCAATTTAGCAGTAATTGGTTCACGAGCACGAGTCTTACGATCTTGACGAGCATAACCGTAGTAAGGCATCACAATGTTAATTGTACGAGCACTTGCACGACGTACAGCGTCAATCATAATCAACAATTCCATTAAATTGTCATTAACTGGCTTACTGGTTGATTGTACAAGGTAGACATCTTTACCACGCACAGTTTCATCAATATTAATTTGAATTTCGCCATCACTGAAACGTTCAACACTAGACTTGGAAAGTGGAACACCCACACGATCCGCAATCTTTTGTGCTAATGGTACATTTGAGTTAAGGGCGAAGATCATCATATCGTCTTTATAGGACATAATTTCCTCCGTAAAAATATTTAACCAGCTCTATTTTAGCAAAAGTTGCTCTAAAAAGAACCACATTCTCCTTAATTATAGCAAGAATTTTGCCGCAACCATAAAAAAGCACTAACTATTAATCGCTAAAAAAGTTAGAATATATTTGTACTTTCTAGTACAACGAAAATATCCTAAAAAATAAGACGTAGTGTCATTTTAGATACTACGTCTTATTTTATATATTTTTAGTTGTTTGCAACTGCAGCTTGTGTTACATAATCGCCTAAGTTCAAAATTTGTGCAGCTCCGTTAACACTAATTGATAAACTACCGTTAGTAGTTAATTGAACAGAACTTTCTGCTACATTATTAGCATTAGCTACAACCTTAATAATAGCTGCCATTTCATCTGAAGTTAAATTGGTCATGTTAGCAACAGCAACTCTCTTGCCATCAAGTTTAGCCTTAGCGCTAACAATTGCAGCATCTGCTTCGTTAACTTGAGCAATAGTAGCTGTAGCATCGTTGTTAACAGCAGTACCATCACTGATTGCCTTGTCATATGCAGCCTTTACATCACTTGAAGCGAGCTTGTAAGCTTCTGAATTCTTAACGCTAGTTGCTTCATTAATGTCTTGGAGCAACTTAGCCTTGTTAGCTGCTGTGGCAACAGTAACGTCTTCTCTAGCTTGTTCTGGAGTGTTAACAGGAGTTAATGTCTTACCACTTACAGCAACGTCTGTATCCTTTAAATAGCCTCTACCGCTTGATAATTTATAGAATAATTCTGGAGTAGCAGTTGCAGAAGTTGCAATATATCTCAATTCTGAAACTTGTTGACTTTGACCTTCGCCAAATGCTCTAACGTTATCTGGTTGTCCCTTAATGTTGTAAAGTGGAGCAACATTAATCGTAGTTACCTTGGTTACGTTTGGATCTACAGTATTATCACCAGTATCAACAGTAGCAGCACCATCTGGTTCGTTAACTGGTTCTAGTTCTGGGCCTGAAATTTTACCTACATTAGCAGCCTTAACGAATTGATTATCACTAATCTTGTAGTAAAGCTTAGTACCAATGTATCTTGCTTCAGTAGCTTTAACAGTCTTACCCTTCTTAACTGTCTTCTTCTTGGTGTCACCGTTACCATTGTAGATGTAAGCATTCTTCTTCATGGTAATTGAAGTTGCCTTAACGGTTCTAGTTACATTACTTGCCTTAACAAAAGCAGTGCCTTTCTTGTCAAGTTGGTAGTAATCCTTACCCTTAATGGTTTCAATGCCATAAACATCAATTGCGGCACCCTTTAAAAGCTTAGACTTACCTTGGTACTTGTTGATGCGCTTACCATTATTATCATAAATATAAGCATTCTTCTTTAATGAGTAGTCATATTTTTTAGTTGATTCTGCATCATTTGAAACAGATGATTCTTGGTTTGAAGTGGTTTTACCATCAATGTTAACAGTTCGTACAAAAGCAGTACCCTTCTTGTCAAGTTGGTAATACTTCTTACCGTTAATGGTTTGAATACCGTAAGTAGTGACTGAATCACCCTTAACAAACTTAGATTTGCCTTGGTACTTGCTGATACGTTTACCGTTCTTGTCATAAATGTATGAGTTAGAAACAAACTTAGCCTTAGTACCCTTTGACAGTGATGAAGTTGATGACGCAGCTTTACCATCTACGTTAACAGCCTTGATATAAGCACCACCACCAAGATCGTAGTACTTTACACCATTGATAGTCTTAGTGCCAGTTGAAGTAACAGTTACGCCTTTAGCAATAGTAGTGTATTTTGCACTGCCCATGTACTTATCAAGACGCTTACCATTCTTATCGTACACATAAGCATTACGTACCAAAGTGATCTTGTTGCTTGCTGCCTTCTTTGAAGTAGTCTTCTTAGGAGCAGCTTGAACAGTGTTGACGTTTTCTGCAGTACCCAAAAGTGGAGCAACACTCATCAATGCAGCTGCTGAGACCATAACTAATTTATGACTTAATTTCATCGATAAATACCTCATTCTTACTAAACTTAAAGTTCATTTATATATTGTAGATCTAAAATATTTTTTTGCCAATTTAGAAACGAAAAAGACATCTTTTCATAACGAAAAAGTGTCTTTTTCCTATCAATTATTACTTAACAGTTACATCTGAAGCTTTAATGTAATAATGATTTGGTTGCAAAGCATAATATTTAACACCATTAATGGTCTTAGTACCTAAACCTTTAACAGTGATCTTTTTACCAATGTAACTAGTGCCTAAATAGTTTTTTACACGCTTACCATTCTTGTCGTAAACGTAAGCCTTATTCTTAGTAGTTATCTTAACTGCCTTAGCCACTGGCGTCTTCTTTGATGAAGTTTTCTTAGTAGTCTTTTCTGAGTTGCTTTTTTTAGTAGTCTTAGTGGCAGTTTTCTTAGTTGATTCTTTAACTACTTTTTTAGTGTTTTTATTTGAATTAGTCTTCTTAACAGCCTTCTTAGTTGAAGTAGAAGTTGTTACCTTCTTGCCATCACTCTTTAAAGTATAAGTAGTATTGCCTGACTTATAAGTTACTGTACCTTCAGTTGCAGTTGCAGGAATCCAGTACTTCAAATCAGTTTGAATACTGTAGTAAACTTGACCGTCGATATTCTTGACGTTCCAAATAGTGTAGCTACCACCCTTAGGAGCAGTCTTAGAAGTTTTCTTACCATTACGGTCGACAAACTTCATAGTCTTAGTTACTTTAACTTTGCTGTTTTTACCGTAAGTATTATGTACGCCATTAGTACTCTTAGTAGCAGCTTGAACAGATACAGTATTTTCTGCCATGCCTAATACTGGGCTAACACCCATCAAAACAGCTGCTGAAACCATAACTAACTTATGACTTAATTTCATAGTATTACCTACCTCATGTAAAAATTATTATTAGTACACCTTATTGTAGGTCTCAATTATTATTTTGCAATAAGTATTTAGCAATTCTTAACAAAAAAGCACTAGCTTGATACACTAGTGCCTTATTCTTAATCCCATTCTTTATCTTGAGAAAGAGGAAGCTTATGCCAATAATCTGGCTTATTAACTTGACGGCCACGGCCAATTGCCATGTCATATTTATTAACGTCCTTAGTAACAGTGGTATCAGCTGCAATAAAGGCGTGATCTGCAACATTAATTGGAGCAATCAATGTTGAGCCAGCGCCAATAAAGGCATGATCACCAACATTAGTATGGAACTTCTTTACACCATCGTAATTAGAGAAGATCGTACCACAGCCAATGTTAATGTCTTTACCTAAGGTAGCGTCTCCAACATAAGTCAAGTGACCTACTTTAGTATTTTCACCAATCTCAGCCTTCTTAATTTCCACAAAGTTACCAATATGTGCACCTTTGCGAATAATTGCCTTAGGACGAAGGTGTGAATTAGGACCGATATCAGTATTATCGTCCATTTCAGCTTCTTCAACAGTTGAAGAAGTAACAGTGACATTATTACCAATCTTAGAATCAACGATTCTTGAACCACTAGTAATGTAGCAATCACTACCGATTTCTGTGTTTCCTTTAATCACAACATTACCTTCAATTACAGTGTCGTTGCCAATCTTAACATCTGCATCAATATAAGCAGTATCAGGGTCGATAAATGAAACACCATCACGCATATGTTGTTCATTAATTCTTCTTTGCATAGTCTTAGTAGCTTGAGCTAATGCAATACGGTCATTAACGCCAAGGCTTTCACTAAAGTCAGGCATCTTGTAAGCACCAACGCGTTCACCACTATTGCGCAAGATTTCTAAAACATCAGTTAAGTAATATTCACCTTGAGCATTGTCATTATTAACGTGCTTCAATGCTTCAAATAATTTTTTATTGTCAAAGCAAAATACACCAGTATTGATTTCTTTTACTTTTAATTCTTCTGGTTTACCATCTTTTTGTTCTACAATTCGTAAAACATTGCCTTGATCATCACGAATAATTCGACCATAGCCAAATGGATTTGGAGCTTCCGCGGTCAATACAGTTGCAGCATTGCCTTTTTCTGCATGATACTTGAATAGTTCATTAAATGTATCAGTTGTGAAAAGTGGTGTATCACCAGTAACTACTAAAGTAGCACCATCTTTGTCACCCAATTCTTCACGCGCAGTCATTACGGCGTCACCAGTACCTAATTGCTTTTCTTGGAAAGCAAACTTAGACTTGTCTGCCAGTACTTTTTCTACATCGCCAGCACCTGTACCAACGATTGTAACGATTTCTGCAGGATTAACGCCTTGAGCTGCATCAACAACATGCTCAACCATGGTTTTACCACAAACTTTGTGTAAAACCTTGTACAACTTTGACTTCATTCGTGTGCCCTTACCTGCGGCAAGAACGACTACATATTTTTCCATTAATATTAACCTCTTAATAATCAAAACTTGATTCTAGTATACCATTTTAGAAACGGTCAAAATCAGTTTCAGTTAAGAAGTTACCAGGTTCTGCTACAATCAGCTTTTGGGCAGTATCAATTTCACTAATTTTTATTAATGAAAGATAGTTCTTAATCAGCTTTTCTTTGTCAAAATCGGCTTCACAGAGTACACAAACGCCGGCAATAGTACCATCGAATTCCTTAACTAATTCTTCCATTCCGGTTAGGGTACCGCCACCCTTCATAAAATCATCGACAATTAAAACTTTAGCTTCTTTTTTAAGAGCACGAGTCGGTAATTCCATCTTCGATACTCGAGACAACGATGAAGAAATATAGTTAACAGAAACAGTAGCACCTTCTGTTACCTTTGATCGCTTTCTAGCTGTAACAAATGGTACATCTAAAAAACGAGCAACTGCTTGGGCTAAAGCAATCCCTTTTGTTTCAACTGTCATGACAGCATCGATTTCTTCATAAGCATAATGAGTAGCTACTAATTCACCAATTTTACGTAAATCTTGCGTATTGCCTAAAATATCTGACAGATACACAAAACCACCGGCTAAAATTCTACTTGGATCCTCAATCCTAGTTGATAAATCTGACAAATATGCTTCCGCGTGTTTTTTACCTAAAAATGGAATATAGCGCACGCCACCAGCTGCACCGGCTACAGTCTCCAAAATACCATCTTGATTGCTGGCAAGAGTGTGCTTCAAAATAGCTAAATCTTCTGAAATAGATGACTTAGCAGCGCCGTAACGCTTAGCAAAGAATGGTAGTGCAATTAAAGTATGGGGACGCTCCATTAAATATTTGGTCATGTCCACCAATCTTTCTGAACGTTTCATGAAATTTCCTTTCTAATGTTTGGTTTATACTTAATTAATATACTCTAAAGGGCAAAAAAAAGCACTAACATTTTAAATAAATGCTAGTGACAATTTCAAAAATTGTGTTTAAGCTTCAGCCTCTTCAGCTTCATCATCAAACTCTAATGCAATATTCTTAGTTAGTAAATCGGTATAACTGTAAGAAACATGTTTAAAATTATTTTGATGTTGGTCTAAATCAACCACAAACACTGCAGGGAAAGTCTCTCTTAGAATCCCCCGTCTCTTAGTAACTTTCTTACGACCCGCTTGAGCTACTACTGTTAAAGCATCACCTAAGTGAGAATCCAACTTATGTTTAATTGTGATAATTGATGTTGGCACTAAACAACAGCTCCTTTACGTAAATTATATCACAAATATATAATAAATTCAATATTAGGCATTACTTTGCAGGAATAAATTTAGCAATCTTAATGAATTGTTCAATTGTTAGGTCTTCAGGCCGAATTCGTGGTTCTACACCTAATTCTGTAATCAATTCATCTCGTTTGGTTTTATCTGGCAATAATGACTTTAAGTTATTGTTCAGTGTCTTTCTTCTTTGTGAAAAGCACATTTTCACAACCCAAATAAAGTGCTTGCGATCTTCAATAGCAGGCTTTTCTTTTAGCGGAGTCAAAACAACTACACTAGAATCAACTTTAGGTCGTGGCATAAAGGAATTACGCCCCACTTGTAAAGCAAGCTTAACTTTCATTTCTGTTTGAACAGAAATCGTTAATGGGCCATAATCCTTGCTACCTGGTTGAGCTTCTAATCGCTCTGCCACTTCTTTTTGCATCATCAAGGTCAGCGAAGTAAAGTGCAAGTCAGATTCAGCTAAAGCAAAAATAATCGGTGTCGTAATGTAGTATGGTAAATTGGCTACAACTTTGATCGGTTTAGTGAAGTCAAAAAAGTCACCAATATCTTCTTTAAAATTAGCCTTTAATACATCCTTAAGCAAAATCTTAAAGCGACTAGCCAAAGGCTGATCATCAATTTTCTTAGGCAGTTCATTCTGTAAAATCGTAGGTAAGCTATCATCAACTTCATAAGCAAAAACTTTAGCGCCTGCCAACAGTAGTTGCTCAGTCAAAGAGCCAATACCTGGTCCAATTTCAATGACTTGATCATCTTTTTTTATCCCAGCAGCTTCAACAATACCTAAAATAGCAGTCTGATCAACTAAGAAATTTTGCCCTAAGTTCTTTTTAGCTTTGACAAAGTAACGGTTAACAATTGCTTGTGTTCTAACTGGAGAGCCAATTGGAATATTATTTGTCATTTTCTACCTCCTTGACAGCTGCCTTTAATTCAGCTAATGAAACGCCAAAAGTATGCAAGCGATTATAAAACTGCTTGGAATTGCCATAGCCAACTCGTAATTTAATGCCTACTTGTTCACGTAATTTTCGTGAGCCGCTACCACCAGCTAAACCTAATTGCCGATAAATTGCTGGAGTTAAATCACTTTTTTGCGGTTCAACCTCATGCAAATCACTTAGTGCATGCTCAAGTGCTTCTTTTGAAGCATGTTCTACACCTAGACTCCCCTTTTTATGAGGTTCGCCTTCCTTACGGGTAATAAAAGCTTGCTTTGCATCAGGAACAGCTTTAGTTACAATGCGCCGGATTCTTTCGCCATTAAAGTCAGGATCAGTAAAAACAATAATTTGCCGACTCTCACTTAATTTTTGGATTTGCTTCAATACTTCATCTGAAACGGCTGATCCATTAGTCTCAATTGTCTCGATTCCTGGGAAAAATTGTTTTAAACGGATGGTATCGTCTTTCCCCTCAACAACGATTACCGCATCAAAATTCTTTTTATTTAAGCCCATAAACTCTCACTGTGTTCTTATAAGTAGCATCCGCCACTTTTTCTAGTGGAATATCCTTCAACTTAGCAATTGCTTCTGCCACATAACGTACGTAGCCAGTTTCATTTTGATGACCACGATATGGCTTAGGCGTTAAATATGGCGCGTCGGTTTCAACTAAAATTCGGTCAAGTGGCGCAGCTTTTGCACTCTCGTGTACTTCCGTAGCCTTAGTGAAAGAAACAACACCTGAATATGAAAAGTAAACATTCAAATCCAAAAACTTATTTAACCAGTCAACACCACCGTTAAAACTATGCAAAACAGCACCATATTCCAGATTGCTATTTTTCAAGATGTTATAACAATCTCCAAATGCATCCCTAGTATGGATATCAACCGGCATCTTCAAGTCATGTGCTACTTCAATTTGCCGCACAAAAACATTACGCTGTACGTCGCGCGGCGATTCATCCCAATAATAATCTAGTCCGATTTCGCCCATTGCAACTACCTTAGGCTGCTTCAATTGTTCAATTAGTTTATCTTCAGCCTGTTGATCATAGTCTTTAGCCACATCGGGACAGTAACCGACCATCGCATAGACATTATCAAACTTTTGTGCTAAGTCAACCGCTCTTTGATTAAAGTCGGGATCTTGCCCCGCACAAATAACCTTGGTTACATCAAGTGCTTTTGCTCGTTCTAAATAATATTGTTCCTTGCCGCGAAACGGCTCGTCATTCAAATGAGTATGATTATCAATGATCTCCATTAGCCGAGTTCAGCCCCAACTGCATGTTCATCACCAACAAGAGCTAACTTAATTTTGCCATGCTTTTCACTTGATAAGAGCATCCCTTCACTAAGGTGACCCAGCATCTTACGTGGCTTTAAGTTAGTAACAGCTAAAACCTTTTTGTCTAATAGCTCACTTGCATCTGGATAAAACTTGCGGATACCACTCAAAATTTGGGTTTCCTTGCCATTACCAAAGTCCAGCTTGAACATGAGCAACTTGCTTGAGCCTTTAACTGGTTCAACTGACAAAATTTGGCCTACTTGGATCTTAACCTTGTCAAAATCGTCAATGGTGATTTCGTCATTCTTCTTTTGTTCACTTCTAGTGGTCTTCTTTGGCTTAGCTTTAGCCATTTCATCCTTGATGTACTTAACTTCTTCGTCCATCTTAAGTCTTGGGAAGATTGGTTGTGGCTTTTCAATTACCTTAACATCCCAATCAAAGTCACCAAAGGCCAAATGCTTAGCGTCTTCATTGTCCCAATTTAAACCAAGTTGCTTGAACATAATTGGTGCAGTTTCGGTCATTACTGGTTCAATCATAATAGCAATTAAACGCAAGCTTTCAGCCAAGTTGCTCATGACCTTGCTAAGTTCTTCCTTTTTACCTTCTTTGTTCAAAGCCCATGGAGTAGTTTCATCAATATACTTGTTAGCACGAGAAACCAACTTCCAAATATTGTCTAATGCCTTAGAGAAGTGAAGTGAATTCATATTTTCTCTGTAATCATTAATGACACTAGCAGCTGTATCTTGCAAGTCTTTGCCAAATTCAGCTTGAGCAACAGGAACTGCATCAACATGACCAGCTTGATATTGATTAATCATTGACACGGTTCTGTTAAGTAAGTTACCCAAATCGTTGGCCAAGTCATAATTAATTCTTTCAACAAAGTCTTCTGGTGTAAAAATACCGTCATCGCCAAATGGAAGAGCACGCATCAAATAGTAGCGAAGTGGATCAACACCATAACGACTAGTCAATGATTCTGGATAAACGGCATTTCCCTTTGACTTAGACATCTTGCCATTTTTCATTAATACCCAACCATGGCCGATAATGTGCTTAGGAAGTGGCAAATCAAGAGCCATTAACATAATTGGCCAATAAATAGTGTGGAAACGAACAATTTCCTTACCTACCAAGTGAACGTCTGCAGGCCAATATTTCTTAAACAATGAATCATCGTCTGAACCATAGCCCAAAGCAGTAATATAGTTAGACAAAGCATCGATCCAAACGTAAACCACGTGTTTAGGATCACTTGGAACAGGAATTCCCCAGTTAACAGTAGTCCGGGTAACTGATAAATCTTCCAAACCTGGCTTAATGAAGTTATTAAGCATTTCCTTTTCACGTGAATGAGGCAAAATGAAGTCAGGATGTTCCTTGTAGTATTCTACTAAGCGGTCTGCGTACTTACTCATCTTGAAGAAATAAGATGGTTCTTTAACTAGGCGTACTTCATGACCACTAGGTGCCTTACCGCCGATCACATTACCATCATCATCTTTATAGACTTCAGCTAATTGTGATTCAGTGAAGTATTCTTCATCTTCAACTGAATACCAACCAGTATATTCGCCTAAATAAATATCGCCTTTCTTTAACAGCTTTTCAAAAATCTTTTGGACAGCTTGAACATGTTGTTCATCAGTAGTTCTAATAAACTTGTCATAAGAAATGTTAAGGCTCTTCCATAATTTTTTGTAAGAAGCAGCCATCTTATCAACAAACTCTTGTGGCTTGATTCCTTGTGCTTCAGCCTTTTGTTCGATCTTCAAGCCATGTTCATCAGTACCAGTTAAAAAGAAAGTATCATAGCCTTGACTACGCTTATAGCGAGCCATTGTATCAGCTGCGATAGTAGTATAAGCATTTCCGATCGTTAAACGACCAGATGGATAATAAATTGGGGTTGTAATATAAAAAGTATCTTTATCAGCCATTGATTAATCAAACTCCTTTAATCGTCTAAAATATCTATTTTATTTTAACATGCAAAAAAAGGAATTGGGCTAAAACCACGAATTCCTTTCAATATCAACTAAAATTTTTCTTTTCTCAAATATAAATGTTTTACTAAAGTTGTCAACAAAACATAAATTACTTCTAGCAAGAGGACTACACCCCAAAAGCTAAATGGCAACTGCATTAAGCCCAAACTTGGAGCAATGCTCGAAGATGGCAACATCGTTCCTAAAATTGCCAAACCAAAGGTTACCAAAAAGACAATTGGCGTTGCATGTTGTTTAAGAAATGGGAAACGCTCATCTCTTAAAGTATGAATAATCATTACCCTAGTCCACAGAGATTCCACAAAAATTCCAGAATAGAACAAAGAAATGAAGACCCAGTGGTGGTAATTAGAGCCAACCAAGTAAGGACAAATTACGTAAAACATTAAAGCCATCGCAATAAAGTCAACAATTGCCGGAATTGGACCAAAGTTTAAGACAAATTTTGGCCACATCCTGATTGACCACTTTTGCGGTTTTTTGACATAATTTTCTGAAACACTGTCAAAGGGGATAACTAAACAACTTAGACTAAAAAGCAAATTTAAAATTAGAACCTGCAATGGTAAAAGTGGCAAAAACGGCAACAGTAAGGAAGAAACAGCCATTGCGATAATACTGCCCATATTGGTAACCAAGAATGTTTTAATATACTTCATCGTATTAGAAAAGACTTTTCTGCCGATCATGATCATTTCTTCAAGCAGCTGCAAATCTTTTTGTTCAAATACAATATCAGCAGATTCTTTAGTGATATCAACCGAGCTATTCGAAGTTACCGTCACATCCGCCACTTTCATCGCTAAAGCGTCTTTATTGCCATCGCCCATATAACCGACAGTATGACCGTTGGTCTTCAATGCGTTAATAATCTTTACCCGCAGTTCTGGCGTCAAATGAACAAAAATATCACATTTTTCCACGATTTCTTTTAATTCTTCAGGACTGGCTTCATCGATCTGTTTTCCATCATAAACCGTATCGACGTTTAAACCCACCTGCAATGCGATCGCACGTGTAACTGCTTCGTTATCACCAGTAAAAATTTTCACGTCGACATTATCGTTCTTTAAATCCTCTAAGGCTTCCTTGGTAGTCTCTTTAGGCGGATCCAAGTATGCTAGATAGCCAATGATCGTCAAATCATGCTCATCTTTGGCAGAAAACTCACCTACTGGAGCAGGATTAAGCTTATAGCCGACAAGCAGGACTCGCAAGCCATCATCATTTAATTCATTGATCTGATTTAAAATTCTTTCTTTCCATTCAGAAGTTAAATCTTCAACTTTGCCGTTGAGTTCAACCTTATTAGAAATAGCCAGCATCCCTTCTGCTGCGCCTTTAGTTACTAATAAGTGCTGTCCATGGTGTTCATCATTATCAACGACCACAACGCTCATTCTTTTTCTAGTGTAGTCGAATGGAATTTCATCAATTTTGTTGTAGTCACGTTGAATTTCATTTACGTCTAATTCATCACCAGCGGCATCAATTACTGCCTTGTCAATTAAATCTTTGACCCCAGTTTGATAGTAAGCATTCAGATATGAAAATTTCAGAATCTGTGGCGTTTCTTGCATATCTAAATCGTAGTGGCGCTCTAACACAACTTGGTTTTGCGTTAAGGTGCCTGTTTTATCAATACAAAAAACATCGGTAGAACCTAAATTCTGAATTGCATTCATCTGCTTAACTACAGCACCACTTTTTGACATTTCCAGTGCGCCTTTAGTCAAATTAGAGTTAACAATAATCGGCAGCACCTCTGGTGTCAGGCCAACAGCCGCAGCTAAAGCAAAAATTAAGCTTTCTCCCCAATCGCCTTTAGTCAAGCCATTAATGACAAACAGTAGTGGGATGATAATTGCAGTAGCGACAATCAAGATCTTAGCTAGTTGTTTCATTTCACGATCAAACAATGTAGTTTTTACTTTTTTACGTGAAATGGCTTGGACTTCTTTACCAAAAACGGTGTGATTACCGATAGCAAAAACAATTCCGGTTCCAGAGCCAGACACAATCGTCGTCCCTTCATACAAGATGTTAGGATAGTTTAAATAATCATTGCTCATGCTCGGCTTAATTATTACATTCGCTACTTTTTCAGCTGGTTCAGGGTCACCATCTAAGTAACTTGATGAACAAAAGAGGTCCTTGCTAGTTAGCAATTTCATATCCGCTGGAATCATGTCGCCGGCCGATAAATTAATTACATCCCCAATCACTACTTCATCTGTGGGTAGCTCGACATTGTGTCCATCACGCCGAATATTCGTAGTAACCGATACCCGATTGAGCAACTGATCTGTTACTCTAGCAATCTTAATCTTTTGAATAAAATTAACCAGCACTGACACAATTAACATAATAACCATCACAATAATTGTGATTGAGTCACTATTGCCTTGTGGTATCAAAATATAACTGGTAAAAAGCGTTAGCAAAGTTAATACTAATAACACTACCGTAAATGGTGTCGCAACCGATTCCCAAAGCAAACGCCATTTAGAAGCATTGGTATTAGTGATAATCTCGTTTTGACCATATTCTTTACGGTTTTCTTCAGCCTTATTAGTCGAAAGCCCTTCAGCACTCGCCTGTAAACGCGCCAGCGTCTCGCTACGCGATTCACGTGCAATACGTTGAATACTCTGAATATCAATATTCGATCGCTTCTTGCTAGCTGCTTTTAACATCATTTGCTCCCTTCTTTAATTGGGACAAGCAAAACAAAAAAGCCACCTGTAATTTCTGCAGGTGACTTTTGCCAAACAAGGCTCTGTCATACTCGTCGTTCAGTTTTAACACTACGTGACGTAAGCACATGCTAGCTATCTGGATCTCGCCTTAAGTCGACGACACCTATTTAACCCGTTGGCATCTCTGGATGTTTCTGGGCGATAGCGTGTGTTCACGTAGGAGTCTCACCTAACAGTTTTTCGCTAATTATGTCTACAAAAAGTGTAAGGACAAAATGCAAATAAGTCAAGCCGACTATTTCTTAGAAATTGGATCACGATGACTAAATCTACGCAAGAAATAAGTAATTCCCGCAATTAAAAATGCCAGTGCCAGTGCGATTGGTAAAGCTACACTATGTGGACGCGCGACTTTATTTTGTTCTGCTTGCGTCAAATCATATTTATCAAGTGCATATTGATATTGTTGATCAACTCTAGTCGCACATGCCCGAAAGACGAAGCGAATTCCCTTGTTAAAAGTTGCATTATTTTGACTACGCAATTTATCTACTTCAGCACGCAAGATATTGCCCCGAGCGACCTCGGTGAAGGCACTATGCAAATCTTTAGTTGAATAAATTTGCACATTACGCTTTTTACCTTTCTGTCCTACCACAATAAAGACCGTTCGCTTAGAATGATCTAGCATCTTAGGTGTTAACTTATTCGGCCTTTTAACCGTTATAACGACAATTTGCGGTTGTTCTTTAGTCTGAAAATAGCGATTATTTTTTTCCGTAACCAAAGTGCGAGTTTCTTTATCTAAAATATGAGCATGATCTTCAATATTTGGCTGGACAAATCCTGTCGTTATTAAAAATACAGTTACTAGTCCCATTAACCAAATTAAATTAATTCTCGTCTTCTTCAAGTTTATAGGCCAAGCTTTCCACGTATTTGCGATTAATCTTAATCTGTTCATAAGGCACCCCGCTATCATGAAGTAGTTGCATCGCCAATGGATTATCGCGATAGTCAAAATAATAGTTAATTTTTTTCACGCCTGCCTGCAACAAGGATTTGCAGCAATTATAGCAAGGAAAATGTGTCACATAAATCTCGGTATTTTCTGTAGAAACACCAAACTTAGCACACTGAATGATCGCATTCATTTCTGAATGAATAGTTCTAACGCAGTGACCATCAACCATTTGATGACCCACATCGTCACAATGCGGTTGCCCTGAAACAGAACCATTATAACCAGTGCCAATAATCCGATTATCTTTTACTAAGACGCTACCAACTAATGCGCGATTACAAGTAGAGCGTTGCGCAATTACTAGCGCCTGCATCATAAAATATTGTTTCCAAGGAATTCGATCGTGCATAACTTTACCTCAGCCTTATCTATTCTTGAAATAGTTCAAACCAATTGCGTCACGGACTTGTTCAAGTGTTGCATTAGCCACTTTATTAGCCTTTTTTGAACCTTCCAGAAGCATTTCATAAACCGCATCTTCATCTTGAGCAAACTTTTCGCGACGTTCACGAATTGGTGCAAGCTCTGCTTCAAGGACCTTGTTTAAGTAACGCTTAATCTTAACGTCACCTAAGCCACCCTTTTGGTATTCTGCCTTAAGTTCTGCCACCTTGTCCTTATCTGGATCGAAGACATCAAGATATGTAAAGACAGTGTTACCTTCAACCTTACCAGGGTCTTCAACGTGAATATGGTTAGGATCCGTGTACATTGACATAACTTTCTTTTGAACTGTCTTTGTATCATCAGCAAGATAAATCGCATTGCCAAGTGACTTCGACATCTTCGCATTACCATCAAGTCCTGGCAAACGTCCTTGACCTTTAGGTGGGAAATAACCTTTAGGTTCAACCAAAACATCACAATTATAAACACGGTTAAAAGTCCTAACGATTTCACGTGTTTGTTCCAACATTGGTTCCTGGTCATCTCCAACAGGAATAACGGTTGCTTTAAAAGCGGTGATATCAGCAGCTTGAGAAACTGGATAGTTTAAAAAGCCAATTGGAATAGAGTCTTTGAAATCTTTTTGCTTAATTTCTGTCTTAACAGTTGGATTTCTTTCAAGCCGAGCCACAGTTACTAAATCCATGTAGTAAGCAGTCAATTCAAATAGAGCAGGAATTTGTGATTGAACATAAATAGTTGATTTAGCTGGATCAATACCAACAGCTAAGTAATCTAAAGCTACTTGGATCAAACTATTGCGAATTTTTTCCGGATTACGAGCATTGTCGGTCAAAGCCTGTGTATCCGCAATCATAATATATGGATCATATTTACCTGAATTTTGTAATTTTACTCTATTCTTTAATGAACCGATATAGTGACCAATGTGCAGCTTACCAGTAGGACGGTCACCAGTTAATAAAATTTCTTTCGTCATCTTTTTGCTCTTTTCTAATTTTTAAGTTTATTTTTTTATTAATATTAATTGTTTAATTACCTAATTTTAACAAAAAATAGGCTATGATTAAACTAGCCCTAAAGAAAGGAAATGCGTATGTGCAACCAGTTTCGTTTACCTAATTTAAAACAAATTCAACAATATCTCAAAAGCGATCTTGACCTGCCCTTAGTTACACCAAATTTTGACATTCAAGCACAAGATATTTTTCCTAACCAAGTAGCACCTGTTTTGCTTTATCAAAATGGTCAATTGCAATTAAGCAACAAAAAATGGGGCTATCCAAGTCCCGTTGATCCAAAAAAGCCTTTATTTAACGCTAGAATTGAGCGATTTTATGATTCAGCGCCTTCAATGTGGGACAAATCCTTTGCCAAGCAACGTTGCTTAATCTTAACCGAAAAATTCTTTGAATACGCTAAAACTACCCATATTGCTGAAAACGGTCGTAAATACCATGATCGCTACGCCTTCCGCACTAATCAACCACTTACCTTAATTGCAGGTATTTATGATCAGGATTATTTTTCAATGGTTACTACCGCGCCTAACAAAGATATGGCGCCAATCCATAATAGAATGCCTCTAGTTGTTATGCCCAACGAACTACGCCGCTGGCTTTTTCAAAATTTTACCAGCTTAATTGATCGTAAAAGTGTTGATCTTCAAATAGAAAAAATGCTAAAATAAAAACATATTGCGGGTATAGTTAAATGGTAGAACGACAGCTTCCCAAGCTGTAGATGCGGGTTCGATTCACGCTATCCGCTTTTTTTATACAAAAATAAGGATGAGAATTTTTCTCATCCTTTTGTTTTTAAATCATAATCACTGTAAGTACGCCACTAACTACAGCTAAGTAAATTGGCATCAATAATGTTTGTGTGTACATATAGCTCCAAGCAAACACCATGCCATAAATTGCATCAATAATAAAGAGTACTACTGAATTTTGAAAGTTCAGTAAGCTATAAATCAGACCTGAAACAATGATCCCCATAATTGCAACTTGCTTAGTATTTCGCCGAAAAGCATAATTGAACAAAAAGCCAGTCGCCAAAAATTCTTGTAGGATTGGTAATACAATTCCTTGGACAACGATTAAAAACCAAAACATGTTAACTGATTCACTTTTGGCATATATCAATTGGAAATCATAATGACTAATCCTGCCATATGATTGTAAGTATGAAATCGAAATCTGTGTAACTGTAATCACTAATGTTAATAGAACAACAGTTGACAAACTGCCCAACCATGGAAGTTTAAGATCACGGGCAAAAAAGCGTTGCTCTCGATTGAAACGATAAACATAAAACAACAGAATCATGGCTGCAACTAAGCCGAATAAAATCAAATCCCAAATATGAACCGGAGATTTTCTAGTAACTAGCTTTACTACTGCAAACACAGCGACATAGCCAGCTAAATAAACGGCATAGCGGATCACATTACCCTCTCTTGATCGTGGCGTATTCAAATTCTTCACTCCTACTCTGAATTGTATCCTACAAAACCCATATTATACCAGAAAAAGACAGTTTATTATAGTTCTCAACTTATTTAACTTCCACAATCGTTACTTGATATTCACCTGCTGGTGCCGCCACCGTTGCTGTTGTACCAGCCTCCTTTTTCATGATTGCTTGACCCAATGGAGAATCAAAAGAAACCTTGCCAGCAGCAAGATCCGCTTCCATTCGCCCAACTACTTTGTATTCTTCTGTTTCATCATCGTCATCAAACTTAAGCACAACGGTCTTTCCTAGATCAACCTTACCATCATCTTCAGCTTTAACAATTTCGGCATACTTTAATTGTTTGCCTAGGTAACGCAGACGACTTTGTAAGTGACCTAGATCACGTTTTGCTTCAGTATATTCAGTATTTTCCGAAAGATCACCTAAAGCTCGTGCAGCCTGCAAAATTTTAATTCTACGTGGCCGATCTTTTTTTAATCGAGCAATTTCATCCTCAATTTGTTGATAGCCTTCTGGAGTCATTTTCTGAAAATATACCATTTCTAT
The DNA here is from genome assembly GCF_002554085.1 of Lactobacillus sp. UMNPBX1. Classification (NCBI taxonomy): domain Bacteria; kingdom Bacillati; phylum Bacillota; class Bacilli; order Lactobacillales; family Lactobacillaceae; genus Lactobacillus; species Lactobacillus sp. UMNPBX1. The sequence goes on from NZ_PCZI01000011.1 coordinate 33,492, forward strand.
TTCACAAACTTTCTTTATTTTTTTATACGTAATAATTATCTACAATCTCAGAATGTTATTGTAGCAGCGTTATCAGTCTAAAATTAGCACTATACATTTTTGAGTGCTAATTTGTGTCATTTCTATAAAAAGCGACTACAATAAACAGTGTAAGGAGAAAAGAGATCAAGAAATGAGTTGATCTTTTCCTTATATTCTAATTAAGCAAATACAAAAATGAAAGGAAGTTTTATTTATGGCAAACGATATGATGAATCGGCGCAACGACATGATGGATGCAATGAATGATTGGTTTGGTTTTCCAAGAAACTTCTTTGACGATAATGAAATTGAAAACATTATGCAATCTGATGTTGCAGAAACTGATAAGGACTATCTAGTTAAGATTGACATGCCTGGCATGGATAAGCAGGATATCAACGTTAACTATAATGACGGTACGTTAAATGTCAGCGGCACAAGAAAATCATTTAAGGACACTAGCGATAAAAATAGAAATATCATTCATAAGGAAAGAAGTGAGGGCAGTATTTCTAGAAGCTATAGATTACCAAATGTAGTTGCAAGTGAGATTCATGCAAAGTATGATAATGGTGTATTGACCATCACTTTGCCTAAGGAAACTGCCGGCGATGATGGCAATTCTATAAAAATTGATTAATTTATTAGGTTTATGCAAGAGGTCTAATAAGTTAACGGATTAATAATTCTCTACAAGCGAGTTCTAATTGAACCCGCTTGTATTTTGCTTTAAAATAGAGTTAGTTTAGAAAAAAATTATAAAATTAAAAAGGAGATTTTTTATGGCTCATGAATTAACTGTGCAAGAACTAGAAAAGTTCTCTGCCGAATTTAATAAAAAACCTGAAAATAAAGTCGTTGCTCGTGCAGCTCAACGCAGTGGTGTACTTGAAGCATCTTATAATGATCGTGTTCAAGGACAATTAACCCGCGTCTTTTCAACCGAACTTGACACCAACAACGTTACTAATCAAAAGCATTCAGGTCGTTGCTGGTTGTTCGCAACTTTGAACGTTTTACGTCATGCTTTTGGTAAAAAATACAAGGCTAAAGATTTCACTTTCTCACAAGCTTACAACTTTTTCTGGGACAAGATTGAACGTGCCAACATGTTCTACAACAGAATCTTAGACAGTGCTGATATGCCACTTGATTCACGTCAAGTTAAGGCTGACTTAGACTTTGCTGGTAGTGATGGTGGACAATTCCAAATGGCTGCTGCTTTAGTTGAAAAATATGGTGTTGTTCCTTCATATGCTATGCCAGAAACTTTTAACACCAACGATACAACTGGTTTTGCTACTGCTTTGGGCGATAAGTTAAAGAAGGATGCTTTAGTATTGCGCCATTTGAAGCAATACGGCAAAGATGATGAAATTAAAAAGGTTCGCGAAAAATTTTTAAGCGAAGTTTACCAAATGACTGCTATCGCAGTAGGTGAACCACCTAAGACTTTCGATCTTGAATATCGTGATGATGATAAGAAATATCATTTAGAAAAGAACCTTACTCCACTTGAATTCTTGCATAAGTACATGGGCGATGTCGATTTTGATGACTATGTTGTTTTAACCAATGCTCCAGATCATGACTATAACAAGCTTTATGGTCTACCATCTGAAGACAACATCGAAGGCTCACTGAGAATCAAGCTTTTGAATGTACCAATGGAATATTTGTCCAGCGCTGCTATCGCTCAATTAAAAGACGGCGAAGCTGTTTGGTTTGGTAACGATGTTTTACGTCAAATGGACCGTAAGACTGGTTACCTTGACACTAATTTGTACAAGTTAGATGACTTATTCGGCGTTGACCTTAAAATGTCTAAAGCAGACAGATTAAAGACCGGCGTCGGTCAAGTGTCACATGCCATGACTTTAGTTGGTGTTGATGAAGACAACGGCGAAGTTCGTCAATGGAAAGTTGAGAACTCATGGGGCGATAAATCTGGTGTTAAAGGCTTCTACGTCATGAATAATGAATGGTTTAAGGACTATGTTTACGAAGTTGTAGTCCACAAGAAGTACTTAACTGAAAACCAAAAGAAGCTCGCTGAAGGTCCAATCACTGACCTACCAGCATGGGATTCATTAGCTTAACGAGCAATGATCATATAAAAAGGCGATCCATATCGGATCGCCTTTTTAGCATAAATATAATATTAATATAGAGAGAGTTGCATTAGATTTGGTATCTAATTTTCGTAGCTTGCCGCTACTTCTTCGTAATGCTTGACTTCATCGTCAGAGCAGCGTACGAAGTGTCCTGGACGAATTTCATGCATTGAGCGTTGCTTTCCGTCCATTTCTTCTTTTTGAGCGTCATAAGGAATCCTTGTCCGGCTCCGCTCAACTTCTGGATCAGGAATTGGCACTGCAGAAATCAAACTCTTCGTGTAATCATGAAGTGGTCGATCATAGACGTCATCGGCTGGACCTACTTCCAGTAGTTTACCGTAGTGCATTACACCAATTCGGTCAGAAATAAACTTAACCATTGATAAATCGTGGGCAATGAACAAGTAAGTTAAACCACGCTTTTTCTGTAATTCAATCATCAAGTTAACTACTTGAGCTTGAATTGATACGTCTAGAGCTGAAATAGGTTCGTCTGCAACAATAAATTTGGGCTCTACGGCTAAGGCGCGAGCAATCCCGATTCTTTGACGCTGACCACCTGAGAATTCATGTGGAAAACGGCTAGCATGACTTGCATTTAAGCCAACAGTTTCCAATAATTCCTCTACTCTCTCAGTTCGTTCATCTTTATTTTTAACCAAATGGTGAATATCTAATCCTTCAGCAATAATGTCCTCAACAGTCATTCTAGGATTAAGTGAAGCATAAGGATCTTGAAAGATCATTTGTGCATCCCGTGTAAAAGCTAGTTTGTCTGCACGACTTTTTAAATCTGCTACATTTTTGCCTTCAAAAATCACTTCGCCACTAGTTGGCTTATACAATTGCAAAATTGAGCGCCCAGTAGTTGTCTTACCAGAACCAGATTCACCTACCAAGCCGAAAGTTTCACCTTCATAGATATTAAAGCTTACATCGTCAACAGCCTTGGTGACATTACGACCATTTTTAAAGTATTGTTTTAGATGTTTTACTTCCAAAATTTTCTTTTTTTCTGGCATAAAAATCTCCTTTACCGCGACTAGTTAACCTCTGGCAGTTTATCTTCTTGTTTCATCAAGTTATATTTTTTCCAGCGACGTGTAATTTCAGCTGGTGGTTCCACTTTAGGTGCACCTGGTGCTAAAAGCCAGGTTGCAGCATAGTGAGTATCAGTTACCTTGAAAAATGGTGGCTTTCTTTCCACATCAATCTTCATGGCATACTTATTTCTTGGTGCAAAAGGATCACCCTTGGGCGGATCAAGCAAGTTAGGAGGCGTACCTGGAATCGACTCCAAAGTATCACTGTTTAAAGTAGGCATTGAATTGATTAATCCCCAAGTATATGGATGCTGTGGATCATAAAAAATTTCATCAACACCACCGAATTCTAAGAATTCACCAGCGTACATTACAGCTACTCTATCTGCCATACCGGCCACCACGCCCAAGTCGTGCGTAATGAAAATAATTGAGGTCTTAACCCGCTTTTGCAAGTCTTTCATCAAGTCCAAGATTTCAGCTTGGACAGTCACGTCTAGAGCTGTAGTTGGTTCATCAGCCAGCAAAATCTCTGGCTCACAAATTAAAGCAATCGCAATTACGATTCTTTGTCTCATCCCACCTGAAAACTGGTGAGGATATTGATTAATTCGTTCTTCTGCATTTGGGATTCCCACGGCCTTCATCATTTCCAAGGCTTTAGCCCAAGCTTCTTTCTTAGAGGCACCCTTATGTTTGATTAATGGCTCCGCAATTTGCTGCCCAATCTTCATAGTTGGGTCAAGCGAAGTCATTGGATCCTGGAAAATCATCGAAATTTCATTCCCACGAATTTTTTGCATTTCTTTTTCAGATAACTCTAGCAAATTTTTGCCGTGGAAATCAATCTCGCCGCCCTCAATCTGAGCATTTCGTGCTAACAGACCGATAATACTTCTGGTAGTAACCGACTTACCTGAACCTGATTCTCCTACAATTGCGAGCGTCTCTCCCTTATTTAGGTGAAAGGAAACGTTACGAATAGCTTTAACCTCACCAGCATAAGTGTGGAAATCAATTTTTAAATTTTTAACATCTAAAACTCTTTCTTCTGGCATTTAGGTTAATCCTTTCTATCTTTGTCCCCGTGGATCGAAGGCATCACGCAAACCATCACCTAATAAGTTAAAGGCAATCATCAACACACACAATACGATTGCTGGATACCACATCTGATATGGCAAGAATTGAAAATTCTTTTGTCCTTCGTTCAAAAGTACACCTAGTGAAGTTTCTGGGGCTGAAATACCGATTCCGATGAAACTTAAGAAGGCTTCGAAGAAGATAGCAGTTGGAATAGTATACATCGTTTGAATAATGATGATACTTGAAAGGTTAGGCACTAAGTGTTTCCAAGCAATTTTCCAAGGTGATTCACCTAATGATCTAGCTGCCAAAACATATTCTTCATTTTTCAAACTCAGAGTTTCTGCTCTAACTTGCCGCGCCATTGTTGTCCAACTTGAAATAGCAATTGCCAAGATAATTGACTTAATACCTGGTTTTAATACCACCAACATCAAAACTACAATGATCAAATTGGGTACGGAGGAAATAATTTCGATTATCCGCTGCATCACGTTATCGACTCCCCCGCCTTTCCATCCGGACACTATTCCGTACGCGACCCCGATAGTTAAATCAAAGAAAGCTGCAACTAAAGCGACGATCAATGAAATCTTTGTACCATAGATAATTCTTTGTCCCAAAGATCTGCCTAAATAATCTGTACCTGCGATAAAATACTTATCTTTAGGCACACCATTTTGAGCATAAGCATCAACCCACTTGCCATTTTGCTTAATCTTACCGTTCAACCCGTTAATTGCGCTCATTCCTGGCACTTTAGCAGGCAAATTGGCATATTGTGGGTGCGATTTAACTAAAGTAGATTTATTGATGAATGGGGTTGAACCAAAAGCTACTACAATCATCAAAATAACAATAATTGCAGAAATAATAGCTGCTTTTCTCTGCTTGAAGCGAAGCCAAACATTTTGTGCAAACGATAAAGATGGACCTGCAATGTTTTCGTTATCCTGTGCTTCATCTTTTGGTAAGGGTTCAAAGGCATCTGCAGGAAGGTTTAATTTTTCTTCAGTCATATTGTCTTCTAGGCCTCGCTTTCATCTAATCTAATTCTTGGATCAATTAATCCATAAACAATATCAGTAATCAACAGAATTACTACTAATCCAATACAGTAAACCATCGTAATTCCCATGATTGTTGGATAGTCGTTAGTCAAAATCGACTTAACAAATTGTTCACCAATCCCAGGAACGTTAAAGATATTTTCAATAACCATTGAACCAGTCATCAAGGCTACAGCATAAGGACCAATCAGAGTTACTAATGGAATCATTGAATTACGCATTGCGTGTTTTCTAATAACTTCCATTCTGCTCAATCCCTTGGCCTTACCTAACTCAATATAGTCACTACTTAAGGTATCAACCATACTGGTTCGGATAAACCGAGCTGTTTCCGCAAATGGTCCAACTGCCAAAGCAATCGTTGGCATAATCGTTTGAGAAAATTGCCCCCAACCAGCAATTGGGAACCAACCTAGCTTTAAACCGATGTAGTATTGAAGCAAAACTGCTAAAACAAAGTTAGGAACTGATTTACCCAAAATAGAAATTACAGTAGCAGTTGAGTCAACCCAAGTACCCTGTCTCATAGCAGCAATTGCCCCAGCGATTACGCCAAGGACAACTCCCAAAATTAATGCTTGTAAACCTAATTGTACTGACGCACCCAAACGCGCCCCAATTAATGAAGCTACCGGTTGGTTACTATATTGGAAGGATGTCCCAAAATCACCGTGAAGCATCCCCGCAATATAAATCAAATATTGTTGCCAGATAGGTTTATTTAAACCATACTGTTGATCCATAATTTGCCGCTGAGTTAGCGTCATCTTTGCTTCATTAGCATAAGGTGAACCCGGCATCAATTTCATTAAGAAAAAAGTTACCGTAGCCACGATAAGCAAAGTGAGGATCATATAAAATATACGTTTTAATAGGTATCTAGCCATATTAATTGCTCCCTCATTTTATTTTATGCTTTCATTTACTTTTTAATGTTGTTTTAATTATACCAAAAGAAATAAATATATCTAGTGAAAATTTCCAAAAAATTAAAAAAATAAGAGAGAAATTTTGCTTTCTCTCTTATTTTTAACTTTTATTATATCTATTTTGCTTTACTTATAGTTTGGAGCAGCTTTGGTCATTTGAACATCATGTGGATGTGATTCACGTAAACCTGCATTAGTGATTTGAACAAATTGAGCTTTATCAATTAATTCCGGAATATTTGCAGCACCACAATATCCCATACCTGAACGTAATCCGCCATCAATTTGAAAGACTACATCAGATACATCACCCTTGTATTCTACTCGGGCTTCAACACCTTCTGGAACAAGTTTATTAGCTTCGTTTACGCCACCTTGGAAGTAACGGTCACTTGAACCGTGTGCTTGGGCCATCGCACCAACAGACCCCATTCCGCGATAGCGCTTATACTTCTTGCCATTATCTTCAAAAATTTCGCCAGGTGCTTCAGTAGTACCTGATAGCATTGAGCCAAGCATGACAGCATTGCCACCCGCTGCTAAAGCTTTAACAACATCACCTGAATATTTAATTCCACCATCTGCAATGATTGGCTTGTGATATTCACGTGCAGCTGTAGCAGCATCATAAATAGCCGTGATTTGTGGCACACCAACACCAGCAACAACTCTAGTAGTACAAATTGATCCAGGGCCAATACCAACTTTAACGACATCAACACCAGCATCAAACAGTGCTCTAGTTGCATCCCCAGTCGCAACATTACCAGCAATCAAAGTTACTTCTGGAAAATGATCGCGGATTTCTTTGATCTTGCGCAATACCCCAGCTGAGTGACCATGAGCAGTATCGATAACGATCGCATCAGCACCAGCTTCAAGCAATGCTTCTGCTCTTTCAAAAGTATCACTGGTTACACCAACTGCTGCAGCACAGAGCAGATGATTTTGATCATCAGTTGCGGCCTTTGCAGCACTAGTTGGCACAACTACGCTCTTTACGTTGGCTACTTCACCAGCTTGCGCTTGAATTGACATATTCTTGTGCACAACGCCTAGCCCACCTTGGAGAGCCATTGCAATTGCCATTGCACCCTCAGTAACAGTATCCATTCCTGCACTGATCAATGGAATATTTAATTTAATGTTGTCTGCCAGTTGTGTGCTCAAATCGACTTCGTTTGGCAAAACATGGCTTTCTGCTGGAATCAATAAAACATCATCAAAAGTTAAACCTTTTTTGGCAAATTTTGTATCCCAATTAGACATTATGCTCTCCTTTTCTCATTCAAAAAATTATTAGTTTTACTTTACTAGCCTAACTTGCTTTTTTCAAGCGAAAATCAAAAAGCAGACCGATTTTTTCGGTCTACTTTTTGATTACATAGAGGAGTTGTTTATTGTTATAAGTTCTATTATTTAGATATTTAGGATTTTAGTCTACTTTTCAACATAAGCATATTTGAAGTTATAGTTAGCTCCAGCACCATTATATACAACGCCCTTGACAGTTGGACGAACCATCCAAGCTTCTGCTGGCTGGTAAAGTGGTACTACACCTTGCTCAGTTAACAATACACGTTCAGCCTTAGCTAAGTCTTCAAAACGAGTATTTTCGTTTCCAGTAGTTTTAGAAGCTGCTACATACTTATCATATTCCTTATTAGCCCACTTACCCCAGTTGTATGAAGCATTTGAGGTGTTCAAGTCAAGGAATGAGATTGGATCAGTAAAGTCAGCTTGCCAACCCATCAATAAAGCATCAAAGTTGCCATTTTGGCTACGAACTAAGGCAGTCTTTTTAGGTAAACTATTTACTCTGACATTAACGCCTTTCAAGTTTGACTCAATAGTACTTTGCAAGTATTCACCTGCTTTTTTGGCATCATCATCGTCATAGGTTAGCAAAGTGAAGTTAACTTTGCTCTGTCCTAAAGCCTTTTGTGCTTTCTTCCAATAACTTTTAGCTAAAGTAGGGTTATATGTCATTAACTTATCAGTTTCAGCAGTTTTGACTAATTCAGTATAATCTTTGCCATTTACTTCAGTCATACTATTTGGCGAAAAGGTAGTGACTGGCTTGTTAGCACCACCTACAGCTGAAGTTAATGCTTTACGATTAACTGATAATGAAAGTGCACGGCGGAAGTCAGTATTTTGGAAAAGCTTGTTCTTTTCGTTTAATTGTAAATATTGTGTTGAAGAAGCTGGTCTAATTGTATAACCACTCTGGTTCTTCAATTGTTTTGTAGCTTGTGGTGCCAATAATGCTACATCTAATTTTCCAGATTGATACAAGTTGTAGTCGGTTGATGGTGTCTTTTGCACGCTGTAATTAATCTTGCTTAGTTTTACCTTGCTCTTGTCCCAGTAGTCCTTATTCTTAACTAGCTTCCAAGACAAGTTTGAACCGGTCCAGCCTTTTGAGACAAATGGTCCGTTATAAACCATTGTTTTAGATGAGGTACCATAATTTTTGCCATATTTTTCAACAGCATGTTCATTTTGTGGGAAGAAAACTCCGAAGCCCATCAATAACTTAAAGTATGGAATTCTTCTATCCAAAGTAACGGTTAAATGTTGGTTATCATCTGCTTTAACACCGAGTGTTTCAACCTTCTTCTTTCCTGCCACAACATCATCTGCATTCTTTACTCCTGAGAAAAGATAAGCATATTGTGAGGCAGTCTTTGGATCAACAGTCCTACGCCATGAATAGACGAAATCTTTAGCAGTAACTGGATCACCGTTAGACCATTTGGCATTCTTTCTCAAAGTAAAATGCCACACTTTACCATCTTTTGAAACTTCAGTCTTGGTTGCTAAAGCATTTTCCACCTTAGAATTTTTACCTAAACGATAGAGTCCTTCCATCGAATTATTAATTTGATCTAAACTAGTTGCATCAGTCACCTTGGACAAATCTAAAGTTTGTAATTCTGATTTAGTCATCCAATTCAAGGTTTGCTTGGTACCAGATGACGAACTTTTATTTGAACAGGCTGCCAAAGTTGCAGCTGATACGACGGTTAATAAACTTGCACTAAAATACTTTTTCCACTTTTTCATTTTGATCCTCATTCTTTTTTATTACAAAAAAGGAGCAACCTTCACATGGTTGCTCCTTCTATCTATTCATCAAATCATAGCTAGACTATTATTACGCAATTACAAGTGAAGAGAGATTATTTTTATGTCTTGTTTGTAAAATAATAGAACTCTTTAAGTTGTTTATAAGTATAGCTAAATATTTTTTGCTTTGCAAGTTTTTTTTAATATTATTTTTAATTTATTTAAAAAACAAGCCTCAATACTGATGTATCAAGGCTTATTCAAAATTAAATTATTCTAAACATTCCATTCTTGCATAAATTCACGTACAAAGTCGCGCATGTATGCAGTTCGTCTTTCCGCTTCTTTTTTGGCAGCAGGAGTATTCATTAAATCTTCTAAATGAAAAAGTTTCTCATAAAAGTGGTTGATTGTGGTTTCGACATGGTTACGATATTGATCATGACTAGTTAAAACGGCTGGCTTAATCTCTGGATCGTAAATCTTATTGCCATGTTTACCACCATACGTAAAGGCACGGGCAATTCCAATCGCACCCAAACTTTCTAGACGATCAGCATCTTGCACATATTGTCCAGATAAAGGCAAATGATAGTGATGCTCAATATTAGCTGAAAATGACATGTGTTGAATGGTGAATAAAATATCCCATGCCTCTAGTTCATTAAACCCTACTTGCGGCAATAACTCTTCAATTTCATCAATCACCTTTTGTGGGTCAGCACAGATTTTTTCATCAATCGTGTCATGCAAATAACCTGCTGTTTTAATAATAGCAACTACCCGGCTATCTTCATGAGCATCAGCATGATCTACTAAATACATTTGACTAGCCAAATTAGCTACACGTTCGCCATGATAAAAATCATGACCCGTTTTTTCATTCTTTAAGTGTGTTTGAGTAAAATCGATAACTTGTTTAATTTCCATTATGCCATTGAGTCCCATGCTTCTACCGGCGTTGCTTTGCCTTCCCAAATCTTAACCAGTTTTTCCGGTACATATTGTTTTTTAACAACTACTTTGAAGAGATATTCATCAAACCAGTTATCATCCATCACAAAGTAGCCTTTTTCACCGACCTTGCTTCCCCATGAGTTTTCAATTTTCCATTGACGTGGCTTTCCATTAACAACATCCACACCAACCATCGTCATGGCATGAGTTGAACCCGAAGCACCAGTTTCCAGTCTCTCTTTTTTGCTTAACTTAGTTTCAATATTAAAAATAGTATCAGTTTGATAGAGGTTATGAGCTAAAATTCCCTTTTGACGATCGCTATCTTTACCTACATCACAACCAAACCAAAAAGTTTCGCCTGCTTCAAGTTGCTTAATCGCAGCTTCTTTAAGATTTTCAATTTTAGTGTTTAAGAAATGAACTGGACTTCCGCCCTCTACATTGTCTTCAAATGGCAAAGCATACAGCTTATCAAATTCATGATCTGGTGCATTGAACAAAACAATATAGTCATCCAAGTCATCAGTAAAGTAGTCGTGAAAGAAATCAAGTGGAGTAAGATCACCATCAAAATGATACTTACCTTCATCATCCTTAAACTCAAGGTCAAATTTTTGTACTGGTTGACCGAAAGCAATTACTGCCATACGGTAAACCTCACTCAAAAATTCTTGACGTTTAGCTTCAATTTCATCATTTTTACCTGCTTGAGCTAACTTACGCAACACAAGTCCATCTTCTCGCAACTTATTATTCAAAATACGATTGAAGAAAGCAGTATTGTTGGCAGTGAAACTTTCATCTTGAGCATAGGTTGGCACTAAGCCGTACTTCCTAATCAAAGAAACAGCCATAGCCCATTGGCCACCATCAGTATCAGGTCCCTGCATATAAGTATGCACTGTTCTGTCACTAAGTGGACGATCTGCGGTATTCAAAATATTATCAAAGAAAATATTTGCTCGTTCAATTCGATCCCAGAAGAATAAATAATTTTGTGAAAAAGTAAAGTTTTTAGCATTATACTTCTTAGCAAAACCATGACGCAATGTATTCAAGGCCGCAAATAGCCAGCAGCGACCCGATTGCTTTTGATCAGTAACATTATCAGTTGGGATTTCAATTGAAAAAGTGCGGTTCAATTTCCTAACCTTTTCTGAATCCAAACTAGCCTTAGCCACACCATTATTAACAACAGCCAATTCCGCAACCCGATTTTGTGGTTTTTGCTCATATTCTTTTTGAAATTTAGCAATTTCATTCATTGTAAGTTCATGCTTCATAAAATTTTTCCTTTCTTGCCAAAAACAACAACTAAGCCGCTTCCCAGGTTTGAACTGGGGACCTCCTCCTTACCACGGCGGTGCTCTACCTATTGAGCTAAAGCGGCGTCTTCATTGTACCAAAAAAGGCGAAGACATTCATTTGAACATCCTCGTCCTTATTTATTCTCTCCAAGTATTTTTAGAAAATAAGTATTCAAAACGGTTATTAAATTTGCTTTTATTTAGTTCTTAACGACGTCTTTAATATTCAACCATTGACTCTTGTTGATTCTGACAATCTTCTTTTTATTAACTTTCTTAACGTCTTTTACGGTATAAGTAGAACCCATTGCAACTTTTTTGCTAGTTTTTTCAGCATTTTTATTGTAAACAGCTACTTTTTGATTTTTGGTGTCTTTAATAACAACAAAGATCTTATCACCCTTTTTAATAGCAGGATTGGTTGGAGCTTGTGTTGCAGTACCCAATTTAGGAGCAGTAAATGAAGTAGCTTGAGCAATAGGAGTAAGAACACAGTCTAAACTCAAACCGATTACCAAACTTGAAATAATCTTAATAGCTTTTTTAGATTCTAACATTTTAATAACCTCTTTTTATTTACTTACTTTCTCTTTACACTATTACTATAACACTGTTTGATTAGAAGTAAAGTAGATAGTGCTGCTTTTCACATATTTTTATTAAAAGTCAGTTTTTTCAATCAAGTGCTTTGCATCAGCATTTGCAAAAGGTATACGCAGCTATTTTATGTTGGTATTGCACTTGAAGCAGTAAATCGTATAGTAATAATGTGAATTTGTGAATAACTTAATAAATAGATTGTAGCAATTGATTTTAGAAAATAAAATAACAATTTAAGAAGTAAAATATTATTTTACACAAATCATTATCTTTTACAAATATTAGTTGGTAGTAAATATCTCCGATTATTAGCTAAAAAAATAGAGGAAAAAATCCCTCTATTTTTATATATAAAATGTTAAAATCATATATTTAATTATTTAATTGTAACTAAAGTATACTTTCTCTTTCCTTTACGAATAATAACGTACTTACCATCAAAGTCACTTGATGGATCAACTTCGAAATCAGTACTTTGCTCACGATCGCCATTAACATAAATGGCACCATTCTTTACATCTTCACGAGCTTGACGTTTAGAAGGTTCAATCTTAGTGTCAACTAAGAAATCAACAATATTCTTCTTTTCATTGCCAGCTTCCGCACTTGGAGCATTCTTCAAGCCTTGTTCAATTTGAGCAACTGATAAGTTCTTGATATTGCCCGAGAACAAGGCATCAGTAATCATTTTAGCTTCTTCAAGACCTGCTTCGCCATGAACAAACTTGGTAACTTCTTCAGCCAGCTTCTTTTGTGCAGCACGTTTCCAAGGTTCTTTCTCAGTCTTTTCAGCTAAATCTTCGATTTCTTCACGGCTAAGGAAAGTGAAGTACTTCAAGTATTTAACCACATCACGGTCATCTTGATTAATCCAGAATTGGTAAAATTCATAAGGACTAGTCTTTTCTGGATCAAGCCAAACAGCACCACCAGCAGATTTACCAAACTTAGTACCATCAGCCTTAAGCATCAATGGAATAGTTAAACCAAAGGCTGGACGATCTGCGCCTTCAAGCTTATGGATTAAATCAATACCAGCAGTAATGTTGCCCCATTGATCACTACCACCAATTTGAAGTTGAACACCATCATCTTTATTCAAGTGGTAGAAGTCAATTGCTTGCAAAATTTGATAAGTAAATTCAGTAAATGAAATACCATTTTCAAGACGGCTAGCTACAACATCCTTGTTAATCATATTGTTAACTTGGAAGAACTTGCCATAATCACGCAAGAAGTCGATCAAGTTAAGCTTGCTTAGCCATTCAGCATTGTTTCTAATTTCAAAATTTTCAGTACCAAATAACTTCTTCATTTGATTAGTTAAGCTTTCTTCATTGTGCTTAACTTGTTCCGCAGTTTGTAAAGTACGTTCAGTCTTACGGCCTGATGGGTCACCAATCGCACCAGTACCACCACCAATTAAAATTACTGGATGGTAGCCCGCCATTTGGAATCTCTTCAAGATCATGAATGGAATAAGGTGTCCAATGTGAAGGGAATCACCAGTTGGGTCAGTACCACAGTACAATGCCAAATCGTCATGTTCTGCTAAGTACTTTCTCAAACCTTCCTCATCAGTTTCTTGATTAATGGCACCATGCCATTTTAAATCTTCCAAAATATCAAATTTTGCCATAGTTTTTCCTCCAATAAAAAACGTCCCCTGGTCAAAAGACCAAGGGACGACTAAATTACATTATTAGCCGTGGTACCACCCACGTTTGCGCGTATCGCGCCTCTTAATAGTCTTTATGGAAACTACCCCATTAGTACTTCGTCAAAATCAGCCTGCCTAGCTCACACCACACCGCTAGTTCTCTGAACGCTGAGCTGATTTGCTACTTAGATAAGGATATCTTAACGTGAAGACCATCTTTCGTCAACTCTTTTTGCCACAAAAAAAGCCTGAGATTTCTCTCAAGCTTTCTTCTAGCTAGTCACCGATCTTGTAAAAGCCCTTAGCTTTTAGGCCATAAGCTTGACCAGCGGTCATATCATATTGAACCATTTCGTAATCGTTCAATATAGCTTGTTGTTCTGAAGTCAACTTCTTAGGATCTACAAAGTGACCCTTTTGGTCAACCAATTGGAAGCCTTTGTCACCATTAAAGTTAATGGTAATTGCAGGAAGCTTCTCGTGAACTTCAGTCAAAAGTGCTTGGTAAGGAGTTACCTTAGTGTTAGTTTGTTCAAGCATCATAGCAGTGAAGTCACTAGTGTTGACGAAGTTAGTGTTGTGAGTCAACTTGTTCTTAGCACCGTGTTGTCTTGCGTACTTGTTTGAGTAAATGAAGTAGCGAGTTGAGTGCATTTGAACAGGATATTTGCCAGTGTAGTTTTGTGACAAGATACTTGGGTAGTGGTCACCGTAGAAGACAATGGTAATTGGCTTCTTGATCTTATCAATTTGACCAATAAACTTCTTAACAGCTTGGTCGGTGTATTGCGTACCCTTGATGTAAGTTGCCATTTGCTCACGAACAGCGGCAGTGTTGAAGAGTTCACCAGATACCTTGCCCATGTATTCATTGTTTGGATACCAGTTGTTGTAAGGCATGTGGTTTTGAATTGAGATCAAGTTAATAAATTGACCACCCTTCATGCTGTTGATTTGTCTCAAACCGTTAGCATAAGCAGTGAAGTCAGAGTTGTAAGTACTCTTACCAAGTTTCTTTTGATCAATGATCTTGTATTTAGAACCAAGGTAAACGAACTTGTTAAACTTAAATCTCTTGTAGTCTTCTACTCTTGAGTAGTAAGTACCAATGAATGGGTGAACAGCTGACTTGTAGTTGAAGTCCATACCAATGGTTGGGTAGAAGTCGTAGTTTGGTACGATTTGTACATATGGAGTCAAGGTTGACTTGAACATACCCATGTTGAATCCGGTCAAAGTTTCCCATTCCATGTTGGCAGTACCACCACCGTAACCGGCACTAAGCATGCTACCGTATGTGGCACGTTTCTTCATTGATTGGATAAACTTAACTGGGTTTGGAGTTTTTGGATCAATCTTAATTGTTGGGAAAGTATATGGATCAACAAAACTTTCACTCAAGTTGTAGACAATAGTTTGATCCTTTAAAGTATTCTTTCTTGTCTTGTTAATTTTATCAGCAAGTTTGCTGTACTTTTGGTTCAAATGTTGAATTGTAGATTTTGAATAGTTAGTTGGCTTATTCATAATCTGCAGGTCAAAGTAATTCAAGAAGTTCAATAATGGACCGTTAATTTGAATATCACGTTCAGGGTTTCTAAACGATTGCTTATTATCAAAGCCACGGTTAATGTGATAAATAATTCCGCCATCGTGGTTAAAGCGCACTGGTGTCATGAACAAAAGCAAACTCAACAATGCCCAAATACCACGACGTTTCCATGAACCCTTTTTCTTAATTGGAAACTTGATTTCAAGGAAGACACACAATGCAATAATGATTACTAAGGCAATAGCGATCATAATTATCTTTTGTTGGCCGACCATTGGCATCAAGGTCTTCCAGTTAACAATTTCGTCTAATTCAGTTGGATAAATTGGTTCCCCACGAAGATCTAATTTAATCTTGTTGGCAATAGCCCAACCAATTGTAATTACAGTTACTAAAACTGTTGAAGTCCAGTAACGCGTAGTAATGAAGTAGAAAATTGCAAACATTGCATCAAGGAAGATTGCTGTCAAAATAATAGCGAAGAATCTAGTCCCGAGCAAGAAAATTACGGCATTGATATCAGTTGCAGTCGTAATTTGGATCCGCAGATTATCTGATTCAATTAAGAATGAAGCAAAACTTAATACATAGAACCAGCCCCATGTAAGTAGTCGTACTCGATTTTCAACTATCCAAGCAGTGAAGTTAGTCCAAGCATCTTCAACAATTTCTGCTAAGTTATTATGTTGCTTGAAAAAAGCAACCGTCCGTTTAACCGGCTTCACCTTGAATAAATAGCGCTCATATAGCCAGCTTAAGCCCCAGGCAGCTAGCATCATGATGACAATCATCAAGAACTTGTTAAATCCAGCGCTATTGGTAAAGCGGAACGATTTAACAAAACCACCAATAATTGGAGCGTCCATAAAAATAATTACTGGAATAAAGAAGTGCATCTGCTTAGCACTATAGCTAACAATCACTTTTCTAAAGATTAAGAAGGCTGCTAAAACCATTAAGAACAAAAATGGTGAAGCAATATTACTTAAAAATTTAGGATTCCAAGAATAAACGCCACTTCGACCAGATAATCGTTGGTACCAGTAAACCCCATTAAATCCGGGAACACCGATAAACATTACGAAGAAAGACATTACTCCAGCTGCAATTGACCAGCCAAAGACCTTTTTAGGAATTTTAACGTTAGCTAAAAACATCCCCCAAGCAAAGTACAAGATCAAATAAATGCCATAAATTGACTTGTTAAAGATCATTGTACCTGCACTAGTCGCAAAACCAGTCAAAGTTAATGCGCTAAGCAATAACACATTTTGCTTAGTAGTAATGCGATGTTGTAATTCATACAAGTATGGTTGAACTAGCATGCTAAAAATTAAGCCAGCCAACAATACTGATGTACTAGTCAAAACTGGGAAAAATACTCCCCAGAGTTTCCACATATTAAAAGTACCTGGTCGTTTAAAGAAGTTCACCAAGTATAAAAGCACTAGTGTAACAACCGCTATAATCCAAAACTTAAAGGCTTCAGTTGGATGAACCTTTCTTTTGCTATAAACAGCACCAAAGACCATTGGTACTAGTACCATCGTACTGTGACCAAGTAGTCCTGGAATAAATCTCATTAGGGTACTTAATGGTAATCTACCAAAAGTGCTCCCCCAAGAATACATCTGCACTAGCATAAAGAATGCTGCGACAATCAAACAAATGATTTGAAGAGCATTTAGTGATTTTTTCTTGTTAATCTCACTCATTTTCTCTAGTCTGTGTCCTCACTAAAAATTTCTGTCATTACTTAATGATCCCTAGCTTCTTTTTAATTGAAAGCAGAATATCAACCTTTTTGCCATGACCGGTGAAAAAGTCTACGATATCATGCCAGAACTTAAAGCACATAATCAAAGTAATCACGATAAAAACAATTCCTGCTTCTTGATTATGCAAGAATGTATTTATACTGAATAAAAGCATAAACACTAAAGGCGGAATCGTCAAATTTTGCATAATTGCTGTTAATACCAAAGCCACTAATAAAGTAGCAAAGCCAGCTTTCCAATTATAAAAAACTGCTACCTGAGCTGCAACCGCAACTCCTTTGCCACCTCGAAAATGATCCCAGATTGGAAAACAATGTCCTAAGATCAGGCCTAGCCCTGTATAAGCAATATTAATATGAGCTGGAAAAGCAAAATATACAATAAACAAGGCAATTAAACTTTTAAGCAAATCGCCTAAACAGGTTAAAATACCCCATTTTTTACCAAAAACAGCACCCATGTTAGCCGTTCCTGGATTATGTGAACCGTATTCAGTAGGATTTATTTTTAAAAAGATTTTGCCAACGATCATCGCCGTTAAGAAATTTCCAAAAACGTAGCCAATCAGAGTAGCCCAAATGCGCGCCATTAATTATCACCTTCTTCGGTGTAATCATAGATATGATAGTGCTGCGTTTTTTCGCTCTTAAAGCTAAAGCCATTTGCAATATTCTTTTCGTTTTGGAAAGTTTCATTATTTGAAATCGTTTCCTTAGGTAAACCTAATTCTTTGCGCACCAGGTTAGAAATCCGTTGCAATTCACTAGTTGGCTGTACTTGATAAGCCGCATCGTCGATCATTGCATTGTAACCATGTAGATAATCACTAGATGACGAATTGGCACAACTACGATAATTCATCGCAATCTGCTGCATCGCACTAAATGGCAAGTTAGTCCGAACATTGCTTGACACAGAAGTCAAAATTGAATCCAGATTTGATAATGAACTAATTGAAACTGCCTTCTTGATCAAGGTGGTAATTACCTGCCGCTGTCGTTCTTGACGACCATAATCTCCACGCGGATCATCATAACGCATTCTAGAATATGCTAGCGCACCTGCACCACCCATATGGGTCAGCTTGCCCTTTTTAAAAATATAACCGCCATATTCAAAGCTAAGCGTTGGTCTAATATTAATTCCGCCAACATAGCGAATCATCTTCATGATTCCACCCATGTTAACGACGGCATAATACTTGATTGGCACATTGATTAACTTAGAAACTGAATCCATTGACATCTTAGCCCCGCCTAATTCATAAGCGGCGTTAATCTTTTCTGTCTTGAAGCTCTCGCTTCCAACCATCTGTGCCATCGTATCACGCGGTGTTGAGACCAATGTGTAACGCTTCTTAGCAGGGTTAACTACAGCTAAAATCATGGTATCAGTCCGGCCGCGCTTTTCAGTTCGATCAAGGGCACCTGTATCAGTCCCCATCAGTAAAACAGCGAACTTCTTCTTTCCATCAAATTCACCTGTAGTTTTCACTGCAGTCTTAGGATCATAGGTCTTATCAACCGCTGACTTAGTACGGAAATAAACTGAGGCAAAGTACGCCGCTCCAGCAACCGCAAGCAAGGCTACGATACTAATAACCCAGACCCAAATATGACGATTTTTATAACTGTGTGTGTCTACCCGACTATTATGCGGGTGATTAGATCTTTGTTTTCTATCTTTCATAAAATATACCTATTATGATGTAAATTCACATTGAATGTATTATAACAAAAAAAGCAAATCATCGCTGACTTGCTTAGTATATCTTATTAAAATCGTTACTAATTTTTACTTCAAAGTCAAGCTTAACGCAAAATTATGGCTACTTTTTGCCTCTAATTCAATTTTATCCGTAAAAGCTGTAACGCTTCCTTCTTTTGCACTCAACTTAAAATCAGTTGAAGTAAGATCAATGCCATGTTCTTTGCCAGTCAAACTAATCTTATTGACCTGGCTTTCACTTTGCCAAGAAGTTGGTAAGATAAAGCCCAAAGAAAATGGCAGTTCCTTATTTGAAGAATTTTTCAAATAAAAGGATATGTTGACTTGATTACCCTCCAAAGCATAAGTAGTCATTACTTCAAAATGATATGGAAAACTCTTATAGCTCTCCGGCGTATCAATTAAAGTTAGACTTACGCGAGTATCACCTTTGTCAACAACGGTCCAAGGCAACTTGTTAGCCAAATTATCGGCTTGATCCATTACTGGAAAAGCAAGTGCCATACCTTCTTCACTTTCTTGCTCGCCGAGATAATTAAATTGATCTGTTAAAGACACCAGATGTGCCATCCGGGCCCCATTCTCATCGACAGAGACTTGAAAGAGAGAATTATCGATTGTTTGCATATTTTTCTCCCAATTTCTACACTCCTGTAACTCAAAATAGCACTTATCATATACAACTGTCAATTTTCACCACTTTCTTAGAAAAAATGGCGATCTTTCTTTATTTATAATATAATGAAGTTGTTCCAAAAAAATTATGAAATCAAAGAAATAATTATAGTTTTTGGAGCAAGTTGATACAAAGAAGGCATCCCTTAACGGTGATGCCTTTTTTGGTGCATAAAAAAACTCCGACTTACGCCGAAGTTCTATTTGTGTGAATAACTACTTAATAAATTAGTCGTCCAACTTTTCCTTGTTAACAACATCCAAGTTTTCGTCGAATGTGTAAACAACTGGTTCACCGGTCTTCATTTCCAAGTTCATAATGTCTTCATCAGAAATGTTTTCGATGTACTTAGTCAAAGCACGAAGTGAGTTACCGTGAGCTGCGATAATTACGTTCTTGCCGTCAAGTAAATCTGGAGCAATGTGGTCTTCCCAGAATGGCATTACACGATCAAGACATACGTGTAAGTTTTCAGCCTTAGGAACGATGTGTGGGTCCAAGTTTGCGTAACGACGGTCATGTGCTTGACTGAATTCGTTGTCATCATCAATAGCTGGTGGCAAAACATCGTATGAACGACGCCAAATGTGAACTTGTTCATCGCCGTACTTTTCAGCAGTAGCCTTCTTGTTCAAGCCTTGTAAAGCACCGTAGTGACGTTCGTTAAGTCTCCAGGTCTTAGTTTCTGGAATCCAAAGTTGGCCACTTTCTTCAAGTGCAAAGTGCAAAGTCTTGATAGCACGAGTTAATAATGAAGTGTAAGCTTGGTCAAATTCAAGACCGTGTTCCTTGATTAAACGGCCAGCCTTCTTAGCTTCTTCAACACCTTTTTCTGAAAGGTTAACGTCAACCCAACCAGTAAATTGGTTTGAAAGGTTCCATTCACTTTGACCGTGACGGATTAAAACTAATTTTGACATGAAATATCTCCTTTTAAAATTCAATGTTTCATCCATATTTTACACATTTCACAAATTTTTTCATAGAGTTAAGGCTAAAAAAATCGTGTTTTTTCAATTTTGTAACGTTATTCTTGCTATACTAAAAGAAAAAATTTAATGAAAGAAAGTTATATATGAAATTTAAACACCAAAATATTATCATTACCGTTTTATTAGCATTACTCTTTTTAACGGCTTGCTCTAAAACAGATTCAAACAAAACAGCTAATTTACCTACTGCTAAAACTATTTTAACCAAGGCAGAAAAAGATAATTTTAATTCAATGCACGCTTCTTGGAATGAATCAGCTAATCAAAAAACGCAACAAAAAGCTGAAGCACAATACACTAAAAAGCCAACTGTCATTTATGCCAATGTTTCTAGCAATTCTAACCACTATCAAATGTGGATTGAAGGCAAAAACAATTACATCAAAATGAAGGGTACCAACTCACAACACTGGTTCAAGACTAAATTATCTAAAACTAGTGCTTACGGCGCCATCACCGATAGCTTAAACGGCAGCTTGCTCATGCCTTTTATCCCTACTGCTAAATCCTTTAAGGTAAAGCAAAACGGCAAAGATTACCTGCTCATTTATAAAGGAAACAACAAGAAAATTTGGAATGCCATTATTTCTGACTCGGCTTTCACTGCTTTAATCGGGATTGATCTTGATAATGTGAAGCCGATCAAAAATGACATCCAAATTAACGTTGATCAAAACTATCATATCAAAAAGGTTAATATTGACTCGACCTACAAAGACGACGGTCAAAAGAAGAACTTCACCATGCAAATTGATCAAATTAACCAAGTTAAAAAGTTAACTGTACCCGCTTCAGTTAAGAAGTCAGCCGTTGATTTAGGCAAGCTTAATACAAAATAAAATTAAAGAATAATCTGCTTCGTCAATAAGAAGCAGATTTTTTAGTTATAATAGAATTAATTGAAACATACAGGAGAAATGCAAATGAAATTAAAGAAAACAATTATCGGCTTATCCTTCGCCGCCCTCTTTTTATTAGGGGGCTGTAGTAAACAAGAAAAGAAAGCTGCGCCAGCTTTAACCAAGACTCAAGTGGTGCAAAAGATGAAGAAAGGCTTTCAATCTGGACAAGTTATTCAATCAGTTACCTTGGGAACAGATACTTCAAGTCAAGTAGCTTTAGCCAATACTACCTTTGGTGGGAAAAACACGGTTTACCATATCACTAACCAAACAACCAATAAAGGTAAAACCAGTTCCAATGAAGAATGGGTTAACCTCAATAAAGTTTACATCAATGGGCAAAACACTTGGTATAAGGCTGATCTTGAAAAACTTACTGGCCACAATTACGCTGAATTAACTGATGCAATTATGAATAATCACATGATTACCAACCCAAGTGATCAGTTAGTTTCAGCTTATAAGATGAAGAAAAGCAAAAAAGATGGTGTTTATACTTACACTTTAACTGCTAAAAGTACTGATCAAGCTTTAATGAAAAAGGCGGCAGCACCAATTTTTAACACTACTGCACAAAGCACCAATCAAGCTAAGGTTTTCAAGCAAATTCAAAAATTGGGCAAATACCAATCAATGAATGTAAAGGCTGTTGTTAAGGATGATAAACTATCCACCTTTAATGTCTTTGTTAACTTAAAACTAGGCAAATTAATGCACGTTAAGGTTGGTCAAAGTTACGGCAATTTCGGCAGTCACGACTTCTTGAAAGTCCCAACTTCCGCAACCAACGCCAAAGATTTGCCAACCACTAATACTAAAAAGAAGTAGGTCAAAAATGAAATTAGGAATTATCGGCAGCGGCATGATCGTCCACGATTTTTTAACAACCGCTGACCAAATAAAAAACATGACGATTACGGCCATTTCATCAACTAAACGTAGTGAAAAAATTGCGCAAGATTTAGCCCAGCAATATCACATTGCCCGCACTTACACCGACAATGATGAATTGCTAGCCGACCCTGAAGTTGACACAGTTTATGTGGCTGTACCCAACTTTCTTCATTACGAAGTTGCTAAAGCTGCGCTTGAACATGGCAAAAATGTCATCTGTGAAAAGCCTTTTGTCCAAAGCACTGCCGAAGCTGAAGAACTAAAAAAGCTCGCTGACGAAAAAGACTTAATCATTGTTGAAGCCATTACTAACCTTTATTTAGAGAACTTCAAACAGATTAAAGCAGAAATAGCTAAGATCGCCCCAATCCACATCATTAATCTGAATTATACGCAATATTCCAGCCGTTATGATGCCTTCTTGACTGGTAAAATTGCCCCAGTTTTTGACCCTAAAAAAGATGGTGGCGCCTTGATGGACTTGAATATCTACAATATTCACTTAGTAGCTGCGTTGTTTGGCTTGCCTGATCAAGTTCAATATTATGCAAATATGCAAAAAGGCGTTGATACTTCTGGGATTCTTCATCTTTCTTACCCTGATAAGCAAGCATCCCTCACTGCGGCCAAAGATAGCTACGTAACACCACGTTCCTTTATTGAAGGTGAAAAAGGCAGCATCTACTTTGACGGTTCAACGGGAACGCTCGATAATTTCACAGTTGAGATGCGCAATGAAAAGCCTAAGCGTTACAGCTTAAACAAATATCCTCACCGTATGGCGGCTGAGTTTAATGCCTTTGCTCAAATGATCAACCAACATGATACCCAAAAAGCTGACTTAGCTTTCGTGAATACTTTAGAGACAATGCAAATTTTGACCAAAGCAAGAAATTCAATGATTTAACTATTCTCAAAATTTTCTAAATGGAGACAAACAATGAAAATTCTAGTAACTGGTTTTGATCCTTTTGGCAGCGATAAGATTAATCCTGCCATTGAGGCAGTCAAAAAATTGCCTGATACCATCAAGGGAGCAAAAATTATTAAATTAGAAATCCCTACAGTTTTTAATAAATCAGCCCAAGTCGTGCATCAAGCAATCGTAAAAGAGCAACCTGACTACGTACTCAATGTTGGTCAAGCTGGCGGTCGGTCAGCCCTAACTCCTGAGCGTGTAGCCATCAACATTAACGATGGCCGCATCCCTGATAATGATGGCTATCAACCACTAGATGAACCGATTCAACCAGATGGGGACACCGCCTACTTCACACAACTGCCGATCAAGGCCATGGCCAAGGCAATTCGGACGGCAGGTTTACCAGCAATAGTTTCTAACACAGCTGGCACCTATGTCTGCAACCATATTTTTTACCAAGTGCAGTACATGCGCGCAAAAGAATTTCCTAAGCTTAAAGCTGGCTTCATTCATATTCCATTTTTGCCAGAACAGGTTATCACCAGGCCAAATCAGCCTTCGATGGCACTAGCTGATATTGTTAAAGGCCTAACCGCAGCAATTGGCGCAATTGTTGAGCGTGATGGTCAAAGTGATATAAAAGCCGTAGAAGGACAAAATCATTAAGATAGTAAAAAACTAGCTGCAAAATTTGCAACTAGTTTTTTTGGTTAATTTTGATGACTCAATAATTTCTTTACTTGATCCGCATCCTTAAAGGCCCCGGAAAAGATCAAAATATCATTTGGTTCAATTACAGTCCAACCATGCGGAATCAACCATTCATTGCCACGGCGAATTCGACTAACCGTGATCTTGTCAACAAATTCCAAATCACTAAGTGGTCGCCCAGTATAACGCGTATTCTTCACCTTTACTGAGTACAAAACGTTATTGGTATCAGTCATAATCTTGTAGACCGTTGGTGATTCAATCAAGGCCCGCATTAAAGCTGAACGCACATTAGTAAAGTTAAATACTTCCACGCCTGCTTCTTGACAGTGCGATAAAGTATCACTGTCTACTTCATTCATCCGCGCAATTGCCCGTTTAACACCTAAGTCTTTGGCATATTCTGCCATGCGTGCATTTTCTTGATCATGATGCCCTGCTGCGACAAAAATATCACAATCAAAGGCGCTGCTATGTTCTAGACTTTGATTATCCAAATTATTGAGCAAAGTTAAGCCTTTAACTCGGCTATCATAAGTCTCGTATTGGTCCTTTTGATCAGTAAACATCTTGATTGAGTACCAATTATCATGTAAATCATGAGCAACTGGTACCGTAAAGGCATTGGCACCCACGATAGTAACTGTTTCTTTGATCCGATCTTCTGGTGATAAAACAAAGTTAGAATTAAAGACAATTGGACTAACAATGCAGACAATTACTGCTGCTAAGATAAAGACGTCAGATTGAGTCGAAGTAATTGCATGCAATTTACGCGCAACTTGCAAGGTTGGCAAAACAATCGTAATCGTCGTTGCCGTTAAAAAACCACCAGCAAAAGCATTCTTTTTCTCAAAGTAACGCATATAGATTAAGACGACTGGAGCTTTAGCCAAGAACAAGAAGATAACCAAAACTGGCAACAGCATCAATGATGATGGACGAGCAAATAATGACTTTAAGTTCAAGCCCACTCCAGTCATAATGAAGAAAATTGGAATAAAGAAACCATAACCAATGGAAGTTAACTTATCTTTAGTAGCTTCACTAGGCTCTAACAACTTCATAACCATTCCGGCTAAGAATGCACCTAAGATGTTTTCGGCACCAACTCGTTCGGCTACTGTAACTAAAGCAAAAATTAAGAAGAAGGCCAAGCGAATATCCAACTGGGTCGTAGCCTTGGTTACCTTGCTAAACCAAAGATATGGCTGCTTGAAACGGCGCAAAAGAAAGATTGCCGCTACAAAAAGTAGAATAATCAGCCATAATTGCTCTGCGTTGCCCCCATTAACTGAAGCATAAATCGTTAACAAAAGCAGCGGAATTACTTCACCTAACACGGCAGTCAGTAAGATCGTCTGTCCGATCGGCCGCCCAAGGATATCTTTTTCTTTCAAGGTAGCAATAACAACCCCTAAAGCAACAGTCATAAAAATAATCGCTGCTAAAACAATATTGCTAAATAAGCTAATTAGCTTCAAAACATAAGCTAAAATAAAGGCCATAATCACAATGCCGGCAAAAGCAGTTAAAGCAGTAGGCAAAGGATCAACTGTTTTTCCTGCTTGTGACTTAGCTTTCGGATTATTTTTCCGTTGCAAGAGATCGAAGTTAATTTCCATCCCTGATAAAAACATCAGCAAAGTTACGCCGAGGTTCGATAAAAACGTCAAATCATGTGTCGAAACCACAATGTTAAAGCCGCTCGAACCGACAATAATTCCCACAATAATTTCCGCAATTGCGGTTGGCACGGTACTAATTTTAAAACGCGCCATAAAAATTGGAATCACGAGCGCCAATAAGACGACTAAAAATAGTGATAATTGCGCCATATACTCTCCCCTTTTCACATTCAACACAAGAATTATACAAAAAATACGCCTTAATTCCCATTAATTGTGGTTTAAGACGTATCTTTTTCTATCTAATATCGCTTGCTAATACATATTGCGTAGCATTCAAAGCATAATACTTTTGATTGTTAATGGTGATCTTACTACCGTAAGTCATCACTCGGCTGCCTTTTCTGACCAAATTATCTTTTTGAATTCGGCCTAAGCGTGTCCGCAAGTAAGTATTCTTCTTTGCAGTTCTAACTGTCGCGTCAATATTAGTAGCTACTACATATTGATTCTTACCAATCTGGTAGTATTTCTTATTATTGATCAACTTGTAACCTAAAACAGTTACTGGACTACCAGCTAACTTCAAGGTCTTGGTCTTCTTGCCGTTCTTGTCGTAAACATAAGCATCATGGCCTAAAGTTACTGCGCCTTGAACTTCTGCTGATACTTCGTCCTTAATCTTGTTTGGATCTTTACTGTTAGTATTTTCATTCTTCTTTTGTAAGTCGTAGTAATACTTTATTAAAGAATAAAATTGATCCATATCATAACCCCATTTGGCAAAGTAACCATCAGGGTCAACGTGATCAGTCCCACCTAAAAAGGCGCTAACTGCCTTGTGCGACCAAATTGTACCATCACCATCATCGCAAGCATTATCTGGCTTTAGATCATAGCGGTGCAACAACTTAGCAATATAAATTGCATCATTATTAACTGACTTAGCAAAGGCATCACGACTGCTTTCTTCACATAGTTCTATTTGAATAAAGCGGTTATTAGCTTGTTGCCCTGCACCCCAAGTACCAACGTTAGGAGAACACATTTGGATAATTTGCTTGCTATCAACAAAAGCATTTACGTAAGCATTAATCTTATTCCATTCACGGTTAAAGTAAATTGCTTCATCGTGAGCAGTCGCACCGGGATCATCAGTTTCATGAACTACAATCCCTTCTGGTTTGCCATTTTGATACTCAACACCAGGGAATTCATTGTACTTTATCCCCTCTAGTTTGAGCATTTTGTATAAATAAGTAACCCCACTATATTGGTACTTCTTAGCCAAACTGTTAATTGAAGCGGCGTCGACTTGGTTAGTTGACATTACGCCAATTACGCCGAAAAATGCAATTAAGGCAATCAAAAATTTGCGTACTTTCACAATAAAATTCTTTCCTTAACTACATGAAGTTTGATTTCTTAATGTATTGACGAATACCTACTCGATAGTATTTCTTACCATTAATTGTTACTGCACTACCATAAGTGGCAATTTGGCTATGCTTTTTGTGCTTCAAATTGTTATCGCGATTGCCATATTGATTATAAACATAGGAAGTTTTCTTCAAGAACTTCAAAGTACCATCAATATTGCCAGCTGCAATGTATTCATTTTCACCGACACGGTAGTAGGTCTTACCCTTGATGGTCTTGGTACCATAAGTATTGATCCACTTACCACCGTTTTCATCACTGGTCTTGTACATCTTGCCCTTTAGCTTCTTACCGTTTTGGTCATAAACATAGGCATTATGCATCAAGTTCTTAGAAACAGCTGGCACATTCTTAGGTGCCTGAGTTACTGGTTCCTTAGTTGCAGAACTGCTCTTGTCCAAAACTGAGCCATTAACCCAACCGCGACCATCAATATACATTCTGCTTGAACCATCATGGAAAGTAATAGTCTTGGTAACTACTACTTTTTCACCAGCTTTAACAGAGCCAATAGCACTGGCAACAGATGGAGCAGTTGGCCAATTATAAGTTGAACTATCCTTACCAGCAGTATAAGTTCTCGTAGTATTAATAGTTACAGGATCATATTTGGTCAAATTCAAACTAGTAATATGACTATTCAAAGCCCTATCATACTTAGAATCGGTAGCGTAAGTCCCAGTCAAAGCCCTGGTAGCTGATGCATAAGTTGAAGCATTCTCAATCCAAGTACCCTTGTAACGCAATGGATCCCAAGAAACACCATTTCTCAACTTGCTTCCATTATCTTCAAATGATTGTTCAAAAGATGGATACTTTCTAAATGCGGCAGTAATATAGTAACTCTTACCGTTCTTGTCTTCTTCTCTAGTCTTGGTAGTATAAGTTTCACCAGTCCAAGAACTATCAGCCTTCATCCCAAAAAGGTTGTTGGCATTCACGGCTAACCCTGATTTACCCCAGCCTGACTCAGTTATTGCCTGGGCAATCATCACTGATGGCAAAGTTCCATATTTTTTGGCTGCTTTAACTGCTTGCTTAGCAGCTTTATTTAAAAATGCAGTTTGATCAGCGGTAGCGGCAGAAACTCGTTGGCTTGAGGCCTGATTCATCATCGTAGTGTTTACTGCTGGCACAGCTACAGAAGTAAGCATAGCGGCAGCAGCAAAACTGGTCAAAAGTCTCTTCTTCATAAAACGTGTCCTCCTTAATATAACACCTCCATTGTATCCAGCAAATCAGGTCTAGACAAGCGATTCCACAGAATTGTTGTAAAAAAGTAACATTCGTAATATTTTACAGATAAGCTTCAAATATTCCAAAAGAGTCTACTTTACAACGTTCTGTTTACAATGATGTAGTTGGAATGCTCTTTAGTACAGTTGAACTTCGTCATGCCCAAATCATGTTGACTTATAACTCTATTGATCACCCAGAAACTACTTACTTTGGTTTTTCAGTTTCATGGCAAGAACGTAACAAGGATGGTCGCCAAGAACACTCTGATCACTTTATTGCTTACTAATGAGTAAAAGATATTAAAAAATCTAGTTAGTTTTTTGCTAACTAGATTTTTTGTGTTTCTGTGACCTTATTTGATTAATTATTAATAGCTTTAATAAACTTGTTCTTAGAATTGCGATCTCAGCATCCCTATATTAGATATTTACGATTTATGCGAGTTAAAGTACAAATTTTATAATTTCTATAAAAAGACGGACTGTTTTTGCAAGTCCTAAGTCTAGAGAAACCTGTCTAAGTGCTTCACCGCCTAGCAGAACTCTATCAATGGCAGCAAGCTTGAAATCAGCAGTATATTTCTGTTGAGGGCGATCCAGAATATCTTCACCATGTTTTTGAATCAAGCCCACCAAATACTGGATTCCTCCACGCCCCATCCCATATTTCCGGCTAAGGTAGGTGCCTCTTCTGTAATCATTTACCCATTCGTGGTAGATAGCAAGTTTGATTTCTTTAGTGTATTTAGTCATGAAAATAACCCCCGAAATTAGAACACTAATTTCGGGGGTCATATCATTTAAGGGGCTTTTTTATCTATAAAATAAAGTTTAGAAAAGTCTCTATCGTGCCATTTTCATACATGATGTATAGTCCAAGTGGAATGAATACTAAGGGTACAATGATTCGCTCGTATTTTTCAATTGTCTCGGATATTAACGGAATAGAGGATAGCACCCGACTAAGCTCGCAAAAGATAATTACGCCGATTGCAAACACAAGCAACGCCACGAGGGTCTGTGCCCAATCTAACGAAGCAAAATAAGGTATATAGATACTTAAATTATCTCCGCCAGACGCAATTGTCAGCAATGTAACTGTCCAAAACAGTTGATTTGCCTTACTTTGTTCTAATCTTTCAATAATTTCTTCCTCTTCTTCTTCTTCTTCCTCACCTTCTCCAACAATTGCAAAGCGAATCCCTAAATAGATAGGGATTAAACCAAGCAATCCAACCATCCATGCTTCAGGCACGAAATTGACGACATAAGCAGCAACTAAACTCACCCCTACAAGTAAGCCCGTGCCTAGATATTGCCCAGCATAAATATGCCATTTCTGTTTATTCTGTGATAGCTGTGCAAATAAAATAATCAAAACAATTAAATAATCTATACTGGTGGAAATATAAACACCAATAGCAGATATGATTGTCTGTCCCATAAAAACCTCCTGTATTAGTCAGTAATAAATCAGCAGATTTTAGGGGAGCACAGACACATTAATTTAGCTATCGCTAGTGGGTAATGCCGGACGTAAGAACGCATTTTATCCTCCTCAAAACGTAGTTACAAAATAGTTTCTAACTGGAATTCGGTGATTACTTCCAAGTAAGTATAACCCACTATACTTTACAAGGTAAAGTGTGGGCTCTACGAGGTAGTAGCGTTCTCCCTTCCTACTGGGAGAACTGCTATTTTTCTGCGCCTATTATCCGGCTAGAAAAACCTCCGACGGGCTATTGCATAGCGAGCGCATCTCATGCAGAACTCTACCCGAGCGGGGCAGGCTAGTGTTAGCTTAACCACAAGAAAATGAATTAACTATTTAGAATGCATTTTTTTCAAGAGAAAAAAGACCAAACTACCAGCTGGTCTTTCTCCTCTATTTTTTTGAAATACACTTTATTAAAACAGTCATATGTGTCGTAAATATGGAGAAGCCAGCATATATAAAAAAGAGTGCCATGTGACACTCTTTTTGAGCTATTTAATATCAACAACACCGACAAATTCAACATCATCAATTGCAGTTAAGTAAAAACTATCAGTTGGTCCAAGTATTGCAAGTTGACCATTTTTGATTGTACATTCTTGATCTGGTGTGGTCAGTTTCACCGTCCCTTTTAAGGGAATGAGAACTATATTTCCAGGTACAGGGTGAAATTCTCCGTTGTTTGTCACTGTATTTTTCTTTAGTATACGATGACCAACCCGTCTTTGACCATTTTCGTAAAGGTGTTCATGGACCTCATCACCGCGACTACCAGTTAATATTTTTATATAATATATACCCCCAAGTTAATTGACTTTTTTACGTGGCTTTTCAGTATTATTGGAATTTTGTTGAGTGTTGTTTCCACAGCAGCCCATACTACCAGAGCCACCGTGCATACCCTTGTGCATACCCTTGTGCATAAATAGCATCATGAGTGGGTGTGCTAGAAGAAAAAGGGCTATCAGAATCCATTGTGACATAGTTTCACTTCCTTTTGCTTTGTTTCTATAATAAGTTTTTGTCATCACTTAATTACACGTTTTTAATCTTTTTACCAGTCAATCCCATCGCATTAATTGCCACGATAATTGACGACATCGCCATGGCCACAGCACCAACGGCTGGGTCTAGAGTGATTCCCATAAATGACAACACACCGGCAGCGAGTGGAATTGCGACAATATTGTAGCCTGCTCCCCACCAGAGATTTTGAACCATTTTCCGATTTGTGATTTTAGCCAAATCAAGAAAATGTAAAATATCGCTGGGTTCTGATTTAACCAACACAACATCAGCGGAATCAATGGCAACATCGGTTCCGGCACCAATTGCAATTCCAATATCGGCCGCGGAAAGACTTGGTGCGTCATTTACGCCGTCACCAACCATGATGACGTGATTGCCCTTTGCTTGATAATCAGCAATAATCTTTTGCTTATCATCTGGTAATAGGCCTGCATGGAATTCAGTCAATCCTAGTAAGTTAGCAACGTGTTCCGCGGCTTTTGGATTATCGCCAGTGAGCATTACGGGGGTAATTCCTCGCCTCTGAAGACCACTAATTAATTCCTTAGCACTCGCTTTGATGGTGTCGCCTTCAGCAACCATTCCTTGAACTTGGGTACCCTGCAATAGGAAGCTGACGGAATTACCCTTAGCAGCCCATTTATCAGCAGTGGCCTTGTCAAACCTGATCCCTTGCTTTGTTAAATAGTTACCATTAACAATCATATAGTCAGTGCCATCAATATTACCGGAAATACCAACGCCCGGAATATTTTGAGACTTTTCAGCCGCAACGACTTCAATGTCCTTCGCTTGGGCTTCAGCAATGATTGCTTGGGCCAGTGGATGAGTCGAATTATTTTCAAGGGCGGCCAGTCGGCTTAATAACGTTGTTTCGTCAATCCCATCATTTGGAATCAATGCATTCACCGTAAATTTACCTTCTGTTAACGTGCCAGTTTTATCCAAGAGAACGTGGCTAACATGTTGACTTGCTTCAATGGCTTGGCGATTTCGAACTAATAGCCCATTTTGAGCGCCAATCGTAGTAGAACGAGAAACCACTAATGGAATCGCTAATCCTAATGCATGCGGGCAAGCAATCACGAAGACGGTCACCATGATCGTCATTGCAGTCGCCAATCCCTGGGGTAACCAGGCAAAGAAAGCAATAATCCCAACACTAAGTGCCGCGTAAAATAGATACTTGGCAACTAAATCAGCTTTATCTTCTGCTTTAGATTTAGCTTGCTGGGCATTTCGAACCATTTTCATTACTTGAGAAAGATAGCCGGAGTCACCAGTACCACTAATTTTAACCGTTAGCGTCCCGTTATTGTTGATTGTACCACCAATGACCTTATCGCCAACGTTCTTGGTAACGGCAGCAGATTCACCGGTTACCAGTGCTTCATTCACGGTCGACTCCCCAGCCGTAATAACACCATCGGCTGGAATACTCTCACCTGAACGCACTTGGAAAGCTTGACCAACTTTTAAATCAGATACTGGCACTTCTTTTGTTTCACCATTATCTGTAACTAGATGGGCCGTCTTAGGCAACAGAGCCGCCATCTTTTGTAATGCATTCCCAGCCCCCATCAATGCATTCATTTCAATCCAGTGTCCTAGAAGCATAATTAAAATCAGGGTTGCAAGTTCGAACGAAAAATCCATTACAGGATTTGCCGGGTTCAAGAAGTTGTTGGCAATAAATGCGTACAAACTGTAGAAATACGAAACGGAAATTCCAAGGGTTACTAGCGTCATCATTTCAGGAGATTTATTCTGAATTTCCGCTTTAGCCCCCTTTAAAAAGGGCATTCCGCCATAAAAGTAAAGTGCCGTATCAAACAAAACGATGATAATGCCAACAATTAGCGGTGAACTGAAACTAAGGATGGAAACGTTTAAACCCATGATTGGTGCTAACAGTAAAACTGGAATCGCTAAGACAACGGAGACCCAAAATTTAACTTTCAAATTCCCCATATGCATCATTGAGCCACCGTGCATCATCATGTCGGTCCCAGCCATATCCATATCACCGTGATTCATGTTCATTTGGCTGTGATCCGTTTCGGTCATATCGTGATCCATATGACTCATATTTGATTCATTATTTTCCATATTCTTAGCACTCATGCTTTTCATGTTCATATGTTCCTCTTTATTTTCCATGATTATCGACCCTCCTAAAAATAAGTGTGCGTAGCAAAGCGGTTAGAAGCCTAAATATAAGTTCCTTGTGTGGAAATCCCCGGGCTCGGGATTTTTGTGCAGCAATCCTAAAAGTAAACAGAACACCACAGTCTTAACACTTTTGATCACCTGGCAAGCAGTTACACTGAACTTCCTCGGGCGCTGTTTTGGCCTTTTCAGCTAGAATCGCCTGTAAGTTCGCAATATCCGCCCGTGAGAGTTCCCTTGACTGAATAACGCCGGCAATTGTTGAACCAACCCGCATCGCACACATATGGTCAAACAAATCATCTGCCGCTGCCGCCATTGATTCCTTCTCGCCAACAACCGGCTTATACGTGAATGGTCGACTGCCGCCATGCTGCGCAACCGCCTGTTTTTGAATCAACCTGTGAAGTAGCGTTTTGGTTGTTGAAGCTGACCAGCCTTCTAATTCGTTCATAGCATCAATTAGTTCACGACTAGTCGCATGTCCCATTGTCCAAATTACTTTCATAACCATCCATTCAGAATCGGTGATGGTTACATTCTTTGCATCCTTCAATTGGCTTCCTCCATTAATTGAATTCTAAGTTTACGTTTGTAACCTCCTAACACTTATTAGTTTACAATTGTAGTCACAATAATGCAACCTTTCTGCCAGAAAATACTAGGAATTTTTCACTATAATGAATACTTGCTAGAAAATAGTTCTTTATATCAAGAACTTAAAAGATATTACCGTGGGAAAGATTAACATATTTTGTATTCAAGAGTTGAAAGTAGTAACCCGCCTTAGAAATGCTGATCTTTCAAGTTATGAGCCAATTATCCTCGCAAGCTTTATAGATACTAACACATTTTATAGCATCTAAATCAACACAAAACAATAAAAAAGTTACTAATAAATGTAACTTTTTCATTGTGCTTATGCAATTTTTTCAACATTATTCATAATTTCAACACATAATGCTTGTATCAGCATTTCAACTTCAAAGCTACGTTTAGCAAGCTCAGTAGCAAAATAAGTATGTGCGTTTTTAGCTAATAACAGTAACTTGACTACGGTTAAAGCAAGTTTATCATCAATACTTTCAGCATCAAGTTCTGTTTGAGTAGCATAATAATGTGCATCTGCTACACTTTTCTGTAGTTCTTCATTGTTTTCATCCAGTATTCCTACAAGGAAGTAGCTAATAGCTTCGTGCATTTCAAAAAGTGCTGTCACAGCTTAGAGCAATGGCTCAATAGTGACTTTGAGACAGGTAAGTTGATCAGCAAGAAATTACAGGCAGCAGCTAGAGATAGCTTAAAGCGGCGTCATGAAACGCACATTGGAATTCAACATGGAGCGTTAACAACAGAAGTTGCTGGCGGAAGTTATTTAAGTAAATTCAATCGAATGTTAAACCACATAAATTATTAAGGAATTAAGGTCAGACTAATGGTTTTTAGGCTACCGCAAAAACATTTACACTTACACCAAATTTTAATTGATTGCAGTTTTTGGTTTTATTTCATATAATAATAAAAGAAAAGGAGCTAGCAAGTGCAAGTTGCTAACTCCAATCGTAACTCAGGTGACGGTTCGTGCTAACCCTTGTGGTTAGCTTTTTTATTATCACATAAGCTTTTGCTAGATTGATGACAAATTTGCCAACTGCGTCTAGCGTTATACTTATTGCAATAGACCAAGCTATCACGCGGCTTTCGCACTCTGCAGTCTATTCAATTTGGCATGACTCATCACCTCCGTAACATCAGGATTTGTGAGGGGTGTGGAGTCAGCACTAAGTTACTAAGCTTTCGCGGTAGCTAACCGTTGCTGAAAGCCTGCTTTAATTCTACTGAATAATTCATGAATATGTCAATTTTACTATGATAGTAGTAAGTGTCAATATTTTTGCGGTAGGTTGTGAACCATTAGTCTAACCTTAATTTC
>NZ_PCZI01000012.1:0-68260 GCF_002554085.1 Lactobacillus sp. UMNPBX1
CTAGGTCAGCTTGGCCCTATCCATCCCCGCATTAAAATACGGGGATTTTCGGGCGTTTTTCATTAAAACTTTTCTACTAGCGTTCTTAATGAAAAATAGCGCATTACCCATATTCACATAATTATGGAAGAAGACTAATGACTTAATACAAACCAAAGGCAATGGTTAATGAATTATTTATTTTTTCTTAGATCTTTAACACCTGTAATAGCTTCCATGCCTTCACCCATTGCTTACCAAATTTTCGAAGCTTCTTGTGCGTCCATAATATCTGAACTATTTAAATCAATCATTAAAAAGTACCTCCAAAACTTTTTACTAAAAATTACAATTATTCATGCAGCGTTTTCTACCACAATCAATCTTTTCCGTGTTTTCTTTGCCCAAAATACTTTTTAATTTGTTCAAGGTCCTCTGTGGTGGCTTCTTTCAAAATAAAATTTTTAGTAACCGATTTAAATACTGTTTTCGAGTTTTGTTTTTGGTATCCCACTTTTTAGTCGTCTTTTTTTGTGCTTCACTAACTGTCATTTTACTTCACTAACCCTATAATAAAAAATTACTACTGCAACAATAAATATTCCAAGAGCAGCTCTGTTGATTATTTTAGTTGTCTTTACATATTTTCTTTCATTTTTCCTGCCAACTATTAAAAATTTCTTTTTGCTTTTTAGAAGCCTGAGATTTTAAAATTTTTCCTTGTGGTCTCGTATAATTACATTCATGATTTCTTCAGGAATCCCAATATAGCAATACCTCCACATACGTGGAGAATACATATTGATGTTTTTGTAGGAGCTACTAGAGATAGGATCACCTCCACATACGTGGAGAATACTGGGTGTAACTGCTTCACTATGTTTTGTGATGGGGATCACCTCCACACACGTGGAGAATACTTATCTTTAGCAAATATCATACGAGAAACATATAGGATCACCTCCACACACGTGGAGAATACTATCCCAAAGTAACTACAATTATTTTTGATGAGGGATCACCTCCACACACGTGGAGAATACTTTACTGTGTTACCCAGCATGTAAATTTTTACAGGATCACCTCCACACACGTGGAGAATACTTCTTCAAAGTCCCAAACACCTAACATATGTTCAGGATCACCTCCACACACGTGGAGAATACAAACAATATCTCCTTTTCCATCAGAACGATAAAGGATCACCTCCACACACGTGGAGAATACGAATATTGTTAATACCGGCTAATTCTTGGCTGGGGATCACCTCCACACACGTGGAGAATACCCTGCAAAACCGCCAGCCGTAGTGTCAGTGTCAGGATCACCTCCACACACGTGGAGAATACTTCAGCTTGTTCTTGCATTCTGTCAAATACTGAGGATCACCTCCACACACGTGGAGAATACAAAATTCGTTTTTGCCCATTCTGCGGAACATCAGGATCACCTCCACACACGTGGAGAATACTAAGATAGATCATAACCTCATACAGTCGCTTTAGGATCACCTCCACACACGTGGAGAATACGGCAGCGATTAACACCGCTACAATAACACAAACAGGATCACCTCCACACACGTGGAGAATACAACTTCACGGTCGGAACGGTAAGCGTAGTCATAGGATCACCTCCACACACGTGGAGAATACTGCATGTTGTGCATCGAATCCACCACGTTCCCAGGATCACCTCCACACACGTGGAGAATACCAAATGTTTGGGACTAGGTTAACGTCTATTTTAGGATCACCTCCACACACGTGGAGAATACGGTAAATTTGATGATGATCTCAATCGAACTTTAGGATCACCTCCACACACGTGGAGAATACTTTCTTGGTTTCGAACGTTTCTCTTAAATCACGGGATCACCTCCACACACGTGGAGAATACCGCCACTCTTTGGACTTATAAAAAGCATCGTTAGGATCACCTCCACACACGTGGAGAATACACCATGTTTGAGCATAATTTGATCAACAGCTCGGGATCACCTCCACACACGTGGAGAATACGATGATTCAACGCCTGAAAGTTGACGTTTCTTAGGATCACCTCCACACACGTGGAGAATACTATGATTTATCAGCAGCAGAAACTGAGTGAAAGGGATCACCTCCACACACGTGGAGAATACTAAAAACAATGACAGATCCTAGCGTTCACGTAAGGATCACCTCCACACACGTGGAGAATACCTAGTTTTGTATTGTTTGGCGGCGGTGTCACTGGGATCACCTCCACACACGTGGAGAATACTACCTGCAGAAGAATTAGCAAAGGACTTACATGGGATCACCTCCACACACGTGGAGAATACCTGCTGACCAATAATACTCATATCTAATTGACGGGATCACCTCCACACACGTGGAGAATACAGTAAACAAATCCCAATATAACAACAATCACAAAACAATAGATCCCAAAATTTCATCACTTTGTCAATTACTATTGTATCTATTTCTGTCTCATTAGTCATCCAACGAATAGAATTTTCTTGTCTCCCTAAACATACAAAAAAGACGTCATCTTTCGACAACGCTTATACAACAGTAATTCAACTAAAGTTCTTTTTTGTCATAGCCTATTCGCTTCAAAAAGTTAGGGTCAGAACGCCAGTTATGTTGGACCTTAACCCAAAGACGCAAGTTGACCTTTTCACCAAGCAATCTTTCAATCTCTTGACGTGAATTAATCCCAATCTGCTTGAGCATCTTACCGCCCTTACCAATAATAATGCCTTTTTGACCGTCTTTCTCAACATAGATAGTCGCTTCAATCAAGAGCTTGCCATTTTGATGAGTATTCATATGATCAACTGCGACAGCAGTAGCATGTGGTACTTCTTGTGAAGTCAGTCGCAGAATTTGTTCACGAATTAACTCGGCTACCACAAAATATTCAGGCCGATCTGTGATCTGATCAGCACCATAATATTGTGGGCCTACTGGCAAATATTCCTTAATTGTTTTAAGCAGATCTTCAATCCCAATTCCTTGAGTAGCAGAAATCGGTAGTATTTCTTTAAAGCCCTCAAGTTTGTGATATGAATCCATAATTGGCAAAAGCTTATTAGGATGAATTTCATCAACTTTATTAATTACTAAAAGAACAGGAACTTTTACTTCTTTTAACAAGTTGGCAATGTATTGATCGCCCTTACCCATTTCCTCAGGTTCAACCATGAATAAAACTAAATCAACGTCATTTAAACTAGATACACTAGCCTTATCCATATAGTCGTCAAGTTTTGAATGAGGCTTAAAAATACCTGGCGTATCTACAAAAACAACTTGCATTTCATCTGAAGTATAAATACCCGAAATGCGATTACGAGTCGTTTGTGGTTTATTAGACGTAATGGCAACTTTTTGACCAACTAAATAGTTCATTAAAGTTGATTTTCCAACATTGGGACGACCAACTAAAGCAACAAAGCCAGACTTAAACTCTTTTTCTTCCATTATTTACCTCTGCCTTCATCTAATTGATCAGGATACAATGGCAAACCATAATCTTCTAACACTTTTCCTTGAATACCAAACATTTCTTTGGCCTCATCCGGCTTAATGTGGTCGTAGCCGTTTAAATGTAAAAAGCCATGGACTATTGTATATCCAAATTCTCGATCAAAACCTGTACCATACTCTTTACTGTGACGCTTAATCACACTAGGACACATAAATAGATCACCGATATCCTCTTGAAAGTCTGGATCATCTGCAAATGCTGCAAGATCAATTGAATCCTCACCATCTTCAATTGCAAAGGAAATTACATCAGTAGGACGGTCTTTGTCACGATACTTTAAATTAATTTCATGACTACGATCTTCGTCAACAAAGTTAATACTCATCTCTAAGTTGTTATCTTTGCCAATTTCCTTCTTAGCTAGCAACAAAAGTTTCATAATCCAGTCTTGCCAGTTACGCTTTTCATCATCTAAAAAGCCAACTTCATCATTATAAGTAATATCAATTGGATCCATTTTTA
Source organism: Lactobacillus sp. UMNPBX1 (assembly GCF_002554085.1). Classification (NCBI taxonomy): domain Bacteria; kingdom Bacillati; phylum Bacillota; class Bacilli; order Lactobacillales; family Lactobacillaceae; genus Lactobacillus; species Lactobacillus sp. UMNPBX1. The sequence goes on from NZ_PCZI01000012.1 coordinate 3,982, forward strand.
GTGTTTAATGTCCTCTTTTTCATAAGCAGTAATAATTTTCGCAACTACAGGGTGACGAACAACATCATTAGCAGAAAAGTTGATAAATTTAATTTGGTCGATATTCTTCAAGATATGTCTAGCATCAATTAACCCGCTATGCTGTCGACCAGGTAAATCGACCTGTGTCATATCACCGTTTACGACCATCTTAGAATTAAATCCAAGTCTAGTTAAAAACATCTTCATCTGGGCATCTGTAGTGTTCTGGGCTTCATCAAGAATTACAAAAGCGTCATCTAAAGTTCGTCCACGCATATAAGCAAGTGGAGCAACTTCAATTACGCCTCGTTCCATCAAACGGTCAGTCGTATTAGTCCCAAGAATAGCATACAAGGAGTCATAAATTGGTCTCAAATATGGATCAACTTTTTCTTTCAAGTCACCAGGTAAAAATCCAAGTGATTCACCAGCTTCAACAGCTGGCCTAGTCAAAATGATTCGAGAAACTTCTCCCTTCTTAAAGGCGGCAATTGCACAAACTACGGCTAAGAATGTTTTCCCTGTTCCAGCTGGTCCTATTCCAAAGACAACATCAGATTTATCAATAGCTTCGACATAACGCTTTTGTCCCATATTCTTGACTCTGATAGGTCTACCTTTAGCATCCCTAATCAAAACCTTTTTATATAGGTCTGCAAAGTACTCTGTGGTACCCTTGTCAGCCATCTTCATCGCACTTACTGTGTCGGGCGCACCGATGTTAACACCAGTATTCACAACACTATCGAGTGCCTTTAGAACAGCAACTACCTTCTTGATCTTCTCTTCATCGTCTCCTGCAATGACAATCTCATTACCGACATCTGACACAGAAAGATCATAACCTTCAGAAAGAAGCTTTAAATTTCCATCATTAACTCCAACTAGTTTTTGAATATTTTCTGGTCTTTGAGGTGTAAAAGTTGTTTGAGCCAAATAGACCCGCTCCTTCTTGTTACTACTAATTTAGCTGATCACGAACTGCTTGCGAAGCAGCCTTGCCATCGGCACGTCCCTTAATCTTTGGCATTAAAGCTTTCATTACCTTACCAAAGTCAGACTTACCTTTAGCACCAACTTCATCAATTGTTTCCTTAACAGCTGCTCTAAGTTCATCCTGATTCATTTGCTTAGGCATGTACTTTTCTACAACTGCTAATTCTTTTTTGGTTTCTTCAGCTAAATCATCACGATTAGCCTTAATAAATTCGTCAATCGATTCTTCTCTTTGCTTCTTTTCACGATTAAGAACAGTTAATTCTTCATCTGGAGTTAAATCGTGTCCTGCTTTAATTTTTTCATTCATTAAGGCCGATTTGATCATCCGGACAGTATTAAGAGTTGTCTTGTCGTGATTCTTCATAGCTGATTTCATATCAGCCATGATTTGATCTGACAAACTCATCTAATATCCTTCTTTCTATTAAAAACCCAATAGTATTATAACAAACTATGTTCTTAACTAAAATAAAACTAACAAATATTTACTTAACATAATCAAAATTATGCTTCAAGAAGTCAAAAAGAAAAGCTACCCAAAAACAGGTAGCTTTCTCAGTAGTTTATTAATAATGTCTACGCTTACGTGCAGCTTCAGACTTCAACTTTCTACGAACACTAGGTTTTTCGTAGAATTCGCGCTTGCGGTATTCTTGTAAGGTACCACTTCTTGAAACGGAACGCTTGAAACGACGAAGAGCATCATCAATAGACTCGTTTTCGTGAACGATTGTCTTAGCCATGTGTGATCCCTCCTTCCATTTCTTGGCGTTACGCCATACATTTACTTAAATTATACCAAACTAATCTTTAGGGTCAATACAATTCAAAAACTTTTTGATAAATTTTTAAGTTAAATAAACCGACTACTTTACCTTAATAAAAGAGCTGAGTTTTTATTGTTAATCCGCTTTCATTAATAGTATAATTATTTTCAGAAAGATATTTAATAATACACGAGGAGCTTAATATGGTAGAAACAAAAGACCAAAATGAATTAAACATTATTATTATTTCTGATGCGGCTGGTGACACTGCTTTTAGTAACGCCACAGCTGCAGCTGCAGAATTTCCTAACTGCAATATCAACTATCGTCGTTACCCCTTTATCACTAACCAAAAGAAGTTGGACGAAGTTTTAACAGAAATTGAAAAATATCCAAACTTGGTAATTATCTATAGTTTGGTTAAAGATGAAATGCAAATGCCAGTTATCAAATTTGCCCGTGAGCATAATGTTGAATGTGTTGACATCTTCTCACCTGTAGTTGAAGCAATTCAACAAACTACTCATATGACCCCAGATCAAAAAATTGGTGCACAGCATAGCTTAAATCAAAAGTACTTTGACCGAATTTCTGCAATGGAATTTGCTGTAATGTACGATGATGGTAAAGATCCTAAAGGTTTCTTGGAAGCTGACGTTGTTTTACTTGGGGTATCAAGAACTTCTAAGACTCCACTTTCTTTGTTCTTGGCCAATAAAAACTTAAAGGTAGCTAATTTACCACTTGTTCCTGAAACACATATTCCAAAGGAAATTTATGAAATTGACCCTAAGAAAATTATTGGCTTGACTAACGATCCATCTGTATTAAACGAAATCAGACGTCAAAGAATGATCGCTTATGGTTTGAATCCTGATACTACTTATTCTAATATGGATTCAATCAACAAGGAGCTTGAATCAGCACAAGCACTTTATAAAAAATTAGGTTGCTATGTAATTAATGTTGCTCACCGCTCCATTGAAGAAACTGCCGCACTTATTTTGGAGCACTTGGGCATTGATGATTACGCTAAGTAATAATAGATACTTTCAATAGGCATAATTAAAACGGTACTAGCCATTAAGGTTAGCACCGTTTTTTCACTTTGTAATGATTATTTTATCTTATAATTATCATTTTTAATTAGCTTTTTCAATAATTCCATTGTGGCCACAGCATCAGCTAACGAATTATGTGGATTTGAATTTTTAATATTGTAATTTTCTAGCACAGTACTCAAATGATAATTATCTAAAAAGACATTTTTCTTTTTAACTGCAGAAAGCAAATCAACACATTCATTCAATAACGAATAATGACAATACTTTTTGAAATCTCTATTCAAGAAATTAATATCGAATGGTAAGTTATAACCAACAACAATCCTATCGGCTAAGAACTTTCTCAAATCTAGCAAAGCAGTTTTGATATCGATTCCTTTATTAGCTAATACTCCCTTATTTAACTGGGTTATTTTTTCTATATTATCAGGCACTTCAGTATCAACTTTGATTAATCGATAAAATTTCTCACAATCATTATTTTCAAGATATTTTATAGCACCAATTGATATAATCTTATCTTTTTCAAGATTAAGTCCTGTTGTTTCTATATCAAGAACCGCTAGTGAAGTTAAACTATCTGCTTTATCCTGGACTTGGGATCGAAAAGTATTTACTTTATGATGCTGTGCTGCTTTACTAAACCCTAATTTCTTTTTGCTAGATAACTTATTTTGACTATTTAAATGCACCATCAGCGGTATGCCATCAAAATCAGCCACCATTTTATCTTGACGCGTAGTTTTAAAGTCGAAGCCTAATTCATTATTAGTACTATATATTAGCGTTGCTTCACCCTGTCCAATATTAGATATGATTCTTTGCCATATAAGATCACGAATACGTGCACTAAAGTTTCCAACATAAACACCCGTTTGAACTTCTTGACACCATTTAGTTAGGTCTCCACGTAAAGATTGTGGAGTTTTGCTTAAAGTAATCACAATCATGACTGTGCCTCATGATACTGAACGCCAAATTTCTGTAGGCCTTCACGATCATCCCACAAACTCATTATTACTTGAGGAGATTCAATATCGGCAGTACTATCTTTTAATAAAAGACTTTTCAAATCTTTTACCATTTTAGCCAATAGTTTACCTTTCTTAAACTCATCTCTCATTGCAATCCGAGTATGTGTGGCAATATCTTGATTTCCATATTTAGCAGTCATTTTAAAAGCAATTGGAATTGAATACTTAGCCTTGTATAGATCTGCAAAATCATAAACAAAGGCTAAGTCATGACCTGTATGAATAAATCCTAAACCTGGTGAAGCACCTAAAGCTACGATAACACTATAACTTAAGCCATACAAAGCCTGGTGTGCTGCTGTCAACGCCTTATTGATAGGAGTTCCATCCTCAAAATTATCAACTTTATATTCTCTCTTATTCCAGCTAACACCAGTTAATTTAGATTGTTCACGATATATCCGCCTAACTCGAGAACCTTCTTTACCACGCAATTCTTCCATCGTTAAATCAGAAAAATCTTCATTTGGGAAGCGCATCTCATACATCTGGCGAGCTGTAGCCAATCTACTTCTTCGATTAGATACTAACTTAGCTTGTGCTTCTAATAATCTGGAAGAATGATTCAGCGATCTACCATGTGCATATTGACGTACACCACATTCTCCAACCCAAACAACAGCTAAACTGGAATCTCCCATTAGTTCCATCGCACGATGTGTAACATCAACTCCTGGTCCCAGTAAAAGCACACTTACTAAAGCAACCGGAATATTAATAATTCCACGGTAATCAACTACTTGAATTGCACTATCTTGTCTATTTATTCTGGCATGTTCTACATATATAAAACTTATTCTATCCGAAACTCGTCCTAATTCCTGACGTTCTGGTTTCTTAGCACCATAATTATTTTTCATTATATTATTCCATTGGAATTACAGTGAGTAGTCCCATCCCAAAAGCTTTTTCACGCCCTATACCAGTTACCATTGCCTGCTTAAATTGTTGCAAATCCTTAATCTCTAATAAGCCTTCAAAAGTAACACGACTTAATTTTACTATTTTATTGCCCTTGCGGCGTAATCGTGGCCAATCTCTTGACGTAATATTCATTTCATATGTTTCTTCGTCATCTTCTGATTTAACTAAATCAAAACCATATTTTTCTGATCTATCTAATAACCACTTAGTTTGCTGCAAAACAGTAATATGCGGTACTACTTTTGATTTACCGGTTTTTGCATCTGTAATTCTATATGAAGGATTAGCCGTTAGTTTAAAGCGATATTTTTTTCCTTGATTTAAACTACTTAAAAAATGATCATAGTCTTTCGTCTCTGCCGTATTGGCAAGACCATATCTTTCAAGCTTATCTAATTTTGGCTTTTCTTCACTTAAAACAAGTAAATACTTTTTACCATTTAATTCATCAATTCTCCATAAATGGCGTAATCTTACTTTTTTCTTTAATTCATCTGGAAAGCAATTTTCAACCCAATTATGATAAGCACCTAAATGATACAAATCCCTAATTTTTTGTCGGTTGTTAGTATCAATTTCAACTCTCGAAATATACATTCTACCCTCCTACACAAATGACCAAAAATCCCAATCAGTATTATCTGCTGTCTGATTATTTTCTGAATTTTTAAGTTTAACTGCTTTTTTGATTACGACAGGACGATATTGATAATATCTATCTTTTTGATCAAAAGAGCCCACTTTATCTTTTTTCATTAAGGGGGTACTTTCAGAATCTAAACTAGCATCAGCAATTATTCTAGTTAGAAATTGTGACGTCTTAAAGCTCCTCTTATACCAATCTGAAGCTTGCCAAGGCAAATCTTCTAGTACTTGTAAGGGATTTCTTCCATTAAAAATATCAATTTTAAGTGGACCAGCTGGCGGATTAGACCGTCTTCCTAAATAAAGCTGAAATTTTGGATGTTCAAGTGCTTCTTTGATGTTTTCGATCAATTGATCATCATCGCTGCCAATTGCTACCATGAAAACTCCATCTTGAATAAAATCACGATACGTTAACTTTCGAGCAGTCTTGCTTGCACTCTTTCTGTATTCCACTGTTTGAAACTCTGTCAACATTTTGCCTGATTGCTCAATTCGAACAGCAAATAATAAATTATTTAGCTCCAAAATTTTTTCATTATCTTCTCTTGAGTAGCCCAATGCAGCTGCAATCATACCTACAATAGCGCTTTTGGTTGGATAACTATCACTAGTTCTTTGATTAAAAGATGCAGAATTACCATAAGACTGAAGTGGCGCAGTCAATCTAATCGTTGCTGTCTTCATTTTCTAACTCCTGTTTTACGAATTCAGCAGTTTGATTAATTAAATCATCAATATTTTCAGCCTGATTGTCGACTATATTCTCACTATTCGTCAATTCGACATTAAACACAGGCTTATCTACAAATTTCAAGGAATTTTTATATTCATCCTCTAATCGATCGATAGATTTATCAACGTATCCGCCTTCAGATCTAACTGGTGTTTCAAATGCAGATACTAGGTTAACGGGTGTATCAGTACGAACATTAATCATAACGTATTGAGGGAGTGTTTTATTAGCAAAAGTATTTTCCTTACCAGTCGGCATTGTCAAAACAAATTCTTTGATAAAGAGCTTAATTCCTTCAATAGTCAAAGCTTTATTACCAAGATTGTGCAATAAATCAAGAATGTTAACATTGGCATATCTGTATAAAGTAGATGAATTATATTCAATCGTACCAAGCATTGCAGAACCTGTTTGGCTTTTCGCATTTGCATCATCAACTGCAGTGTAATAATCAAATTCTGGAGTAACTTCATGAGTGGAAATTGCATGAGCCACTTGACTAGAAGCATCCACATTCAATTCTGGATTATCTGCCACCATTCTTCCAAATAAAGCTAAATCTAGAGATTGATCTTCCATCAAATTTTTCTTAATTTCTTTAGCTGTATCTTTATCTATTTGATCAACAGACAAAGCAAGTTTAGCGATCTTTTCGAGTTGCCCTTCACTTACTAGTAGTAGTGCTCCAGTTAACATTTCGCCCGTTTTCTTGTCCTTTTTTAATTTGATTCCAGCTACTTTAAAGACTTCTTCAACTTTCTTTAAAGCATCTTCTTCACTTAAATTTGAATCTAGTTCTTGTAACTTATTCGCCAAAAGACTAGCTGTTTTCAAAGTTCTATAGCTCTTAAGCCATTCTTCATTTTCTGAGTCTTGTTTAAAGGCTAAACGCATTGCTCTCTTCCAGCTTTGTGAAGAAACTCTTGACCGAGTCACGCCACCATAAATAGCTGTTTTAGGTGAACCAGTGTCATCTCTATTGATATTTGATGATGGTACAGTTTGCAATACATTAATGTCCATATAAAGATTCTTATTCATTTTGATTTTCTCCTTGCTTTTTGTTCACTAATCGTTGTCTGATGCCAGCTTATAAACGTTCCAGTAGTAATCTTTTCCCCACTTCAAGGCAACGAATCTTGCATTTTTCGTACTCCACTGAAAGTTATACAAGTCTTCCGCCAATTGAGCAAAGTCAATCTTTTCACCCATTTTCTTTCCTTTAAGAATACTTACTAGATGATTAATTGAATTGGTGGCACTGCTGATATTTGTAGTTGCTAATAAAGCTGTTACTCGCCTATCTAAAGCCTTCTTTTCGTTAGAGTCGTTTATTTTCATTTTCCTCAGTGCAGTAAAAAGAGATACACCATTTTCTCCAGATTCTTCCTTATCTTTTGATCTAGGAATTTGACCAAAGACAAATGAATCATTCCCTTGTTGAAATGCAGCATAACAGTGAAGAGCAGTATAAACTGCTGTTTCAAGCTTTGTAGGTTTTCCATTTGTACTTAATTTAGGCACGGCTGAAAAAATTAAAGGCCAGATTTTTTCAGCGCCTTTATCGGCGATAGCTGTTGTCCTTCTAAGTTCAGCCAAAGCACCTTTATCAGGAGTTCCATCACCATACAGCTGATTAATTATTCGTGCCGTAGCAGTATAAGCATCACTCATCTTTTTCTCCTTACTTTAATCCGAGACAAACATAGACGTTTCTGCGTAGTTTATTATAAATTGTAAAAATATTGTCTTCCTTCCCGCCAATGATTTCATCAGCAGTTGCATTGATAAAAATATTTTTAGCTTGCGTCGCAACAAAACGATTTAAAGTTTCACGCCATTCTTTGGTTTTAGCATCACGGTCTTGACTTAAATCTAGCCCAGAAAGCCAAGTATAAAATGGCTGATTCAATTCATCATAAAATTGTGCTACCTTTCGACTTGCCCAATCATCATTACTTTTTTTCTTCTCACTATGGGTTTGAATGTTCGATATGTCTTTTGCAAACCAATAGAAATAATTTGCAACTTGTTGTGTTAATAATACTTCTTTTTCAATTCTATCTTGCCACCGATTTTCAAGCATAGGCTCATCATCAAAAAGAACTCCTGCCTTAGCTTGCATATTATCAGTGATTTCCGCATAAGGTGATTGAGATGTAGCATTTCCATCACTTATCATAGCTACTGTAACTATATTGATGTTAGTATGCTTAGAAATGTATTTTTCTTTTTTCAATTCCTGAATCCAACTAACAATTCCTGGAATTCTTTTTTCATCTTCGTTAGCTTTAGTTCTTATATACTGACCAAAATTACGCCACATAGCGACATTTATATTATTTTTATTCTTGGCAGCTGGATATACAACACCATCTTTATTTTTACGCCAAGTCGTCATTGGCTCTAGGAATTGTTTTTTACTATCTAACTTAGGCAGTCCTGCGCTAAATATAACTGGCTGACCATTTTGCCAATCAATATGAATCATTCTAGACCAGACAGTGTACAATTCAGATAAATTGTCAGGATATACTCCATTCAATCTTTGTTGAAGATAATCATTAATATCATCGTATTCCCACACTGGTCTTTGTGAGTTTAGCCAGTTTGTTCCATCTGCAGAATCATTGGTAACTAAGCTTAGATTTAACATCAACGTGTCAAATAAAGTTTTACCTTTAATATAAACAGGATTAATTGAATACAACCAACCAGGAGAAACAGAGAACTTATCCTTTGACTTAACTTTGGTCTTATCAGTAACACCTGTGAAGTTTTGGTAAGTAATTAACCAGCGAACTAATTCCGCATTATTAACACTATCTTTTTCAATACCTGATTTAGGTGAAAACAGTGCCGGGCTGTTATTGCTTTCAGAAATAAGTCGATTAATTTGTTTAACTGATACTGTACCCGCACCTTTAGCTACCTTTTTATTTTCCGGCACATTTTGGTCATAGACTTGACGATTAACTTGATAAAAAGGATCTTCACCAAATAAATCAAATTTAGTCTGATAAAGATTTAGATAATCAAATAATTTTTTTGAAAAAGCTTTTTGATCATATAGACTTCTCCAAGTGTTTTCCAGTTTTAGTTTTTGAGAGTTGAAGCCATCATTATCTGTCCGAGTCACTCGCCATTTGTCATCTAAATCCAGCCATGAGTATGGCGTATCATCTGCATCGAATCTAGTATAAACTGACAGTAAGATAGCCAACAATAATCTGAGAATCGCTAAGTCCTGCGATTTCATATCACCGGCAAGCTGAAGATAATCTTCAGAATTACTAAAAAGTTCATTTAAAGAGACTTCACTTTCGGTATAATCCTTTTTCAGGACTTTAATCCAAGGATCAGTAACCAGATTGAAACTTAAATCATTACTCATATATCACCATCTCTTTCAATCGTATTTATAAATAAATAATCAACATTATATTAATAATAATGCTTATTCTTTTAATTTACAATACTTTTTTAGCAAAATAAAAAGCGGTTTCATATTATAAAACCGCTCAGCCCATTTTATGGGGATTACTTTAATAAATAAATAATCAACAGGATCACCCTCACCTAAGTGAGGAATACACTTAATACAGTTTACTATTTTTCGTACGATAACCCCAAGTCAGATGAATACTTAATTTTATATCCATTAAATTCTGTCTCATTATTGGCATCAAGAATTAAAGCTACCGAGCCCTTTAACCAGGAACTGTTCTGCCATTCAGGAAAATTACTAATAGTATCTCGTTCCAAATTTCGTATAGATTGGTTTATGTCCATCGTTAATGCATGGGGCAGCCTAATCAACTGCTGAGCAACAACGCTATCAGGAACTTCTTCATCCACTTTTCGCCCATCCATTAAATAAAATCCATCGGCATCTTTTTTTAGCAAAAGAACCTCGATTGTTTCATTCGTATCTCTGACAGCAGCCTCTGCTTTAACATCATTTAGATCAGTGTCACTATCATTATCAAGCCAACCGTGTAAAGTTTTTTCAACTCTTGGGGCTCTAATTTGATACCCTTTCGATTTTTGTTTTGCCTTCTTTTGATCTATTCCAAACTTAACTTCCGCTTCCTGAAGATCTTGCACTTCACTATCAGTATCCGCTGAATATACCTTTTGAACCAAATTAGAAATATCACTAGGTAACTTAATCTTGTCTTTTAAGAAATGATCCGTCTTAATTAAAAGATATTTCTCATATATTGCTTGATTTGCATCCCCGTAGTCCCCATAAGAATTAATACCCATAATGAATAGCTGAGGCTCAATTAATTTGTCTGGACGCTTAATTTGATGACGATGCAAACGCCCCGCTCTTTGTAAAATCAAGTCTATTGGTGCAATATCCGTATACATAACATCAAAATCGATATCCAAAGATTGTTCGAGCACTTGCGTGCCAATTACTATCATTTTCTTTGGACGTTTTTGGTGATTTCCAATTGACTTTTCCAATTTGGACTCTAAATTACTACGATCATTAGCCAAAAATGCGGAATGAAGCACCAAAATTTGCGTATCTTCAGAACACTCTTTTTCAGCAATTTTTGCCAATTCTTGTGCTCGCTTTACCGTATTAACTATGACACCTGCGACACCGCCATCTTCAATTTGATCATTAATCTTTTCAATTAAATCGTAATTTTCAATGCTTAAGCGAGTAACTTTAACTGTAGTATCATCAGCTTGAGTAGAAAAATCTGACTTTTGTTTTAAAATTTTGCCATCCAAAATACTTAACAAGGGATATGCTTGACAAGTTTGCCAATTAGTATTTTGAGCTTTAAATTTTTCACTGCCATATTTTCCTCTACAATATGCTGTAAGAAGTTCATTTCTTTTATCAACTGGAAGCGTAGCCGACAAAGCAACAACTGGTACATGATATGCCCCCAACCACTCTATTGCCTTTTCAAGATAGGAACTCATATATACGTCATAAGCATGAACCTCGTCAATTACAACTATTTTTCCGCTTAGCCCTAAATGTCTTAAGGCCAGATGCTTTTGCTTCAAGCCCATCAAAAGCAATTGATCAATAGTTCCAATTACAAAGTCAGTTAATATTGACTTTTTACCATTAAACCACTGATTAACAACAACTGCACCTTCATCGGTTTCAATATCATCAGCATCAGGAATATTGTGATATTTTTGATTAAACTGTGCCTTTCCATGCATCAATTTAATAGAAAGATTTTCGCTCTGTTCTTTGGCAATATTCCCCAACCAGTTATCTACTCTATCAAACATTGCATTTGCAGTAGCCTGGGTTGGCAAGCCAAAAAACAGGCCATTGATACCGGTCTTAGCAGCTAATTGCTCAACAGCAGTTAGAGCTATTTCAGTTTTACCAATACCCATCGGGGCTTCAACGATAATCATGCTAGGATCCACACTATCTCCGATTGCTTGAGACATTTGTTCCTGAACTTGTCTTGGATCAAAATTCCAGCGTTTTTGATATTGCTCTTTAGTATCGACTATCAATTGAGGCGTCCAGGAATCTGTTTTAAGCCAATTTAAAATTCCTTGTTGATATCTTGATGTCATATCAATATCGCTAAAACCTTGATCCATCGAGATTAATGGAAACATGCTAACACGCTTACCATCTTTAATTGTATATTCACTAGATGCCAACCAGTCGGCCATAATGACTAGGCCTTCTAAAATTACTGCTTGTGAGTCAGTAACTGTAGGTATATCTTCTAAATTTTTAAAATTACACAAATCTAAACCATAATTGATGATCTCTTTTTGTACATTTTCCCATTTTTCTCTAGTTGGATTTTCGGCCCAAGAATCTGATTGATAATATTTAGAAGTATCATCCATCAGTTGATCTTCATAGTCAAAATACTTATTTTGTGGTTTACCATGGTGCCCGCCAACTATAGCGCCAATACTTTCATTTAGCCCACTATTTTCTAAGATCACTTCACCAGCCAGAGCGTGGAGCCAGTGTCTAGTATCCATATTTGCCTTTAATTCTTCTAAATTATCAAATCCATTTTGTAATAATCTCTCTAACAGATCCTGGTCTAAATCTTCATTATGGATAAACGATTGCTTAATTTGAAAAGCAGGCGTAGCCTTACCAATATCATGAATGTATCCAATAAATTCAACAAGATTCTGAACTTCATTTGAGTTTTCAAATCCCTGACTCAAAATGCGTCTTTGGCCGTCATTAAGCCAATGATTATATAACCATCCAATAACATTTTTTGTGTCAATTAAGTGAGCAATTAAGGGTAACCATCCTTCTTCGCTATCTTTATTAATATTCTTTTTACCCCATAAAGACAGGGTGGTATTTGATAAAATTGTCATGTTTCTCCTTAGTTTATACTATCTACTTAATCTAATATTTATAATTACTTTTTATTTTACAATCTATTTTTATTTATATACATAGAATAATCGATGTCTTTTATTACTTGATCATATTTATCATAATACCAAATGCTAAAATCTTCCCATTTTCCGCCCTTAGATGAACCATCAAGTGGTGCTGGATTGGTTTGGGAATATAAATAATCTTCATCACTGTCATCAATGACTCTATAAAAAGGTCCTTCTTCAGCTATACATTCATAGATTTTGCCATTTGTTAAGCCAGTTACTACTAAAGTTTCACCTATATATTTTAATTTCATCATTCTTTTCTCTCGTATAATTTACAATCTTTAATTCATACATATTAGAATTCGTATACTTGTTTACTTCATACCAATGAATATCAGAACACAGTTATCACTTTTTTTAATCACCTCCACATGTGTGGAGAATACAATAACTCAAAAATTGCCAAACTTGACGCTCAAAGGATCACCTCCACATGTGTTGTCCGACTCATCCCAATCACACATTGCCTCAAACACTGAGACAGTGCGGTTTGTTGCTGCTTTCTAAGGATTAATTTCTACAGCAATTTGACTAAGATGAGTGCTTGCTTATCATACCCAGTCTCACTATTTTAGCATTTTATTAACTAACGGGAACTCAATGAACGCTACTATGTTATAGCGTACTTGGCGTCTGTCGATGCGCTACAACAATGGTTCAAAAATCGGTGCTATAATTTAGTTATCGAACATCGTGGAGGGAATTTAATGGGAATGTTTAGTTTTGTATCCAAGTGGAATAAAGCTGGTGAGCTCTTTCGCACTCGGCAATTCATCCTTACTTTTGCTAAAGAGGAAGATCTAGTCAAAATTGAAGAAGTCATCAAGAAGCGCCGAGAAGAGTTAGCTAAAAAAGAACCCAATCAATAGTCTCCGTATGGTATAATCTTCGTTGCGAGAAGTTTTATGGGCGGTGGCTGTCTTCTTGAAATGGGGGGTTCCAATGGACTATTCTTTAGAAAGGATTACAGCCCGTGAACGTCTACCAGGCACTCATGCTAATGTTGGCATTCGCAACCTTCATAATTGCTTTGCTGATTTTTATTTTCACGTTCTGTGCATAATAAAAGACCGTCCAATTAACTTTGGCAGGTTGCGGACGATCTTTTATTAGATAACATGTAACCAAGCGACCGCCTTTAAAGCGGCTCGCTTTTTCTATGCACTCATATTTTACCATTAGTGGCCATCTGTAGCAAATCTTCCAAAAGCGCTGTGTATAAGATATTCTGTCGCTTGGGAACTGCTGATGCTAGCCATCCAGTTACAATCAGACTTAAAAAGCAGCGCGTTTTATGCAATGATTGCCTTAAAAGATCGATGGCTCAATCTAATCTTATTAATAAAGGCTGCTATATCTCTAACACTTCTAAGCGAAAAATACTTTCTGCTCTTACTGAAGATCGCTCAATGACCTGCATCGCTAGTATTGATCGTTTTCACATGGTTCAAATGCTTACTAGATCGTTTAATATTTTTAGAGTTCAAATCATGAAGCAATTTAATAAAAGCAGCCGTGAATATAAGCTCTTAAAGTCTCCTTGGAAGCTTTATCTCATGAGGTATGACAGGCTTAATAGGACTACTCCATATTACGATTGGCACTTTAAAGACTATCTAACTCAGGAACATATTGTCTTAGATGGTTTAGATTGTGACCAAACCTTAGAAAATACTTATTGGGTTATGCAAGACTTTATGGTTGTCTTGAAGGAGTTAACCGTAAGATTAAACAAATTGAACGTACTGCTTATGGCTATAGAAATTTTAGTCATCTCTTAATTAGACTTGAAGAAAATATTGTAAAAGAAAAGGAATCAAGCTTTTTCTTCGCTGCTTAATTCCTCATTAAACTTATCCATCAATATGATTTGACAAAGAGCCGTTGTCCCTAATCACAATTAATTGCTGGTATTTAAACTTCCTGAAAAATTCCGTTATTCTTGATTCTTATCAATGGGGTTGATTGTTAATGGGTATTTCTTATCGAGTTTAGGAGTAACAAATTTAATAGTTAATCCCTTTTTCAACGGTCCCATTAGTATCCAAGCGCCAATCCATAACATCCCCACTATCGATGACCAAATATCACTACCTTGAATTAGTGGAAACATGCATCCCCAAATTAACATAATGATATAACGTGTATATTATCAACTAAGCAATCATTGCCTAATTAAACTAATTTTCGAATAATTCAATTCGACGTAATTGACGCTTCAGTTGACCTTGCTTTTCTAATAAAGCAAATTTACGAGACAGGGTCTCAGGTGTTGTTCCAAGGTATAAGGCTAAGTCCTTCATTTTTAAGGGTAAGGTAAAATTATTTTTACCAATTTCATCTGCATATGTTTGTAAATACTTTAATAACCGGTCTTCAACCTTCGGCAAAGCCAACAAGTGAATTTGTTTTTGCATTTCCGAAACTTTAACAATATTTAGTTCCAATAATCGAATACTTAATTCTGGCTGTTTATGCATCAACTTCAATAAATCCTGCCGTTTTAATAAACAAATTTCACTGTGTTCCGTAGCCTCGAGGTAATTATTGATATTTTTTTGACCAAAAAGCCAATCCTCACCAATATAATCACCCGTATGCAAGATTTGCAAAACATTCTCATAGCCGTTTTCATCTAAGGTGTACTGCTTAGCGTTACCATCAGCGATAATTACTAAATTATCATTTATCGTTGGATCAATTATTACTTCACCCTTTTGATAGTTTTTATGCTGAACTAATTTTTCGATTTGCATCTTCTCATCCTGAGGTAAAGCATTAAATAGTGGTACTAAGTTAACACATAAATCAGCCATTAAATTCATCGTCCTTTAATTAAAAGTCATCATCGTCGTCTTCGACATACAATCCTTCTTTTAGTTCATGACCTAAGAAGTCTTGAGTTACCCGAATTTGCTCCTTAATCCAAGCCATTAAATTAGTTAAATTAGCAGATAATTCTGGCCAACTTTCATTATTAGCTAAAGCAATTGCCTTACTAATGAAGAGCGTTTGCGTATCAAAATCTTTTACCAAGGCAAATAATTGCTTATCACCTGCTAAATATTTACTACTGCCATCTTCTTCTAGCATAGTATATTCCTTAAATTGAGCTGTAATTGTTGGAATACTTTCACCATTATTAACCAATAAGTGATTCAATTGGTCAAATTCCTGACGTTCATAAGCAATCCAACCAGCAGCTTTTTCGGCTAAAAAAAGACTAGCAGATCCTTTAGCAAATAAGTTAGCTTGGTTAATCTTTAAAGAATGGATTAACAAGTTAGAAATAATGTGACCAGTCATGGCAGCTGCAGTTGGCTGATGGTGATCAAGGTCGCTTTGCTTCAATTCCGCCTGGTATTTTTCTTCTGCATTCATCAGTTAAGCTCCTTTTCCTTAATTCCTTGTACTTCATAACCCATTTTTTCAATAGCTGTCTTGACATCAACAGTTTTAGTCTTATCAGGATCCAGTGTAAATTTTAGCTTTCCTGCATTGAATAAAACTTTGATTTGGTCGGTTCCATCCAAACTACCAACCGCCCTTTCAATTTTGCTTAAGCATGAAGGACAGGTCATGCCAGATAATTTCATCATTACTTTTTTCATGATTAGATTCACCCTTCCTTATTAATTTACATATCTAATGCTACTTTGTTTTGTTGATTATAAACTTGATGATCGTCAATTTTTTGCTGAAATTTGATTAATCTCATCCCGTTCAAGATAACAATTAAGATACTAAATTCATGAATAAACATCCCACTTGCCATTTCAACATAACCCGCAAACAAACCGAAGAACAACAATAAGACTGTCAGTAAAGCCATCACGATATTTTCATTCATGTTCAAAATTGTCTTTTTGGATAAGCCAAGGGCATAAGCTATCTTCCGCAAGTCATTTTTAACTAAAACTATGTCTGAAACTTCAATGGCAACATCCGTCCCACTACCAACGGCAATTGCCACATTAGCATTAGCTAAGGCCGGACTATCATTGATCCCATCACCAATAAAAGCAATATGGTGTCCCTTGGCTCTTTCTTTTTTAACAAAAGCAGCCTTGTCTTGTGGCAACATTTGACCATGAACTTCATCGATTGACAACTTCGCCGCAATTCGTTCAGCAGTTTCTTGATTGTCTCCAGAAAGCATAACTAACTTTTTAACCCCTAATTCTTTTAAGCGGGTTAAAGCATCATTAGCTTCTGGGCGCAATTGATCTTTAATGCCAAAAACAGCTAATTGACTTTGGTCTTCGTTAGCAAAAGCGACAATTGAAGTACCTAATTGACTCAAATGATTAATTGTCTTATCTAATTTTGCATTGGTACGGGTATTTTCAACGATTAAGTCTTGGTTACCTAAATAATATTTTTGATTATTTAAAGTGGCGATGATTCCCTTACCCTTAACAGTTTCCACTTTAATTGAAGCTGGCTTTTGTTTACTTAATTTGGCAATTGCCTGAGCTAAGGGGTGGTTACTTTGACGCTCAATTTGAGCAGCTAATTTAATAATTTCATCTTTGGGCCCATTTAATACCTCAATTGCACTAACTTCTGGATGTCCAACAGTCAAAGTGCCGGTTTTATCAAAAGCAATTTCATCAATCCGGTGAGTTTGATCCATTACTTGCGACCCTTTAAACATAATGCCATTTTTAGCACCATTACCGATACCAGCAACTGTAGATACTGGCACACCAATAACTAAAGCACCTGGGCAGCCCAGCACCATGACCGTAATAGCTAACTTAAGATCTTTAGTAATTAGGCCCACAGCAATCGCAATTACAAGTACGGCAGGAGTGTAATATTTGGAAAACCGGTTAATTAACTTTTCTGTATGTGACTTTGTATCTTGTGCTTCTTCAACCATTTCAATAATTTTACCGAAAGTCGTATCTTCACCGACTGCGGTAGTTTCGACAGTCAATGTACCGTTTTCAAGGATAGTTCCTGCATATACTTCATTACCGGCTTTTTTATTAACTAATTTAGATTCACCGTTAACACTGGCTTCATTAAGATAACCAGAACCTGAAATAACCTTGCCATCGACTGGAACCTGATCACCAGTTTTAACTAAAATCTTCTCACCAGGATCAATGAAATCGACGTCTTCTTTCTCAGTTGAGCCATCATCTTGAACAACTAACGCAGTCTGTGGTGCCATTTTGGTTAAATCAGCAACGGCTGACCGCGTTTTCTTTAGGGTTAATTCTTCCAGTACATCTCCTAACATGAATAACCAAGTAACAATGGCTGCTTCATTAAATTCACCAATAATGAAGGCACCGATTACCGCCAGCGATACTAAAACATCAATAGAAATTAATTTAACCCTTAAAGATGAAATAGCCGTCAAAGCAATTGGAAGCACTCCGACAATCCCCACGATAAGCATTAAAGCCTGGTATGGTAAATTCATGTGCAATAGCCATTTAGATCCTTCAGCAAGCAACAGCAGAATAGTATTGACAAGCAAAAGCTGCTTTTTGTACCTCATAAAAAATTGTTGTAACTTAATCATTTTTCACCTCTTCCTTTCTTGACACTACACATTATAGGTAAAAAACAATTTAGGTGACTTGACTGTTATCAAGATACTAGTATCTTTTTATATTTATCTTTTAAGCAAAAAATCACAGTTTTATCGTGTAAATTTCGTTTAATAAAAGGGAGAACATACAAAAAAAGACTAGAAACCATGCAAAAAGCATAGACTCTAGCTTTCAAATTTCAGTTCTATAAAAATTAATGTGCCAATTTAATCTCTCCAGCAGCAATTGGCAAAGTTGTATATGCATCATAACTCATAACATTACCGGCAACGCTAGATGGTAATTTAAGATCCGCTGGTACGCCGTGAACATAAACTACTCGTTTATCCAATTGAAGATCGTCACTACCAAATGCTTGCTTAAATTTTGCTTGTAAATCTTTTAATGGAACATCCTTATCATATTCATAATGACCGTATTTATCTGTAACTGGGTAGCCATCATGGGGAATGTTCATTTCTTGTGGTGCATCATCAAAAGGAACCATCGTTGTCCCAGATACTGCCTTTGTTTCAGGTAAATCAATAAAGCCATCATGATTCACGTCATGCATTAGCGTCGGAACATGAGCTTGTTTCCCATCTGGAAATCCATGGAAATGTTCCCAATGTTCAATATTGGCAGGCGTATCAAACATTTCCACATGAATATGAAGGCTATTACCATTTTCACTGAATGTTGCTATTCGATGCGCCTGTGTTTCAATTTTATCCGTATTTATTGGTTTAATTTTTGCAATATAGTCAACCATTACTGCTTCTCTCATCAACTTAACCAACTAAACTCCCCAAAACGGACACTTATCTACACAACCTAAAAATCCAGCACGTTGTCCACTCGATCCTCTGGCTCAACAAGCAAAAAGTGTACTAATTCCAATCAACAAAAGAGGAATTAGTACACTTCCGATCACCTAAAAATACCGTTACGCCGGCATTTATAACCTATTTTTCTGTACGTTCAAGGACTGTTACGGACTCGACATGTGTTGTCCGACTCATCCCAATCACACATTGCCTCAAACGCTGAGACAGTGCAGTTCGTCGCTACTTTCTAAGGATTAATTTTTACAGCAATTTAACTAAGATGAGTGCTTGCTTATCATACCTAGTCTCACTATTTTAGCATTTCATTAACTAACGGGAACTCAATAAACGATACTATGTTATAGCGTACTTGGTGCCTGTCGAGTGCGTTATAACAATGGTTCAAGGGATCGATGCTATAATTTAGTTATTGAATACTACAAGGAGTGAAATAGCAATGAGTATGTTTAAACTAATCAGTAAATGGAACAATGCTTCAGAGACTTTTCGAGCTCAACAATACATTCTTAATTTAGCTAAGGAAGAAGATCTAGTGAAGATTGAAGAAGCCATCAAGCAACGTCGAGAAGAGTTAGCTAAAAAGGCGCCCCAAAAGTAGCGGAAATGCCACCCTATTGTCCACATTCTGCACATACTAAAAGACCGTCCCGTTAACTTTGGCCAGTTGCGGACGATCTTTTAGTAGCCTAAGTAGCTAAGCAGCTATCTTTAAGGCTACTTAGTTTTCTTTGAACATTGATATTCTAACCATCAGTGCCAAATACAGGTAACCTACCTTGATTTTTGCTACGTAATCTAAAAACAATCAGCAAAACTTACTACACACTCAATATGGCTCTTCCTTGCCATCAGCTGCTAAATTTGCTTTTATCGTGTCATAGGTTTGTTTATTCTCTTCATTTGAAGCTGTTGTATCCAAAATTAGCACTGCATCAACAATATCATATATTTTTTCTGGATTATTATTAAAATCATTGGTGGTTATCAGGATGTTCTTTCTAGCCTTAGAGTTTGTCAATACTTTTCTAAATTTATCCAGTTCTGAAATATCACTTATCACTGTTTGGACTGGATGAAAGATAGCAAAGTCCTTATTGTCATTAAATCGAAAGTCCCTATGTTTTTTCCATTGCGTGAACTGAATATTCAAACCGTTAATTTTGAAAATATCTTTTAAATTAAAACGAGGTAATGGTTTGCGAAGTCCTTGCTCCAAAAACCTTTTTTCATCCTGTACTCTTGTATTGCCTATTACGAGTGTACCATTTTGGTAATTTGGCAAATCATTTAAAATTCCGAAAGCTAATAATACTTTATCATCGTCAAAGTACCCTCTTATCAAAATATTGTGGATGTTTTGATTCGCCATTAAATCACAGAATTTATCAACAAATTTTCGGGGCACCATTTTTTCAATAATCTCAGCCATATGTTAAACACCTCACTTAATCGTATACGATACTTCATCCGCAATGTCACAGATTTCGGCAATCTTAGAAATCAAGGCTAAAACCACATTAGCTGAGAAGTTGGTTTCAATACTAGTTCCATTGTCCAATATTTCTGGCACCCGTTGACTAGCAAACAGCATCTTATTCAATGAGCTGTCACCTTTAATCTTCTCATAGTTGCGACTATCCAATTGCCAAATATACTCCATAAAACTAATCAACATCTTGCGCCAAGAATCGAGTGAAATATCTTCGTCACTGATAGTTAATCTAGTTGGCTTTTTACCAGTAATATCAATTGACTCGGTAATTGTGTGCTCTCCAGAGATATCCTCCACTTGAAGCGTATCAACCGGTCTAGGAAAAATTGAGATTAATTCTTGGGCAAGTTGTTCTGTTCGCTTAACGATACTTTCTTTATTCCAAGTTGGATACTCGGCTGCAATTTCTCGCGTTAAACTGACATTGGATGTTTGGTAAACTTCCTTCTTCTCACTGTACACTTTATTACCCATTTCCTGGTTATACTTAGTTAACGTTAAGTTGCCAATCACACCACCCATTTCCTCATTGATCCGGTTAGCATTAGGGAGTTCAATTCGCCAATCATTGTTTAGCCGTTGTGGCATAATGTGTTCAACCTGGGCATCGTCAAAGTCGATGGTTTCCTTAGTCCGTGACTCCTCTAGAACCACTAACGCTAATTTGGCTAAATTATTTCGTAGACTGTACAAGTTAACATTCATCAGACTGTCTGCAAATTTTTTATCATCCGGGAAGGAAGTATTCAGTAATGAAACTAACCTTGCCCGATAATCGCCAGCTGCCTTTGTCTTATCACATAAGGCAATTACCATACGATTTAACCCATTAGTAGGGAGTTGACATGCCTTCAGTCGGAAAAGATAGCTTTCCATGATCCGAGCAACTTCAACCACATCATCCTGACTAACTTCACCCGTTGAAGCCATCTCCAGCATCATGAAAAAGTAAGGATAAACCACTCGACTGTCCATGGCATTAATATGACGCAAAATTGAATTTAACTCCTGAATTCCGGTCTCAGCATGGATCAATTGATCATAAAAAATGGCAAACCGATACAGATCAGCTAGGGCTTCTTCAGAGTCCAACCCCTGTCCATAGTAAAACTCTTTATAAAGCGGGTAGATTTTAGCTTTATTAATCATCTTGTGCATCTTCATCGTTAAGTAAAATCTGATGAAATCTGCAAAGGTATTGGTTGTGAAAATTCTCTCCATTTTAACCCAGTATTCTTGGTATAGGCGAGATTGTTTATCTGAATCTAGCTTCATTAATAGAAAGTTACGCACCAAGTCGGATGCAGACAAGGATACCCCTGTCGAGTTCAAACTTTCAAAAATCACCTGCGGATTCTCATCTTGCACATCATTGGTCAGCTCTATATAAACCATATTGAAATGGTTCAAGGCCTCATAGAGTTCCGTACTTGAGAATTCGGATTGTTGGATCCGCTTTTTGAAATATTGATAGTTTTTGACTACCTTAGAAGGATCATTATACTGATCGAGTCGGTCATTCATCACGGCCTCAAAGGCTTCCATATCATGAGCAACGGGTTTCAACTTGAGATGATTATTTTCTTCCAGATATTTATTGGTCAAATACTGCTCTTGAATCTCTGCCCGCACTTGGTCATTTACATCAGCTAAGGACTTCAAAAGAAGCATTAAACTCATTAACCGTTGTTGACCATCAATGATTCGGTAAATATGACTCAGCTTCCGACCCGTTTCAGCAACATAGACAATTGCCCCAATAAAATGATCTTGATCATCCTCAACGGCAATGGTCAGATCCTTAAACAGCTGGCTACATTGCTGCTCATCCCATTCGTAGTTTCGTTGAAAAACAGGAATTTCAAAGATGGTCTTTCCATTTTCAAGGAAGTCAAACAAATGAATACTGTCTGCTTTCACCTTATTTCTCACCTCCAAATTCTTTTTGAATTACCTCTTCTAGCGTTCCATTCTTCGCATATTCGGCAGCATCAATTTGCTTGAAATGTTTACCAAGTACTGAATTCTTTAAGCTTTCGTCAAAACCAAAAATATAATTAGTTGCAATCAAGTAAATGATCCGAGTTGGAGCTAGACCATAAACTTGATGCTTCATAATATGCTCGATACGTTCCTGGTCATCCGGGAATAATTCCTTCATCTTCTCGTTTTGGAAAAGGCGCTTGACGATTTCCGTAATGTAGAGCCCAGACTTCATGTAAAGGTCCGCAAAAGTCTTATTAGGATCAGCAAAAATTCCTGGGTTATTAGCTTCTAAATCATCGACCATGTGCTTAACTACCGCTTTCGGTGTATAAATCTGATTGGTCTTTTGCGGCGGAATATAATCGAAAATATCTTCATCGTTATCTTCATTAAAGTAGTCGCTTAGCTTTTCCTTTAATTCCAAGAATTGTTGAATGGAATCGTTGAAGACTACTTCATCAAAGAGGTGCCCATCAAAGTGCTTCTTCTCACCACTAGCTTCGTCAACATAGTCGCCACCATCACGAAGAAAACGGAATTGATCTTCACTAATACCTGTTACTTCTTTAAAGACATCATCTTCGGTGTAATCATCAAAGTTCTGCAAGGTTAAGTTTTCATCACCATAAGCCATAATGAAGCTTGGAATGGTCCGTGAAAAGCCACGTAAGTGAGCCCGCGCATCCTCTTCGACATTCTTCATCTTTTGCTCTTCTTGATGCTTTTCCACTCGTTCGATTACATTAGCAGGCGTATCAGCAACAGTCTTTTGAACTTGCTGGCGAGCTTTCTCAGTAAACTCTTGTAAGATAGCTTCCGACCTTGCTTCATATTCCTGATCTGCCTCATGCAGTTCATCTTCGCTCCGTGCAGCCGCTTGTTTCTGCTTGTAGTCAACTTCAGCTAACTTCTTCTTATCATTTAGTTCGTCAGCAAGTTGATGGAAGGCTTGCTCGGTATCCTTTTCTACTTGCTTTTGATAACGTTTAGCCTCAGACTTGCTCAAACCATAATCGTCACTAACCCGGTTAACGACTTCCTTACCGACAGAATCATTCAACTGCTTAGCAATTTCTTTAGCAGCAGATTTAAAGTCAGTTTGATCTGTATTGGTAACAGCATCGGCAACTTGCTGACCCATATCACTATAAACCTTATCACCAAACAAATCCTTAGACTTGCCAATCACACGTTCCTTAGGAATCTCAACTTCGCCTTGATCATTAACAGCAACGTCTTCTGCACCCTCAATTGCGTTCTGGCTTCGCTTACCCTTTTCTTCCTTAGCAGTTACCAAGCCATCCAAAATATTACGCACTTCAGTCGGTGCACTAAAGATGCGGCTAATATTAGTAAAGAGGAAGTTACTCATGAAACCACGCTTAACCACTTCTTGTGACTTCAAATGACGTGGAATTGACATCACTTGCTTAGCGTCTAATTCTACCATCTTGCCATCTTCATCTTCCCCAATGACTGGGAAGAAGTTCAATAACTGGCGAATATTAGCTTCGTGTTCCTCAGCAGTTCCCTTACCATTAGCTGTCTTTTCTAGTAGATTGTTGGCAAATTCATCAAAAATTGTCAGGGTTCGGGTAGGGTCAAAGTCAAAGACATAGGCATTTTGCTTTTGAACCAGTTCACCGTTCCGGTCAAAAGTGTATGGATTTTGTGCCCGGAAAGCAGCCTGCATGTATTCCGAAGGACTCTTCATACTAGAGAGCATTAGTACCCCTGACCAAGGCTTGATAGTTACCCCAGTTGTTAGTTGTCCTACACTGAGAGTGATTGTCTTATCATGAGTTGCAATTGCTCGCTGGACCTTATCGAAGGACTTTTCATTGGCTTGTTCTAGTTGATCTTCATTTAATTGATCATCATCAAGCTTACCATCGCCGGCAGCTAAGACAATTTCATATTCACCAAAGACATCGTGAACCTTTAGCTTTTTAGCTAGGGCCTTGGCACTGTCGACTCGATTTAATAGCCAGAAAGTATGAGCAAGTTCTTGGCGTAACTCTGGTGTTGAGAAGGGATACTTCTCTTGCTTGGTCAGAGCATCCAAGAAACGGTCGACGGCTTCATCGTAAACAAATTTACCATTTTCCTTTGTTCTGAAGAACTCGTTAAGGTCAAAGGCTGGGTCGACTTGATCACCATCATAGAGCTTAACCTTCCCCTTTAACTCGTCAGCCATCATTGCTGATACCTGGTAGGTGTACATGTTCAATTGAGGCATCACTTCATAAGGATTGCTACTACCTTCTTGATTTTCATCCCAGTCAAGTTTGGCTTGTTGTTCATCCGCATATGACCAGTTATAGATTTGGTCTGAAGCAAACTTACCCTTTGCCAAAGCTTTAAATGGTGTCCCAGTCAAATGCAGGGTGTACTTGCGCTTAATCTTATCGAAAGCTTTATCGGTCTTATAGGTATCTACTCCTTCATGGGCCTCATCAATTACCAACAAATCCCACTCAAGGTCACTAATCCATTTCAACTTATCGTAATTACCACCAAAGTAGACCGAGCCTTTTAGCCCTTGCAAACTTTCAAAGGCAATTTGACCGTACTCCTTGCCATCAGAGATTGTGTCGATGAATTCACTTCTTGAAAGTACAGGCCGCTTCTTCAGAGCATCAGTTTCACTCACAAACTTAAAGTTCGTCTGCCATGCAATGAACTTATCAAAATCATCGAACCAAGAATTGGCAATGCTTGGTCGATTAGTTACCACTAAGATATTTTGCATGTTCATCTGACGAACTAAATCGTAAGTGGTTAAGGTCTTACCAAAGCGAGGCTTCGCATTCCACAAGAACTCACTGCCTTCGCCGTGTTTAAGAAAGTAGCTTACCGTTTGGTCCACTGCTTGTTGCTGTTCTTTGCGTAATTCATACTGAGTACCATCAGTTCCTTGAATATCACTAAAATCACGTTCAGTAAACTTGTAGAAATACCGATGGGAAGTATCACCATCAACATGGAACCACTCGGTTTTTGGCTTGCGTTCAACATGTTGCTTACTGGTTAAGTAATAGTGAAAATCATGATCAGTAAAAGTCTCATCTGAGCCATCTTGATAACGCGCGTTACCTTTCCAGAGAATTTCAGCTTTCACATCCGCCGTATGGGTTTGTTGCTTAATTCGATCTTCAACAGATTGACGGTCGGTATAGCCAATCTTCGTCCATCCCCGGTGAGAGATATCATTAGGCGTGGTATAAGCATAAATCATGGGGATGATCTTTTTGAATGATTTAATTGTTGGTGTTTTCATTATTTGTCACCCCGTATACTGTTTACTCTATCATTTATATATTTGAATTCTTCTTGGCTAAAACCTATGAGATCGCAAAGTTGTTTATCAATTTCTTGAGTAAAATCAATCAAATTATTGTTATTTGTATAATCTAGTACATCAGGAACCCATTTTGCGAGAGACGATAATGCCTCGTCTGTTAATAAAAAAGTATATTTAATTACTTTAGATTCAGCATACTTCATAAAATTCTCGGCCTCATTCAACGTATCAAATGACCTCAATGCTACTCTTGATCTGCCAAAAGCCGAATAATTATCCATAATAGATATTTGGTTATCACGCTTCTGACCACCGGCATTTGCACTCGAAACTACCACTTGAAATTTACTAATATATTCCTTATTTTTTTTGATAGAGTCTAAATCAGCTAAAAACCATGTAGCTCTTCCAGCTTTACCAGCCTTATCATTAGAAAATAACTTTACATATTTTTTAGTATCGAAATTTCGTTTAAAAGGGTGAATTTTGTTAGGATTATCCTCTACAAAACTGCTTTCAATTCCAAATAGCGATCTTGGAAGTATCTCATCATGTAAATAATTTAATGAATACTTTTTTACAAACGTTGATATTTTTGTAATCATAGATAAATCGGCTGGATCC
This sequence comes from Lactobacillus sp. UMNPBX1, assembly GCF_002554085.1. Taxonomy (NCBI): domain Bacteria; kingdom Bacillati; phylum Bacillota; class Bacilli; order Lactobacillales; family Lactobacillaceae; genus Lactobacillus; species Lactobacillus sp. UMNPBX1. The sequence goes on from NZ_PCZI01000012.1 coordinate 30,407, forward strand.
AACGGAAGTATTTGTTCTCCAGGATTATCTAAATCTAATCTTTTAGTTTTACCTGACTTAGAGTAAATGTACTTAAACCCAGAGGTAGTTTTATTCATATCTTTTACAACTATAGAAATTCCATCAGCAATTCCGACCTTATCGAAAATTTCATTTGCATCAGGATAAAACGTTACTTCTTTTAGGTGAGGGTCATTTATTTGGCTCAATCCAAAATTCTTCATTCCCTTTCCAGATTGCTGAATCCATCTACCACCTGGATAAATTAGAGAAACACATTTTCTTGTTACTTTATCAGCTTGTTCCTGAAACAATTGAAAAATATTTTTTACGCTTTTCTGACCATTCTTCTTACTTAACTCAGAAGTTTCTTCCTGATATGGCGGGTTCCCAATCACCACATCGAATTTAAATTGCTTATCTTCTCCGCTCATTTTCCCGTTCCTCCTTATAGACTTTCAATACATCACATAATGCGTATTCTTTTTCAGCTTCTGTCTCTAACTCATCAAACAAACTAAGTTGTCCCTCTGCAGCTCCCACATCGCCAGCATCACTATTATTGAATAATGACTTGTAGGTAAAGACTTCACGTTGAACCTTTTCATCAACTGGCCACCAATGGCTAAACTCAATCAGCTGGTCCTCGTTCGTAGTGTACTCAAGCGTATTTCCTTGGACTATATTAGTTGCAATCACAAACTTAGCTGCCTTATAGAATTCCGTCTTGACGCTCAGTTGCTTTTGTAGCTTTGCTTGGTAGTGGTTAATCACCACTTCTAACATTGCATCCCTTGCTTTAAGCAAATTATCTTGCAAAAGTTCAATCCCATAAATACTCATCAATGCCCAGATTGCTTGCTTGGGCCAGCTAGCCTTACTAACCCGCTGATCAAGATAAGTTAATCGTTGGTGCAAAATTTCAACTAAAAATGCGCCCTCGCCAGCACTGGGTTCTAAAAATGTTGCATGTATATCTTTAATCTTCTCCTGAATTGCTGGCTCGGCTAGCATTTTTTGCACCATCCATTTTGGGGTAAAAACTTCACCATGATTCTGGACTCGTTCTTTTGATTTAATTAATTCCGTGGATTCGGCTGTTTCTTGTAACTCATATTGTTTTGCTTCTACCGTGAATTCTTGCTCATCAAACAATGAGATTTCATTTTCTTCTGTTATGGGAATTCACCCCTTACTTTCTTTCAACTTCACAAATATCACTGATATCGCAATCAAGGGCGATACAGATTTTCAATAATACTTCGGTCGTAACATTACCATTACGGCCTAACTTAGCAATTGAAGCAGCACTAACGCCACTAGCTTCTTGCAGTTCTTTTTTCTTCATGCCACGGTCAATTAGTAGCTTCCATAGCTTGTTATAGCTAATTTGCATTTGGACCTCCTAGACTTCTTTTAAAAATCCTTCTTCATTTTCATAACTAATCATATTGATATCTTCACTTTTAAAATCTATATCACTTGGTAAATGATCCGGATTTTCAACAACAATTGTTTGGTACTTCTTGCCTCGTTCTATAAAAAGTTTAAAAATACCATGCTTCATACTTTCATTAGGATTGTCACTATATTTCTCTGATAGCCCCTCAAGTGGTGTATCGATAATTAAAAACTCTGGTTTGTATAAGGCATTCTCATTTATATATTTGCTCAAGGCCATAACTGTAACAGAATTCAGATATGATCTGAAACCTTTACCATGACTAACTGCTTTCTTTTTACCATTGATCATGATATCAAATGAAGTTTGACCAAAGGTGGCAACATGATGTTTAGGATAGTTTCCTTTCTCTAACAGACAATTTAAAATATCGCCCATATCATCATAAAAATTTTCTCCCAGCTCTTGTTTTGGCTTGAATTTAACATCCTTTTATGGTATTCCTTCATCCGTTAATTCGTTAATCTTCGATGTCCTTTTTCCTAATAAGTCATCAAAAACTTTAACCTTCGATACTACCTCTATCTGTTCTCGATAATCTTTTTCAGCTGTTTTTATTTTATCCAAGCGTGGATATAGCTTCTCATTAAGTTTTATTTGGATCGCATCACTTTCCTTTTCCAGCTCAGCGTATCTTTTTTGCAAAGAAAGCTTCTCCTCGGCAAGACTAGATGTTGCTTGCTCGAGATCGTTTAGTAAGGCTAGGGTTCTAGAGAGTTCTTTCTGAGCTGCTTCAACGTGCTTAGTTTCGCTTTCTACATTAATGACTGGCTGTCCACACACTGGGCAAAGTAAAGGTTCTTCAATATTTTCAAAGGCAACTTCCCCATCAACAATGAAGCTTAACCTTTTAATATCAGAAACATATTGCCCTTTCACCGACTCATACCTGGATAAGGTTACATCTGCTGCTACCAGATTGTCATTAAGCTTACTCATCTGGTTGAAGAGTTCCTTACTTTTAGTGAGTTTATCTGTTACAAGAGCGGATACTTCATCTAATTGCTTAGTTAAATTATCAAGTTCCGTCTGTATTTTTGGTTCATTTCCGTTGCTTTTTTTGTCTTAGCCGAGATTTTTTATCCTCCGCCATTTCTATTTGCCCAGAAATATAGTCTCTAACCCATCTAAAATCCGGACGTTGGTGTTTATAATCATGACTCCGATACCAGGTCCAGATGGGGTACGTTTCTCCTTTACTAGGTACTCCAATTTTCTTGATCATTTGCTGAATCATCCAATGATAAGCTCTTAAAAAATCATTGTCATCTTTTAAGTTAATAGAAAGGTCTAGATTGCAGAAAAACTCACCTTTATCCATAATTTCTAGATAAACATTATAAGGTCGCATTGTCCAAACAATCATAATTAATCCTGATCCAAGTAAAAGTCCTTCAATCGATAAGTAGTAACTGGTTCAACATAGTAGTTGTATTTTGCCACCAAGTCACAGATCTGATCGCCATTAATCAATGTGATGATACGAGTTCCTTCCCGAGCCACCCTAACTGCTTCCCTTGTAAAGTCGGAATTAGTAATAAAAATACCAAATTCAGCATTAAACTTGTCCATTGCCCCACGGAATTTATCAATCTCAGGGGCCGATACTTTACCCTGCCAACGCTTAGCTTGAAGGGCCACCCGTGTAGTCCGGTAGTCATCTGAACGAACATAACCAAAACCGTCGATGCCACCATCAGCTACATATTGAACACCCTTTTCATCATCGACATCTACTCCCATTTTGGTAAGTAACCCACGGCAAAAGAGCTCAAATTTTCTGGGATTCATCTTCATTAATGCATCCAATAACTGTTGGCGCCACGGTTCTTCTATTTCATCTGTGCCATCCTGATTATCTTCTATTTTATCAGTAACTACTTCATTTTTTGATTTGTGATGAGGAAACTTAGCTTCTGAAATAGATCTGACGTCCTTTTTTGCATCAAATTTATTAATATCTACGTTGCGTCCTTTTTTGGACAGTTCTAGCTCGTGTCCATTCTCCGTATTAATGAATCCAGCAAGGATCAAATGCTTAACCGCAAAGTTAAACTTCCATTGAAACGGATGATAAATTTTTCCACTTTTCTTCGAAGTTCGGGTTGCGTCAATTTCTTTTTCACTGAACACATCTGAGCCGTCACGAAGTTCTTGTAGTACTTGTTTTCTCGTAACCTGACCTCCCAAATTATGCATTGCGATAAGAATCTCTTTCATCGCTTTATTTTCTATTTCAATTTGTCGATTTGCCATCTTGTTTACCGCCTTAATAATCTTCAGGAATATTAATATTATACGTCGAGTAAACTACCGTTGTGCAGATTTTCTATTTTTTAATCGAAACAGTCAAAATTTAATAGCATACTCGTTAACTCAACTCTCAACGCTAAATTGACTGATTTTTGCGCCCTCTGTAAATGCTGTTATATCAATCTTTATTCCTACTTTCACTACCATAATCAATACGACCTGCCAAACTGAACGATCGTCTACTCGACTATCGAAATAGGACATAGAACACTCGACCCGCCAGCTTCAAATAGAAAAAGTGTACTAATTCCAATCGTTCAGAAAGAAAAAAGTACACTTTCAATCACTAACAAATGCCGTCGTGACGCGGTTTATCAGCTATTTTTCTGTACGTTCCAGGACAGTAACAGATTCAACATGTGTGGAGAATACCTCAATCCATAACTGCACCCACTAAATCAGTTAGGATCACCTTCACATGTGTGGAGAATACTCCATGGATTAAAGTAGTACCTGGATTTTGTGGGATCACCTCCACATACGTGGAGAATACAGTCGCAATTTAAAGGCGCAAGGACCAAGTGCAGGATCACCTCCACATACGTGGAGAATACGCGAAAAAACGTTACAAGCTACAAAGCAAGCTAGGATCACCTCCACATACGTGGAGAATACTTTCAGCAGTCACACAATGTATGAATGATTTTTAAGGATCACCTCCACATACGTGGAGAATACAAGAGCCCGATCAGCAATTCGCAATTGCGAACAGGATCACCTCCACATACGTGGAGAATACTAACGGGCTTCTTATTTAGAAAACTAGCGAAAAGGATCACCTCCACATACGTGGAGAATACAAATACAGTTAAAGTTATATCTGATTCTAGTGAGGATCACCTCCACATACGTGGAGAATACTTTCCAAAAATAAAAATCTCCGCCAGTAAGTTTAGGATCACCTCCACATACGTGGAGAATACCTAAAATGAGTACCTTGTTTAATGCTGGCGGTGGGATCACCTCCACATACGTGGAGAATACGAATGGGTGTAACTCCTTAAAAATGTTGTGATGGGATCACCTCCACATACGTGGAGAATACACTGAAGTTACCAAAACTGGTATCCTTGGTGTAGGATCACCTCCACATACGTGGAGAATACGCGATAGGTTCGCAAGTATTGCGGAATCGCCTAGGATCACCTCCACATACGTGGAGAATACACACCGTGACAAACAAAAAATATATAATTATCGGGATCACCTCCACATACGTGGAGAATACCCAAGCACAGATAATTCCGATCGCTTGACTTAAGGATCACCTCCACATACGTGGAGAATACTAACGTCATTAGTATCAATAGCGGCTGGTGTAGGGATCACCTCCACATACGTGGAGAATACTGCAATATCGCTAATACCAGCGCCAGGGTAAGAGGATCACCTCCACATACGTGGAGAATACCATATTTTCAATGTTTTTAACTAGCAAATCATGGGATCACCTCCACATACGTGGAGAATACAGTAAACAAATCCCTTTATAGCGCCAAATGAAAATACGCAAACACCATTTTTTCATCACTTTGATCCTACTACCAAGTATATCGATTTTTATTAAATAGACAATATCTGCTGGACATAATATTCAAATAAAAAGAGGAATCATAATATCATTCTGCTATGATTCCTCCTAAACAAATAAAGAAAAATATTATTTGTCTGCCAATCTTTCTTGCTCACAATTAAGAATTTCACCCAAACACTTTATCCATGACACTGCTTTATCATCCGCTTTTAACTAGCCTAATCAAAAGCATATTCACATATACTCATACTAACTTTTTGTTATTAATCGAAATTTAATTGTAACTTTCTCGTAAAACTGCTGAGCTACAATAGCTTAGGTGAATTAAGAGAGGAGATAAAAATCAGAACTTATCTGGTTTGTTTTTATAATGGAATTTCGTAAATTAATAATTTCTTTGTTAGGTACTGCATTATTAACTTCAAGCGTTGGTTTATCAACCACCACTGCTTCTGCTGATACGCTTGATGACTCACAAAATACAACTGAAGTTCAACCCAAGAATCTCAAGTGGGCTTATCCGTTTAAAGCCAACAAGAAAAATGGTGTTCGTCCAATGTATAATGCACAAACTTTTGGCATAACTAACTATATGCGTTCTACTACACCACCTTCCTACTTTCATGATGGTTGGGATTTTGGTTTTTCAGAAGTTGGGCATTCTAACGTATATGCAATTCATCAAGGTACTGTTAAAAAGGTTGCTTATGGCAACGGCCTTGGCTGGTTCATCTGGGTTATTAGTCCTGATAATTACGTTGAAGTTTACCAAGAAGGCTTTAATAAGAAAAAAGACATTTATGTTAAGACTGGTCAAAAGATTAAATTAGGTCAAAAGATCGGTAAGCTAACTGGCTCACACTTACACCTTGGCGTTACTCAAACAAATAAAGATTACATAAACAAATATGGTTTTCCATGTAAGAATTGGAACGTTAACAACGGAACTTGGCTCAATCCAATCGAGGTTATCAAAAGCAACTTAAAGAAATAGTTAACATAATCTAAAATATTGAAAGTAAAAAAGCAGGTCACAGCTTATAACAGTTATGATCTGCTTTTTATTAATCCCAATGTTCCTTGATAAACTTAGCTCTTCCACCAGCTTCTTCCATTGCATATCTAAGTGGATCTTTTTTATAAAAATCTTGGTGATATTCCTCACCTGGATAAAATGGCTTAGCTGGTTCAATTTTAGTTACGATTGGTTTATCAAATTTACCACTAGCTTGTAATCTTTGCTTAGATTTTTCAGCTGCTTCTTTTTGAGCAGGTGAATTATAAAAAATTACTGGTCGATAATTATCACCACGATCTTGGAATTGCCCCATCGCATCTGTTGGATCAGTTACTTGCCAATAATAGTTTAGCAATTGATCATACGATATTTTTGCTGGATCAAAGGTAATCTCAACAGCTTCAGTATGGCCAGTCGTACCTGAACAGACTTGCTCATATGTTGGATTAGCAACATGACCACCAGTATAACCAGAAACTACTTTTTCTACCCCGTCAACTGTATCGAAAGGTTCGACCATGCACCAAAAACAACCGCCAGCGAAGATTGCCGTGTCGTAGTTGGGTTTTGCCTTGATATCAGTGGTTTCGGCTTGTTTATTATTCTCTGTCATTCTTTGAAATACCTCCATTTTATTTGAATTTTATTGTTTTTTTAAGTTAACTAGTATTATATACAAATAAAAATGAGATGCACTTTTTATTACCTGATGCATCCCATTTTATTTCTTTACAAATTATTGCGTCTTTCTTCAATATACTTTTCAATCTGTTCTAAATCATCTTCGATAGCAAGATTTAAAATAAAGTTTTTCGTCGTTGACCTCTTATTAATGTAAAGCTTACGGGCCTCATTTTTATCATTCCACTTTTTATTTACTTCTGTATATTTAGCCATTAAAAATCACTTTCAATAATGCTATAGCAATCACAATCAAAACACCAGTTAACAAAGCTCTTTTAGGATAGAACTTTAATGACCATTTAGTATTTTTGCCAGTATGAGTTAATTTTATATTTTTCATTTGTAAAAATACTTTCAATTTACTAAAATGAAAATATAGAAAAGGAAGGGAGTTCCGGTCCCCCTCTTCAATTATTCATTCCAAATTAATGGAAATTTCAAAAACCAGGATCCAAAGATTTAACTTGAAGTGAACTTTGATTTGTGGTTTTTTCTTTTGCACTTTGCAATTGGGCTTTCGGCATATTTGTCACCTCTTAGCTCCGATTCTCTTAGCCTCCTTTCACTATATACAACACACGCTTTTACGTGTAACGCGAATGATATTTAGAAAAATATGCCAAAAAGGCATCAATCTGGCCGTCTAAAGCCAAATGATGCTTTAATTGTTTTTTCACCAAAATCAATAGCCTAACTTAATGACACTGTTTTTACATAAACTTATTAAATTTATAATTCTTCATATTTTTTGCTCTTTAACTAATTTGTTATCAAAATTGAATACAACGATTAGTAGCTAAGTCCTTCTTACGATTACCAGATTACCAATTCATCTCGATTCTATTTTAGATTTCTTAGCATCTTTTCACTATATAAGTGAACGCAATCTCCGTGCACCATCAACAATATTTTTAAATAATATACAAAAACAGTCACTCTATAGAAAATATTTTTCAGAGCAGCTATTTAGCCTCCACATGTGTGGAGAATACTTGTCTGATTCGATCACTACAGCAGAGCTGTCAGGATCACCTCCACATGTGTGGAGAATACATGCTCTTAAGGACATGTCGAAGGAAGAAATTGGGATCACCTCCACACTCGTGGAGAATACCGATATTTGGAGTTCCCTCCTTAATTATTTTAAGGATCACCTCCACACTCGTGGAGAATACTTGCATGGTCTTAACGGCTTGGTCAACCTTGTCAGGATCACCTCCACACTCGTGGAGAATACGATTTTGATCGTCAAAAAATGGTACCTAAACTGGGATGACCTCCACATACGTGGAGAATACTAAATGATCCACAATATATCAGCATCGCTCAATCGAAATAATATCATTTTTAATCACTTTTAACAAAGACCAATAATAAAGCCATAATTACAAAAAGCCACTCCAAATAAAAAAGAAGCATTTCTGCTTCTTTTTGAATAGTTTTGCTCCCAAAGTGCCCCTAGGATTCAAATTTCATTTATAAATCCTTATATATCAAGGTTTAAGGGCTATCCATTAAACGATTTCTTGCTCCTTGAAGCGACCATATACTTTTTCAACTTCACTAACACTCATGAAAGCATACGGATCTGCTCCTTGCACGATTTGGCGAATATCATACATATCATATCGATCAATAATGGTAATCAAAACTGTCTTTTCAATATGACTATATGCACCTTCAGCATCGTGCAAAATAGTGATTCCACGATGCATTCGATTCTGAATTCCATCGATAATATGCTGTGGGTGCTGAGTAACAATCATTACTTGCATCTTCTGGTGTTGGGTGTAAACCGCATCGATTACTCGCCCATTAATAAAAATAGTTAAAGCGGAATAAAGAGCACGTGTCCAACCAAACATGTATCCCGCAGCAGCGATAATAATCAAATTAATAAAAATATTAAATTTTCCGTAACTAATGCCCGTTTTTTGCCTAATTACAATACCAATAATGTCCAGTCCACCAGTTGAAATACCGTTCTTTAATGCCATCCCAGTTCCAACACCGTTGATCGAAGCACCAAAAATCGCACAAACCAGTGGATCCAGGTGCATCTGCCAAAGTTGAATAGCGTGCATCATGATAGAACCTAGAACAACAGCAACGATGGTGAAGAAAGTAAATTTATGTCCTATCTTGAACCAAGCCAATATAAATAAAGGAAAGTTCAAAAGAAAGTACATCATTGATGTTGATAATGTAAACGGTAGATATCTTTCACTTACAGTATTAATTAATTGCGCAAAACCCGTGATTCCTGACGAGTACATATGTCCCGGCGTCCAAAAAAAGTTCAGGGCAACTGCAACCGCAATTGAATAAAAGAAGGCAGCTGACAATTTTGAAAGAAAATTGTAGCGTCGATTGAACTTATCAAGTTGATCCATAGTTTGTCAAGTCCTTTGAGCGAATACTAATAATAAACACATTAATTTTAACAAAAGTTTTGCTTCTGACCAATCTAAATAGACATTTTTATCACTTTTGTTAAATGGAGCCAAAAATGATACTATTCAGTTAAATTATTAATTAGTCTAACCAGATAGAAAGGTGTCTTTCCATGAGTTCTTACTATGAATTAATGTGGCGTGACGATGAGCTAACCTCTTATACCACTGACAAGCTGAATTTTATCTACAACGCAATCAACCATCCTTTGTCTGTACGCTATAGACAACTATATCCTAATCGACTAGACTGGCAAAAAGCCTTGAACAGACACAATGCAGCTATTCAAAAAGTCAAAGACCTTCTTACTGAAAGAAAAGATAGTCATAATATACGTGAAGCTTGGCTTAAATTGCATCCAAATGCACAAGCTAAAGCAAATAATGGGTTTACTGTTGAACAACTAGCTAATAAGTTCCCTTACATGGCAAAACAGCTTGGTGCCTTTATGGAAATTGAAAACATCGAAATCAAATACTTTGATGAAGAATTTAAGCCTAGATATGACTTAGATGATTTTTCTGATATTTTTTCTGCCAACTATCCCGCTAGTGGCTTTACGCAAAGTGGCATTACTCAAGAAGCTTTGCTGAAGCTCTACCCTAACGTCAGTGCTAAAAATTTAGATCAAATTTTAAAAATGGCCGACTGCGAATTCGAGCAAGAAAATGGCACTGAGGTTATTCCTTATTGGTATGCTGTCAATGCTAAAAGAATGCTAGTTGATGGTGATAGTTTTGCCGCAACCTTTGATGACTAAAAAACTGACCGTTTGGTCAGTCTTTTTTATTGGATAACTTGGATACCTTGTTCATCAGGATGTAAGATCAATGTCTCATCTTTTAAATCATGTTTACGTAAGCCCGACAAAAATCCAGCTACATGTTTATCTTCAATCCACGTCATAATCGTTGAACCTGCGCCGCTCAAATAAGTTGCCAAGGCATGTTTTGAATGAGCTACCTCCCGCACTTTTACAAGTTCTGGCACTAGTTTTTCTCGGTAAACTTCATGGAATACATCTTGTTCCATTAATTCTCCTGCTTTAGGGTAGTCTTGAGCAAACAAACTAGCAATTAAAGTATTAGCAACTGCTGAGCCATGCGTAGCTACGCCAAAAGCCAATTCTTTAGGCAAAACTGCTCTAGCTGTCTTAGTTTCCAAATTATAATCGGGTACATAAGCCACCAACGCATATGGAGGAAGTGGTGCTTCAACTGCATCAAAATGATGGTTAACTTCAGCCCCAACAACCAAGCCGCCCAAAATAGTCGGTGCAATATTATCAGGATGTCCCTCGATTTTAGCTCCTAATTGAACCTTTTCTTCATCTGATAGTCCCAGCTTACCAATTTGATTAGCCAATTCAATTCCGGCAGCAATAGCACTTGAACTGCTGCCTAAACCATGAGCCAACGGAATATTGCTTTTGACGCGTAAATGAAGCGGTTGTAAACCTGGATAAACTGTTAGTGCAGTCTTAACAATTAAGTTTTTTTCATCATGTGGAATTCCTTTCATCACATGATCCACCTGAAAGCGATCGGCTAAGCTTAAAACTTCTACTTCCAAATAAAGTGAAACAGCCATGCCAAGTGAATCAAAGCCAGGGCCCAAATTTGCCGTTGAAGCTGGTGCTTTAATAATCATTTTTTTCTCCCTTCCTTTACTGTAAAATCTTATAGCTAGCTTTTAAATATTGATCTTGAATTGCTAAATCTTGGAGCTGTTGTCGACTAATATTTTCGGTTACAACTACAATTCTTGATTGTACTTGTTTAATCTCACGAACCGGAATTTCCAAATCAGAGAGTAATTTACTCAAATCAAACAAGGTCTCTTCTGCTTCGAAAGATAAATAATAGGAATACTTCACATCCTCCGAACTTGTTAATTGCATAACATGGGAGAAATTACTAAATGGCTGACCGGTGGTCTTTTTCACTACGTTTTTTATTTCAGTAATCACATCACTCATGACTGAATTAGCCGTTGCAGAGCTACCCGCACCAGGGCCTGTGAATACTGCTGTTCCTAGGCTTTGGCTCTTAATTTGTAAAGCATTTAGTTCATTTTTAATATGCGCCATAATCGCATTTTCTGGCAACAAACATGGAGCAACTTCTACAAATAATTTACCATTAATATTTTTGGCAATCCCAATCAGCTTAATGACATAGCCTAACTTCTGAGCCTGTTTAATGTCAAAATCCTTTAGATTATTAATCCCTTGAATAGTAAAATCATCAATACTAATCTTAGTACCAAAAGCAAACTTGCTTAATATTACAATCTTGTATGCTGCATCCTTACCTGTAACATCGTTAGTGGGATCAGCCTCCGCAAAGCCCAGCTCTTGAGCATTTTTCAGCGCTTCCTCATAGCTTAGTCCCTTTTCCCCCATTTGTGACAAAATATAATTCGTCGTACCATTAATAATTCCTTGAATTTCGGAAATAATGTCACTGGAATAAGAGGTAGCCAAGGTCCGCAAAATAGGGATCCCGCCTGCAACGCTAGCATCATACATTAAATCACACTTTTTACTTGCAGCTAAATTAATCAATTCTGAACCAAAAGTTGCCATTAAGTCTTTATTGGCCGTAACTACATTTTTTCCAGCATTGATTGCTGCAGTAATATATTCCTTAGCAGGATGAAGCCCACCTATTAATTCAACTACAATTTTAATTTCGGGATCTTGCAAAATCGAATCGAAATTTGTAGTTAGCATCACTTCGTTAGCTAAATTACGATGTTTTTCTGGATTACGTACTAGAGCTTTTTCAATGATGATTTCTTCACCACTTGTTTGTCTAATCTTCTTTTTATTATTTTTAATTATTTTTAAAACACCTGAACCAACTGTTCCTAATCCAAGCAATGCAATTTTGATGGCCATTTGATCTTATCCTCTTTTTAATGATTTTCTTATTTTTACGATTGTATCATAGGTGCTAATCAAGGTACAATAGTTATAATATTAATATTTCACAAGATAGGAAGATTGTTTATGCAATATCGTAGTACTAGAGGTTCAAAAGAAAACACTTTAACTGCACCTCAAGCAATTATTCAAGGCTTAGCTCAAGACGGTGGGCTTTACGTGCCTGTTGCCTTTCCTCAAGCTAATTTTAAGTTAGAAGATTTATCCAAACTTTCCTACAAGCAAATCGCTGCCATGGTTATTAGCTTATTCTTTGATGACTTTACTAAGGAGCAAATCACCACTGCAGTTCAAAGCGCTTATAGTGAACAATGGGATGATCGCAGCATTGTTCCAATCGAAAAGCACGATAACCGTTTTTACATGGAGCTTTTTCACGGTCCTACCCTTGCCTTCAAAGATATAGCTTTGCAAATGTTGCCACAATTAATGACCAGAGCTGTTCAAATTGAAAAGATTGCTAAAGATATTATTATTTTAACCGCTACTTCTGGCGATACTGGTACGGCATCAATGCGTGGCTTTGCTAATCAAAAGGGTACCGATGTCATAGTCTTTTATCCTGAAGGTGGCGTTAGTCCTGTTCAACTTAAGCAAATGCTCAGCCAACGCGGCAACAATTTGCGTGCAATTGCAATCAAAGGTAACTTTGACGATGCTCAAACTGAAGTTAAAAAAATCTTCAACGATGATTCTTTCAAAAACCGACTTAATGCTAATGGCTATCAATTTTCTTCAGCTAATTCGATGAATATTGGTCGTCTGGTTCCGCAAATTTCTTACTACCTCTACACCTATGGACAATTAGTACGCAGACAAGAAATTAAACTAGGAGACGAAGTTAACTTTGCTGTGCCAACAGGTAACTTTGGTGACATCCTAGCTGGATATTATGCTAAGAAATTAGGTTTGCCTATTAAAGAGTTGATTTGTGCATCTAATGAAAACAATGTATTGACTGATTTCTTTAATAATGGTGTCTACGATAAGCGACGTAAGTTCCATTTAACCAATGCACCAGCAATGGATATCCTAGTTTCCAGCAATTTGGAACGACTTTTATTTGACCTTTATGACGAAAATAACTATGAAGTCGCTAGTTTAATGAATCAATTGACTCAACGCGGTCATTATCAAGTTAGCGGTGAAGTTTTCACTAAATTACAAAAAAATTTTGCAGCTGGTTTTGCAACAGAAGAAGAGGTTAAATCAGAAATCAAACGGGTCTACAATTATGACCGCTATGTAATTGATCCACATACTGCTGTTGGCTCTTTTGTAGCAAATCAATATCAAAAGAAGACCGGCGATCAAACCCCAATGGTCATTGTTTCAACAGCCAGTCCATATAAGTTCCCAGAAACGGTGTATGAAGCCATCACTGGTGGTCCTAGTATGCAAACTGGCGTCGGTGCAATTAAAGAATTGCATGATGAATTAGGCGGTCAATTATCAATCGGTGTGCGTGCCCTTTTTGATCGTGAACCCAAGACCGAAAAAATTATTGAACCAAATGATATGGAAAAAGAAATCAGTTCAATTTTAGATTTGAAATAATAGTTAAGGAAAAATAGATATGAAAGTTGTTAAATTTGGAGGTTCTTCCCTAGCCTCAGGTAATAGCGTAGATAAGGCCCTAAGTATTATTAATGCCGATCCCGAAAGACAAGTCGTTGTAGTCTCAGCACCGGGCAAAAGAACTGAGGATGATATTAAAGTAACCGATCTAATGATCACTTACGCATATATGAGCTTGAGGAGTAATAATTATCAAGACATCGCTACCCGTATTTTTAAGCGTTATGAATTAATTGCCCAATATTTTGAGCTGCCTGAAGCAGAATTAGAGGATATTAAGCAGCTTCTACTTACATTGCCGAAGCTAAGTTACCCTAATAATGACTACCGCATGGCAACCTTTAAAGCACACGGAGAACGTCTTAATGCAATTTTGATTGCTAAAATTTTAAATCATCAAGGAATTAAAGCACGATTTTTAGAGCCAAAAGATGTAGGTTTAATTGTCACTGGCACTTCTAATAATGCTGAAGTCAATCCTGAAACTTATGTGAACTTAAAAAGAATTAAGGCTGCAAAAGATGAAAAGATCATTTTTCCTGGCTTCTATGGCATTACACCATCAGGACATATTGCTACTTTCTCTCGCGGTGGTTCTGACATTACCGGTGCTATTCTAGCTAGGGGGTTAAACGCTGATCTTTATGAAAACTTCACCGATGTCGATGCTATTTTTTCAGCCAATCCCCATATCGTTGATCAGCCCAAGCCAATTAAAAGAATGACTTATCAAGAAATGCGGGAACTATCTTATGCGGGATTTTCCGTCTTTCATGATGAAGCCTTAATTCCTGCTATTCAAGGCGAAATTCCTGTCAATGTTAAAAATACTAATGCTCCAGAAAAACCTGGGACAATGATCGTACCAGAGGACGGCTTTATACCTAAACACACAATCACAGGTATTGCCGGAGGCAAAAACTTCGCGGCCCTTTATTTAAGAAAATATATGTTAAATAAAGGTGCTGGTTTCACCTTGAAGTTAATGGAAATTTTGCAAAAACATCACGTTTCATATGAACATATGCCATCAGGAATTGATGATATTACCATTATTTTCAAAAAAGATGTCCTAACTGATCAGTTAATTGATGTTATCTGTAATGAAATTCAAACTAGTCTAAATCCTGATCAAATGCAGTGGATTGATGATTATGCGATCACAATGGTGGTAGGTGAAGGGATGAAGGACAAGCTGACTTTATGTGCTAGCCTGCTTTACCCTCTTGGTAAAAAGAACATCTCCATTCAAATGATTAACCAGGGTGCATCCCAAATCTCAATTATGATTGGTACCAGACGGCAAGATGAAGAAGTAGTTATCAAAACCATTTATGATAATTTCATTGCTCAGGATAAAATTTAACATAAGCTATAATATAACAAATAAAAAAATGGTAAATCTGGTTATTAGTACCTTGATTTACCATTTTTACTTTATGAGATTATCTTTTTACTAAAAAGTAACTACTTTATACTCCAAATATTTTTCTCCATCAAAGCTCATTTTCACAATAAATGGATTCTTTGGCTGGATCATAGCAAAGGCTTGATATTTAAAGTTTGGATCATAGTAATTAATTACTGATCCAATTGCTGTACCATGTCCACCAATAATCATAGTTTGATCTTGATATTTGGACAAAACTAGCTTCAAAGCTGCAACATTTCTCTCCTGCGTCTCTTTTAAAGATTCGCCATTTCTTAGCTTATAATCAAAATCTTCCCATTGTCTTTCACAATATTCATGAAAATTAGAAATCCACTCATCACCAATTTTTCTTTCTCTAAAGTCAGAAATAGATGATAATGTTAGTTTCTTCTCGTCTATAACTGGTTGAATTGTATCAATTGCACGCTTGAATGGACTAGAAAAAGCTTGGTCGATGTGTTTATCTCTAAAGTAATCAGTTACTTTTTTTCTATCTTGCAACCCCTTTTCTGTCAAAGGACGTGTTAAATCATCATGAACTGATAAATCAGGTTGAGCATGTCTTACAAAATATACTGTTGTCATAATTGTCTCCCAAGCAATAACATATTATATATTTTTTTACTACCGTTATTTGAATCAAATTTTACTTAATCCAATTTATAAATTCAATGATAAATTAATTTTTCCTTGCTCTAATTCAATTTTTCACGATACACTAAAAGCAAATATTTGTATACTCACGAAAGGATTTCATATGGGATTAGAAATACTCAATCATACTGATCAAAAATTAATTTCCAATGCCGATTTTTGGCAATTAGTTGATTTTCAAAGAGAATCAAATAAATTCTCTGAGTTTAAAGGTATTTCCTTTGTTTCCAACATTAAATTTATTGAGAAAAATCTTCTACCACGTTTTGACCAGATCACACTAATTCTTGGACTAACTGATAATGGATCAAATTCAATTGGCAAAAGAATTGACCAAATTTTAAATAAGCGTCGTGATTTGATTGAATATAGTTACGAGCACCAAGATAGTACCTTCACTAAACGCATTTTAGATGGTAGTTTACAACTTTTCTTCACCAAACAGAATTTGATTCAC
Source organism: Lactobacillus sp. UMNPBX1 (assembly GCF_002554085.1). NCBI lineage: Bacteria > Bacillati > Bacillota > Bacilli > Lactobacillales > Lactobacillaceae > Lactobacillus > Lactobacillus sp. UMNPBX1. The sequence goes on from NZ_PCZI01000012.1 coordinate 46,940, forward strand.
ACTAAGCTTTATTTAATGAGAAATCAAAGCAAGTACTCCGTCTTTTCGGGTTCAATGAATCTTACCGATGCGGCTGTTAATAAAAATATGGAGCAATTAGTTTGGGACTACGGCAATACTTCTGATCCATTGTTCAATTGCTACCAACAAATGTTTCAGGATAACCTTGATCAAGCTGCAACATACATTGATGCTAAAAAATTATCTGGTTATTTAAAAGACAAAGATAAAGAAGAGCTACGCATTCATGTGATGCAGGATTCTTCTCTAGAAATTAAAAATAGTCCTAATTCAACTGGTAAAGACATCATCATTCTTCCAGCTGAAGAGATCAAAAAGTATCGTGACCATTACAGCAAAGATGATGAATTAAAGAAATTATCTGAAAATGAAAAGCTTGTTGCTTCACAAACAGTTACTTTATTTGGTGAAGGTGGCAATAAAAGACGTAAGCTAGATACAATCGGGCAAGATTTATATAGCTTAACTCAGCACATTATTCGTCAAGACAAAAAGGCAAAAGCAGATACAACACAAATTGAAAAAGAAGAAGATCTTTTCCCTGTTCCTGTTCAGTTTTACAATAATGGTCAATTATTCCAAGCCTCTAAAATTGGTGATAACATCCCTTCTGAAGTTATTACTTCTGATTTAACTGAAGAGCAATTAAAAAATGCACTTCAGCTTTTCTGTGATATCACTCATGAATATAATACTTACAAAGAAGTTGGTGAAGGCTGGCAAGCTTGTGACTTTATGTTGTTTCTGTATGAATCACCATGGCTTTGGAAAATCCGCAATTTATATGAATTATCTGGAAGCAACGTATCTAGAGAGGACGTGCCTATTGCTACAGCACTAATCGGACAAGGTCGAACTGGTAAGTCCACCCTAGGGAAAAGACTAGCCGCTAAATTAATTGGTGCTCATAATTTCTTAGATAGTGGAATGATGGATCCAAAGAATTATGCCTTTGGCAAGAGTAATATCAATATGACAATTACCAACACGCTAAGTGACTATGTATATACAAATGGTCCTGTAAGTCCATTAATGATTGATGATGTCAGTCCCGAGCTTACAACCCGTACTTACTTTGAAAGATTCATCAAGGAAGTTACTAACAATCGTAATTTAACTCATCCCTCACCAGCATTCATTTTCACGATGAATAGACAAGAAAGCTCTATTAAATCACAATTTTCTCTAAAGCCTGAAATTATGCGTCGTTTATGGTACTTAAGCTTTGAATCTACTTTTTCAGGTGAAAGTGATCAACGTAATGCAGCATTAACTAGCTTATTTAGTCGTGCAAATGATGATCTTTTTAAATATTGTCAAGTTGAATTAGCAAAATTCTTTACTAACGTTAGTGTTGAAGACGCGCAGAAGATTGAAAGAGACTTCTTATATCCAATCAAGCATGTTTTAAAAACTGCACTTGATAAATTTGATATGTATAACCAAGTCAGCAAGTATTTTGAAGAAAATTACGATTATTCCCTATTCGTTGGTCGAAATGACTGGGGAATGTTAATCAATCAAGCAAAAATTGGTAGCGATATCTTATTTATTAAACAAGATGACCGGCTAAAAGCTCAAATCAATAAAGAGCTTTTCAATAAAATCTCCGATCAAACGGCGAAAAACAGTGGCTCTACTATGCTTGATCGCTACTTTAAATATTTGCCTAGAAAATATCACATTGCATCACAACAAACTAGTACTGGCTTTATCCTTGACGTGGAAAACTTTGATAAATGGCTTGATGATGATACGTTAATGAATAAGTATCAAAATAGTAGTTCATTTAGAGATAAGCAACAACGAGACAATCAAGCACAATTAACTCAAACAGTTGATATGCTGGCTAAGGCAATGTTAGAAGATCGTGAACAACGACGAAAAGAAGAGGCTAAAAAGAACCATAGTTGGTTTGGTAATCTCTTCCATAGAAATTAGATTGTATCATTCAAAATAAGGCTTCTAACCTATCATGACTTGAAGTCTTATTTGCTATATGGATAATAATGTTGAGATTTAGATTGATATTCTTTTACTGAAATTATTTCGTCAAAGTTAGAATAGAATCTAGTTTGTGATATTCAATACTTCCAAGTGATAAGGTAACCTTCGTTCCTTTATTTAGATCTAAGATTAAATCTAGATAATCGAGATCAAAATCAATAGGACTGAGACGCAAATTTTTAAGATAAACAACAGAAGCATTCTTTATCTCTGACAAATTAATGATTTGCTTATCTTTTTTACGCAAACCAAGTAACTGGAGCAATTTTAGTGCATCGTTGCTATCATAAGTGATAGATGTGATATTCTTACTATCAATTTGCCAATATGAACTAAAACAGGTAGGTAAAGTTAAAAATACGCCTAAAATTAGTACAATAAGAAATAGCCACCAAGGTTGATAACCAAATTCTGCTAAAAACAGTGAAAGAAAAATCACTACAATCATGCCAATTAAGACGTGACTTAATTTAATAGGAGTTCCACCAATAATTCTGTCTTTCATTGTGCTCACCTTCTTATTGTCTTTCTACATAATATTATAAAGCGTTTTCAAGTGCCTTGAAGTTACCTAGAAATAACTATAAAAGGTTTAAAGCCATCTTTCCAAACTAAAGTAAAGACACTGCATCCCTAAAAATGCGGTGTCTTTCTTCAACTATTCTTTTACCAAATGAATCTCTCGATCAAACAACTGATGCATTCCTTCATTAAAGTTATGGGCAATAAAAACAATCGTCGTTTTGCTTTTCAATAAATTCTTCAAAATCGACATTGTAGCTTTCTGATCAATTGCACTAGTTCCCTCATCAATCAAGATAATATCACTATTGTGAACTTTTGCTCTAGCCAATACAATTTTTTGTCTTTGACCTCCGGAAATATTCAGCTTATCAAGATTAATCTTTTCATCTAGTCCTTCAGTAAACTTAGCGATATCATCAGTAAAGTTCACTTCATTTATTACTTGTTTAACTTTTCCATTCAGTTTTTCATTAAACATCGTAATATTTTCTTCAATCGATGCTGGAAAAACTACTGGATCTTGCGGTAAATAACCTATCTTACTCAAATCAGGATTAATTTTCTTACCAGCCTTATCCTCATAAACAACTTTACCTGCACTAGGCTTAAGTTCACCTAAAATTAGTTTAAACAAAGTAGACTTACCTGTACCAGAATCGCCAGTTAATAAAATCTTTTCGCCTTGCTTAATCTCCAGATCAGGATAAGTCAATTTTTCTCCATTAGGGAACTTTAAAACTAGATCTTTTGTTTTAATTACATTAGGCATAACTACATCTTTTTCAGCTTGCATCGGAATATCACTAGCAGATTTATCAACTTCGGCAAGTAATTTTTTACTACCTTTCATTGCTCCTAACCCGTTAGTAAGTGTATCAATTCCTCCATTTAAGTAATACCGAAAATTACCGACTACCAATAAGGCACCAATTGGAATTTGATGATTTTTAACCAACCAACCAGCAAGCACAAACAATGCTAAACCAAAAGCCGCGGAAACAATTCCATTTACAGCATTAAGCAGTTTAATATAAGCCGTTTGCTTAACATTAGCATCTTCTAATTTTTTTGATGTTTTTTCTATTACGGAAAATAGTTTAGCTCCAGCTAAAAATTGTTGAAGTTGATCCAGACCAGATAACCAATCATTTAATGTATCTAAATATTTTTGATTGCTGTCAGAAATTAATTCTGTTGCTTTTTGTAACGGCTTTTCTGTTAACTTTGGCAGCAAAAGAGAAATAGCTACCATCAAACAAATAGCCAGCAATAATTGCCAACTCAATAAAATAAGATAAATTAAAACAAAAACGATCGTTGACACACCATAAATCAATAAGAAGACATTAATAAAGTAGTTATTGTTAAGCATTTGTAAATCATTAGTCAAACGATTTTGCATCTGTGCAACAGTATGCTTTTTCCCGTCATAATAATATCGCTTAACAATTTTATCTCTAACTTGATCATTTAAGTCTTGTACCTGAGCCTGCTGCTGATAATCAACTAAAGCACTCACACCATAGTCAACTAACATAATCAGAAAAGCAAGAACATCGATTAAAATAAACTTAGTCCAATTACGACTTAAAAGGATATTCGTCTCTTCTTGTACAACGTAAGTATTGGTAATTGATAAAGCAGGAATAATAATCCAACCAATTGCAGTTAACCAGAAACGAATTGGATTGGTTTTAATAAAAGCTTTTAAATTCATCTTACTTTATCCCCTTTCTTACTTTTTAATTTAATTTCTTGATCAAATTTTGCTTTTAATTCTGGCGTAAAGTTGTGAGCAATCATCAAAATAGTTTGATCTGTTTTGAGCAATTCATCAATGATTTTTTCGGTAGCTTTTTGATCGATCGCACTAGTTACTTCATCCATTAAAACAAACGATTGCTCGTGTATTTCCGTTCGCGCTAAAACAACTTTTTGCCGTTGTCCACCAGACAAATTTTCACTTTTTAGATCAATTGTTGTATTAACACCATCTGGCATTTTGGCTAAGTCGGATTGGAGTTGAACTGCTTGAACAACATCTTGAAGCTTATCCTGCAAATTTTCGTTAAACATTGTAATGTTCTCTTTGATCGTTGCGGGAAAAACTACTGGATTTTGCGGCATATTGCCAATTCTAGCTTTTCCTTCAGGAATGATAGTTTCATTTTCATCTAGATAGGTCACCGTACCAGATTCAGGTTTTAGCTTACCTAACAAAACATTAAACAAGGTTGATTTTCCTGTTCCTGAATCGCCAGTAAGCAAAACTTTCTGCCCTTTTTTTATTGTAAAATCAGGATAAAAAATTGTTTCCCCCTGATCGTATTTTACAGACAATCCTGAAACTTTAAGACCGTAGGCTGATACTTTATCTTTATTTTCATCAGGAACTTGCTTTCTTAAATCGGTAATCTGTTCGCGTAAAGCCTTAGTTGACTTAACTTGCGTTAACGACTGAGTAATATTCCAAATTGCTGAAAAAATCGTAAATGCAAAACCACTAGCAACTGCAAAATCACCGAATGAAATCATATTAAGCAAAAACATGATTCCAGCAATAAAGCTCATACCAATTTGTGCAATTGAAGTGCTAAAAGCATTAATCAAATAACTTACACTTCTTAATTTTGCACTACCCTTACTTGCGTCCACATAATCACTACTTGATCGATGAATTTGCTTAACCAAACGACTGTATGCACTATAACGACGTAGTTCCTGCAATCCACCAAGCCAATGAGCAATTGTATTTAACAGCTTTTCATTCTTTTTATTTACTTTATCTGTGGCAGCTGATGTTTTCTTCTCCATAATTTTAGGAGCAAAAAGTGTAATCACAGCTAAAATGGCAGTAACCAAAATTAGAATCCAGTTCATGCTTGCTAGTAAAACAATAGCAATCACAATCTCTAAAATCCCACTTAAAATAGTAATCCAAGGTGTAGCATAATCATCTGATAAGATTTTTAAATTGGCTGTTAATCGGTTCTGCATACTAGAGACTTTTTCATCACTTTTTTCATCATAGTAATGATGCATGATTTCTTGCCGAATTTTATGCAGATAGTTTTGCGTCTGCCTAGTGAAAACAACGGTAGTAATTGGTAAAAGCAACGAAGTGAATAATGCTAAAACAAACTGCATTATTTGCCAATAAACATATGTATTAAAATTACCAGCAGTAATTGAATTCAGAGCATATTTAAATAAATATTCACTAAAACTCCCAAATAATGCGTATAAAACATACAATAAGATAATAATGCAGGCTCGAAACACATTGCTTTTAAATAGCTCTTTTAAACTCATACTTCTCCTCCATTAATCATTAATAAAAATATTTATCGTCCTTTAATATTACCACACAAAAATAATTTTTTACACATATTTTTTTAATTTTTAAGCTAAATCATATTTCATAAACATAAAATAAGACTAGTAATCAATTCAAATTGACTACTAGTCTCTTTCTTTACCAAAAACTATATTTTTCGCAAAACGTCGATCAATACACGACGTAAGTCTTCGTTCTTCTTACCCATTTCTTCGATCAATCTAGCTTTATCATCTAAAGCCTGATTATATTTATCTTGCAAAGCATTATATCTTTGCTCCAGTTGATTGTAATTTCTGATTACTGTATTGTAGCGTTCACGCAAACCGCTAGCTTCATCAAATTCATAATTATTTCGATTATTATAGCGGCGGTTAGACTGATTATTACGTGAGCGGTTATTATTTTCTCTTCTGATCTCAAAAGGATGCTTATTTTGTCGCTTACGTTGATTTTGCGTTTGATTATTATTTCGATTATTGCTATTCTTCTGATTATTCTTACGCTCAAAGTCCTTAGATTGACCTTCACGACTTTCATTCTGATCCTTAGAATGTTGCTCAGGCTTTTCTTTAGTTTCTGTTTCCTTATTTTCAGCCGCTTTTTCAGCATTCTTGCGATACTTTTGATCAATCTTGATATTTTGATAAAAAGGACTAAGTTCAGCTATAACTTTTTCACCATCTTCAACCGAAAAACTTCCCCGCTTGTTAACTGGCTTAATAAAGTTGGTCTTCACAATTGAAGCAATCTTATCTTCTAATTTCTTTTGAATAGATTTATCAATCTTATCATTCTTTATAACTTTAGCTAAAATCTTACGCTTAGTAATTGTCCTAACCCGCTTAGATTTAGAAGCTGGCTTCTTATCAGTAGCATCCTCTTTAGCTGGGGCTTCCTTAGCACGACGTTCAATTGCATCTGCGTAATCTTGTACATTACCAATAATTAATTTAGCAACAGCCGGCTTAAAATATTTTCTTCTTCGCACAGTAATACTTGGTTGTTTACGTGTACGCACAAAGTTATAAATTTTAATCTTTAGTTTTTGTTGTAATTCTTTACTTGCATTAGGCAACAATTGATCAATCATTTGATTCATTGTTACCATTTCATTTAAATCAATATTTTGTTGTTCTAATAATGTTTGCTCTACTATTCCTGGCATTTCCAATCCTATATTCTTTTAGTTTTTTCACAACAAAAAGGGCCATTACGGCCTTTTTTGCAATAATACATCAATTTTCTCATTAATAAACTTAATGCACTTTCCATTTTACAACATTAACGCTATTTACGAAAAGGGCTACAAGCATATTCTCTATTTTTTAACCAAAACAAGCAACATCCCATCGATACTGCTTTATTTTATGCGCAGTTGCACTAGACTTTGACTCTATTTCTATTTTACGTGCTAACCAGCCTTTTTTCTAGTTTTATTTTCTTAACTAATCCATTAGGTTTTACATATAAATTCTTAATATTATTTCGCTATTATAAGATCAATTAAGATGAAAGGAATGAGAACCTTGATTAAACTACTCTTAATTGGTGGATCATTTTTAACGCTTGGTTTAATGGCCATCAGCTCAGTATTAATTAATAAACCAGCAGTAGCAAAGGTAAAACATCGCCACTAAAAACCAGAATAATATATGTTAATAAATCTTTTTCCCCTCTAACTAGAAAGACCAGGTTATGTACTCCACATAGCCTGGTCTTCTTTTCGTCTTATTCTTTATGGTTGGTAGAAAATTGCACCTTGGTCAACAATTACATCTGGTTGCAACTTACGTAAACTCTTACTTTCAACACAATATTTTGTATTTTTCAAATACTCTTTGAAGTTCTTAGTTTCCAAGTGCTGCTTGTAAGCTTCATTATTACGATAAACTTCAATAGCTAACCATTCATTTGGTTGATCGGCAACAGTTCCTGCAATCATTGCCAAAATATCTTTTTCTTCTTCGACTGCCGTTTTCATTTCTTTCATTACAGCATGAGCAAACTCATCGCCCTTACCTAAAGAAACACCAATTTCAGTCAGATAAATAACATAATCATTTGATCCGGTAACTGCTAGTTTTTCTGCCTTTGTAGAAATAAATTCCGGAAACAATTCTACCTTTACTCGACTAGTTAAAATATCTTTAGCAACGTCAGTAAAATCCTTAAATTGCTTTGAATTAGCATGAGTATCATAACTTGCTTCGTCTTGATAGCATTCTACTACAAAATTAGTAGTTTCTTCGTCATGACTTGTCTGCATAAACAATGTGCCTGGTTCGTTTTCTTGAGAAGTAAGCATATTATGTTGCCCTGCCTTAACGAACTTTGCATGATCCTCTTTATTAGTTTCTAGTTTATATAAACGCAAAATTGGTGTTTGTTTTAATTTCATAACTTCTCCTCCAAGAATTAATTTTGTCACTATTATACTAAATTTTACCGCGTCTATTAGTAAAAAACATCCCTTAGTTAAGGGATGTCACAAAACTATAACGTGTAATTAACTTTCTTAAACTTGTAGTCCTTCATTTTTTTAGCTAATTTCTTGCTTCTGAAGTAGTTACCACCATCATATCTACTAGAATAAACCAGCACGTTATGCTTTTTACCATTAATGGTTTGTGGTACCACTCGATAAAGACTCCAATTTTCAAAAGTAATCCACGGATCAATCTCATAGAATGTATCATTCTTCATTTTGGTAGTTTTACCAGACATCCAGTTTTGCGTTACCTTATCAAAGTTCTTCTGGTTAGCAATTCTACCATTGAAGTAATCACTAATTGTCGAAGCCTCCTGGGTAAATATTGGTTTGCCATTAACAGTATGTTCAGTAAAGGTGATCTTTGTGCCATTATGTGCATTACGATCATAAGAGTACCAAGTACCCTGCATCTTTTTTGGAATAGTAACCTGTACACCATTACCATAAGTTGAAGCATCAACAGTCTCAACTTGACTAGCCAAACCAGTTAATCCTAAAACAAGTACCATTGATGTTAAAGATAACAAAGTTCTTTTTAGCATAAAAATCATCTCCAGAATATAAAATATATGAATCCGCTTTCATAATATATTTTACAGTATCTTATAGTACTTAGACAAGATATTTTTAACTTTACAGATTAATATTCTTGCTGCAATAGCGTTATAAACTCACTACTTAACGCTGAATTTGACTTATAAAAAGCCATTATCTTTTGCTTTATTAACTGACCATGATCAAGCAAGAAAAGTGGCTGCAAATCTGCAGTATTAATTAACCTAGCCGTATTCTCACTTAAAATAAAATAGCCAGACCCAGAGGCGACCAACAGTGCTGCTTCTTCAACCGAGTTAGAAGCGATGAATTGACTGCCAATTTGATACAAATCTTTAAATAAATGTAGCTCACTAACCTCTTCTTCAGGTTTAGCCACAATAAAACAAGTCATATCATTGAGCTCGTCTTTTTCAATCATTTGAATGCCATTAGGATACATTCCCTTGGGCAAAATTGCCATTACACCAGCTTGAGTCAATTCTGTTTCATCAAAGTTAAGATTCTCGTCACGCAAATCATTGATTGCTATGTCTGCTTCATCTTCATTCAGTTTTGCAAAAGCACCATCATGACTAGTCGCAAGTAGTTTTACATCTACATTAGGATGTTTTAACACAAAATGCTGCACTGCCTGATCTAATTCCTTACGACCTAATTGGTCAAAATATGCAATCTTTAATTCCGTCATTTTATTTTTCATCCAGCGGTGCGTGTCCTTCTTCTGCTACTCTTCTTTTATCCTTAGTATCTTCATGCTTATTAAGTGCCATCAAGGCAAAAAAGATCAAATTCAAACCACTAACTACAATGCCAAATAATTTTATTAAATTGAGTTTCTTTTCTTTACTCATTTTTTAACCTCACAACTAAAAATAATCATAAAATGATACATCGCCTTTAACGAAATCTAATTTTTTGATGCGGTAATCTGTAATTAATCCTAGTTTAACAGCAGCATTCATGGTTAGTCTACCTAATAGCACCTGGGTCCACGCGGTAATTGATCCCGAAAAATCAACCAATGCATCTTCCTTACGTTCTACCGCTACCTTACGTCCATGATTACTTAATTGCCAAACTCCAATATTCCAAGGACACTGTTCATCGCTATTGACTTCCAGATTAAAATCACCTTCTTGCATTGGCCGCATACAAGCCAAAACTTTTTCAAAATCAATAATTCGACTCATCATATAAGGACGCAAATCAACTTGGAGTTCGTTTTGTTCAGGAAAAAGTTCAGCTCGTAACGATTTCTCTGGTACGCTCATTTTAAATTGCTTAACACTGCCCGCGTGCGAACCCATAAAACCAAACATACTCAGTAATCCCTGCGGCGTAATTGCGTACATTTCATCAGCTAAAAAAGTATTGTCTCTAATGCGATAAATCAAGTAACTAATTGGCCGCTCATCCGCGTCAAAATAAACGGCTACATTGCGGTGATGATAATAAGAATCAAGTCTATTCCACCACCATGCCTCACGTATAACCGTGTTACGTTCATCATCAGTATGCAGTTGACGTTCATAAAGTTGAATCACACCATTTTGAACAGCTAAATTGTCCCACTTGCCACGCACTATATGACCAGAACGTGGTAATTTAAAACTACACAATGCGCTTCCATCAAAGCGATATTCTTTTTGATAAATACTATTGCTAAACCCGTACTGGCGATAAAAGCTCTCCGAAAATGGTGCCAGGTTAGCAAACGGAATATCTTGCCTATGTAAGTCATGCAAAATTTCTTTCATTAATTGGGAAATATGACCTTGGCCACGATACTCAGGATATGAAGCTACATAACCTATTCCAGCCATCGGTAAATGATGCCCAAAAACATCACTTTTAAATCGATTAACCATAATATAGCTAGCTAATTTTTCCTTATCAAAATAGCCATAACCTGTACTATGATCATAACGACTCATAAAATTTTCATCTTTAGTCAAATCATTATTTTTCAAAAATGCATATTGAATTAATGCCGTAATTTGCTTTAAATTATTCTTATTTTTCTTTAATTTCATGCTTATTCCTATACGTACATCTATAAATTTATTCATTACTATTTTAGTTCATTTTTTTAATTTTTAACTAGATTTTTCATAAAAATAAACCGGAATCATAAAATCCCGGTTTATTTTACGCAACGTATTCTTGATAAAGCTGAGAGATAAATGCCTGCATCTGTTCCACTGAATGTCTCCGGCTGCGAGCACATTCTTTAGCAGGGCAATCACATAAAAAGCACTTACGTGGCTGCCTGCCCAAATCTCTGCGTGAAATTGCAGCTTGTTTATTTTTTACCAACACGTCTGCATCAAAGAGACGTCCCAATGATGTCTGATCTTCAAAATCAATTGTTGAGCGCTTTACTTTTTCAATTGACAAAGATAATACATAGAAGTTTTCACAGCCACTATCATCATTAAGCTGTGTCACCAATTTAAAATGATAACCTAGGTTAGTCCAAGCATTTTCCAGCTCATTGATACCAAACATAAACATTTTAGTTAAATAGCGATTATTCTTGATTGGTCCTGGGATATTCATCTTAATGTCGACTAGAGTTTGATTAGGATACTTATTAAAAATCTTATGTTGTACAGCTACTCGCCTATCTTTAGCTGCTAAAACTTGGGCAATATCCTGCTTTTTTCCTTCATTAAAAATATTCATTTTTATCACCCAGTTAATTATAAACGATTGTGCCGACTCCGTCTGCTAGTTTGTTGGCATTGCTCAAAGAGGTGATAATTGCTAAATTACCTGTTTTTTCTACAAATTCAATTGCAGCTTCTATCTTAGGCTTCATACTCCCAGCTGCGAAATAACCTTCTGCTAGGTATTGTTTGAGCTGTTCAACTCTTATTTTACCAATTGCTTGTTGATTTTCTTTGCCATAATTCAAAAATGCATGATCCACCGTTGTTAGAATTACTAATTCATCAGCGTTGATATCTTCTGCCATTTTAGCAGCGGAAAAATCTTTATCAATTACGCCGGCAACACCTCTGAGATGCCCATCTTTCACAATAACAGGGATGCCACCACCGCCACAGGCAATCGGAATAAATAAATTTCCTAAAGTAGCCGCCATCACTGCTTTAATTGAATGCAATCGATTTTCAGCTTCTGTAAATTGCCAAGCATACTTTGAATTAAAGACCTCATCAGTTACTTCCATCTCATTTAAGCCATATTTTTCATAGATTTCTTCTCCCACCTGAGTTGTTCGATCATAAAAAGCTGGCAAACAATGCATAAAGATCAATTGGTCATCTGGTGTACCAGTCATTTAACGCCCTAAGCAATATCATCTGTGATCAAATTTTTTGAACCTGAATCTTGGGCAAAATTTTGAGCAATTTTTTGTACATCAGGATGTGTAAACAAAGGCTTGGGTGTAACAATATGTACATTAACACCTAACATTGAGCCACAAACTAAAAGACTGTCGGCAACATTATCGCGGCCATCACCCATTTCCAAACAGGAACGCCAGAATATTTAGCCAGCTATTCTACATCTTCTTGAGCAAAACCGCGATATTCAATTCCATCATACATTGAGCCTAGGACTTTAGCCGTATCCTTGACGCTTTCTTTTTTACCTAAGTGGATCTCGCTTGCGCCTAGATATTCTGGATGAGCGCCTAAATCATTACAAGCTACTACAAAAGCAGATTGCGTTCTAGTTGAGGCTTTTTCAAAAAGTAGTGCAATATTTTTACCTTTCAGATATTCATGCGGGATATGCTCTTTTTTAAGTTCTTTTAAATGTAATGCAAAATCAATTAAATATGAAATTTCAGCTGGAGTATAGTCTTTACAATCGAGAAAACTTCTACCTTGAAAAACATTTTGTAAATATTTCATTTTTTGCCTCTTATAAATCTTCACGAACCAACGGACACGACATACATCTAGGACCGCCACGACCACGTGAGAGTTCACTAGACCGAATCTCATGAACGATGATGCCATGTTTTCTTAGCAAATCATTGAATACATAATTACGATCATAAGTAACGACTTCACCTGGTGCAATTGCCAAGGTATTTGAGCCGTCATTCCATTGCTCACGTGGTGCGGCAATTGGATCACCACCGCCAGTTGGAATTAAATCCAATTCGCTTAAATGCAAGTTTTCTTTCAAAACCTGCACCAAATCATTCTTTTCTGTAATTTTTACACCGTTGTGATCATCGGGCTGTAGAACATAAATATCAATTTTGCCGGCTTTATCTAAAATAAAGGGATGAACCGTAAATTGATCATAATTAATCATTGTAAAAACTGTATCAAGGTGCATCATAGCATGATTGTGCGGAATCTTAATCGCTAAAATCGTATCATAACTTGAATGACCAAATAAATTATGAGCTAAGTCAGTAATTGCAGTTGCAGAAGTGCGTTGTGAAATACCTACAGCTAACACATGGTTATTTAGAACTAGTTCATCCCCGCCCTCAAGGCGACCATGATGATAACGGTCACGCCAAACTGGAATAGTTGCGTTCTTGAAATCAGGATGATTTTTCAAAATTGTTTCCATAAATAATGATTCACGTCGTCTAGCTCTGAAAGTCATCCGGTTAATGGTCATCCCTGAACCAATTGCAGCCTGTTGATCTCGAGTAAAATATACATTTGGCATTGGATCAAGATAAAAAGGGTAATCTGGGTCCTCAGCCAAATCTGCTAAAGATGGGGTAGAATTATGAATCGCACTTTTTCTAATTCCAGCAATCACCGTTTTTACCATTTCCTTAGTTGGCAATTCTTGGAGATAGTTCAGCAATAATTGATGCAAAGGATCCTGTTTTTTAATACTTGATTCATCCAGTAACTGATCTAAGAATGCCCGACGAACTTTCTCATCTGTTAAAGATTCTGCTAATAAATCCTCAAGATATAATACTTTGATCCCCTGCTGCCTCAATACATGCGCAAAAGCATCATGTTCTTCTTGGGCAATCTTCAGATAAGGAATATCGTCAATTAACATTCGATGCAAAATATCTGGGGCTAGATTTTCTAGTTCTTTTCCCGGTCGATGTAACATCACCGTTTTTAACTTACCAATTTCTGAATAAACATGAATCGGACTCGACATTCAACCGCCTTCTATTAATTATTGTATCCGTTTACATTTATTATGGATCAATTAGGCAAAAGTTACAGTATTATCATATTGCAGCAATGATTTTTTTCATTAAAGGTGTAACTTGATGATCTTTACGCCAAACCAGCTGCAAATGTGTTATCCAATTAGCATGTTTAATTGCGATCATATTTTCTTGGGCATAAGTTGTCGCAATTGATTCTGGTACTAGCGCTACTCCCATTTTTCTCTTGGCCCAAGTAATTGCTGTCCGTGAATCATCACACTTAACCGCATAAAATGGCTTAAGCCCATGATGTGCAAAAGTTTGATTAAAAATATCCTCAAAGCGGCGATAAATAATCAATGGCTGATCTGCTAGATCTTTAATGCGTAATTCTTTTTTTTGCTGAAAATCTGGGTCTACACTAATAGCCATCATTTTTTCAGTTGTTAAAGTCTTAGTATTTAAACCTGTCTGGTTGTAAGGCGTTCGTACAATGCCTAGATCGATTGTCTTTTTTTCTAATTTATCCAGGATGCCATAAGTATTATCTTCATAAATATCAAAAGAAATTTCCGGATAATATTTTCGTAATTCATTAAAAGAATTCATTGGTATCAAGCCCGTTGAGGAAGATGCCATTCCAATTGCAATCGTTCCCAATTCACCGGAAATAGTCTTATGTACTTGGTTTTCAGCATTTTGAGCTAGAGAAATAATTTCATTGGCATAGCTTTGAAAAATTTGTCCCACATCAGTTAACTCAATACCATGTGCCGTTCTTTTAAATAATTGCGCGCCCAACTCTTTCTCTAATTGTTTTAATTGATAGCTTAATGGTGGCTGTGCAATATACAAGCGCTTAGCAGCTGCTGTAATCTGCTTTTCTTCTGCTACAACTAGAAAATAACGTAACTGTTTTAGATTCATATTATTTATCCTTTTTTTATTTCAATTGATAGTGATATTAAAATATTTAATATCTTATATTGTATTTTAGTATTTTATTCATAGCAATATCTGTGCTACCTTATTAAGGTAGATTTGGAGGGAAAATAATGTCTGATAAATTTCACGGCTTAACTCAAGCCGAAGCAGACAAGCGCTTAAAAGAAGATGGCTTAAATGAAGTACCAGAGCCTGAATATAATTTCTTTAAAGAGTTCTTGTCTAAGTTATGGAACCTATCCGCTTGGATTCTAGAAGCTGCTTTAATTCTAGAATGTATCTTGGGCAAATGGGTCCAATCATTATTCGTGTTGTTGATGCTTTTATTTGCTGCATTTAACGGTGCATCTAAGAAAAAGCAATCAAGACGAGTTTTAAATAATATTTCACACAAGTTGACTCCTACTGTATCAGTTGAACGCGATGGCAAGTGGATCAAACTTGATTCTAAACAACTAGTTAAAGGTGATTTAATCTCACTTAAACGCGGGGACGTACTCGCAGCAGATGTTAAAATTGTTGACGGTAACTTAGCTTGTGATGAAAGCTCAATTACAGGTGAATCTAAACCAGTTAAGAAAGCAATTGATGACACCGCCTTTGCCGGTACTACAGTTGTTGAAGGTGATGGCCTAGCTGTTGTTACTGCTACAGGTAAAGATTCTAGAAGCGGTAAGACGATTAATTTGATCAACAATTCCGCTGCTCCTGGTCACTTACAACAACTTTTGACTAAGATTATCTACTACCTTTGCTTACTAGATGGTGTTTTAACCTTAGTTATTATTATCGCCTCCTTCTTCAAAGGCGGTAATTTCAATACCTTTATTAATATGTTGCCATTCCTGGCAATGATGTTTATTGCTTCAATTCCTGTAGCAATGCCATCAACTTTTGCTTTATCCAACTCATTTGAAGCAACCCGCTTAAGTAAAGAAGGGGTCCTGACTTCTGACCTAACTGGAATTCAGGACGCAGCTAACTTGAACTTGCTTTTACTCGATAAGACTGGAACAATTACGGAAAACAAAACTGCCGTGGCCGCTTGGACTGATCTAAGTGACTTGCCTGATAAAGACGTGCTTGCTTTAGCTGGAGCCGCAACTGATAAACGTAATGCTGGTATTATCGATACAGCAATCGATGAATACTTAGTAGAAAATAACATTCCAGTCATGAATGCTGAAAACTTTACTCCATTTACTTCTGACACTGGTTATTCTATGGCTGATGTTGCTGGACATAATGTAAAGCTTGGTTCATTTAAGCAATTATCCTTGATCGATAAACATGCCGATGAAGAAATTTCTGGAATTAATTTCAAGGCAGGACGCTCAGTGGCAGTCTTGATTGACGATAAGTTAGCTGGTGTCTTCATCTTACAAGATAAAGTTAGAACAGACTCTAAAGCAGCTTTGGCTGAACTCAAGAAACGTGGCGTTCGCCCAATTATGTTAACTGGTGACAATCAAAAGACCGCTGCTGCAGTGGCAGAACAAGTTGATTTAACTGGTGAAGTAATTTCGATTCACGATTTCAATGAAAATACTGATATTAATGATTTGGCCGGTATTGCTGATGTTTTACCAGAAGATAAACTCAAGATGGTAAAGCTTTTCCAAGAAAAAGGCTATATCGTAGGGATGACTGGTGACGGAGTTAACGACGCACCTGCATTAAAACAAGCTGAAGTAGGAATCGCGGTTTCAAATGCTGCTGACGTAGCTAAGCGTTCGGGTAAAATGGTATTACTAGACGATGGTCTAGGCTCAATTGTTAAAATTTTAGACGCTGGACATCGTGTATACCAAAGAATGACTACTTGGTCACTAACCAAGCTTGCTAGAACTGCTGAATTAACGATGCTGTTAACTTTTGGCTATCTTTTCTTTGACTACATCCCAATGGCCTTGAATGCAATGGTTATCTATACCATTATGAACAATATGGTTACGATGATGATTGGGACGGACCGGACTCACATTACTTATAAGCCAGAAAACTGGAATATGGCTAAGCTTGCTAAGATCGCCTTTTCACTAGCTGCTGGTTGGACTTTAATTGGTATTGGGTTTGTTTGGTTCTTAAACACACACGGTTGGAGTCACGGTGCTGTTTCTACTATGGTTTACGTATACCTAGTTCTTAGCGCAATGTTGATTGTTTTGATTACTAGAACTCGTAAGTACTTTTGGCAAGATTACCCATCCAAGTTGGTTGGTAGTGTTCAAATTGCAGATGTTCTATTGACCTTTATCTTAGCTCTTTGTGGTTGGGCAATGGTCCAGATTTCCATTCAAAACTTAGCAATTACTGTAATTGTAGCGATTATTGCTGCCATAATAATCGACTTAATTTACCAACCTGTGATGAAAAACAGATAGATTATTACCATAAATTTTATAAATTAAAAGACTTCTAGGAACTTTGAACTCTTAGAAGTCTTTTAATTTATCTTTTTGATTCACGATATCCTGCTGCACGTGCTGCTGCTTTACTCTTGAAGAAAACCGCATTTTCACGATTCATTCGATAATTATGACCGCGCATTACGTGAAAGATTTTTGATCGTTTATTACCAACTTCTGTAATTACTGGTATAAATCTTAGTTTTATCACGATATTGATGCTTTCTCCTTCTGTGATGAATAGCTGCATTAACAACTGATGTCGATCCCTGCAAATTTGCAGGCAGAATACTGATTTCTCCAACTAACATCAGCAATGCAACAATAGTCACAACCCAATTCTTGCATCTTTTCATAAAAACACTCCCTTAATATGTCACTATATTTATATAGTATACGCTTATATATGAAGTGTTCCTACGTTTATTAGAAACTAGTTTCAATTACTTATCTTCATTTGCACCTAAAACTGCAAGCCCTTTAGTTGAAAGATCATCACCATATTGTAAATAAATATCTTTCATTCTTTGTGCATCCCACGCAGTTAAAATAGTAAATATAATCACAGCAATAATCGAAAAAACGTAGTCAATGATTGGATTATGTAAAAACAAATTAACTAACATGGCTACAATCAACCCAATTAACGCAGCAGAAGCATAGGACCCTATTCGACTCAAATCTTTTTTGGTAATTGTTCCTAAAATCGCCATTGTTACAAAGACGGTTGCCGAAGCTACAAATGCTGAAGCAATATTTTGTCCACTATATGCACCTGCAATAAAAGCAAAGGTAACGCCGTAAACAATTGGTTTTGTGCAATAAAGGCAGAGATAGGTCCCGCAAAAACCGTCATTGTCAAATATGCACTAATTGCTGAAACAAAAACCGCTAAGGCCATATAACCATATATTTTGCTTAAAAAAACATTTAATCCTGAATCATTAGCATATTGCTGTTGACCAGATTCTTGATCAAAATTATCCATCTTAATTTCTCCTTCTTAACACATACCCTGTACTTTAAATATAACACCTGTTTAATTAAAAACGTAGCGAGACACCCTACCAAAATATAAACTATCTCGGTCCCCTTTGGACTAGACCTATAATAAAAAATATCATATAATTGGTATAGACAATTATCAAAAATGAGGTACTATTATGACAATGAGATCTTTAGGTCTGTCAATTTATCCAGGCCACAGCAAATTTGAAGGCAACGCTCACTATCTGGACTTAGCTCACAAATATGGCTTTTCTCGTATCTTCATGAGTATGCTTGAAGTACAAGGCAGCCCTGAAGAAACCAAAGCTAAGTATAAAAAAATCATTGAATATGGCAATAAATTGGGATTTCAAACTTTTTTAGATGTTAATCCTGCAATCTTCAAACAACTAGGTGTCAGCTATGATGACCTGAAATTTTTTGCTGATATTGGTGCAGCAGGCATCCGTCTTGACACAACATTTGATGGTGCAATTGAAGCAATGCTTTCTTACAACCCATATGGTCTAATCATTGAACTCAACATGAGTAATAATGTTGACTATCTTAACAATATTATTTCTTACCAAGCTAATACACCGTTTATTTATGGCTGTCACAATTTTTATCCTCAACGCGGTACTGGCTTACCTTACGACTTCTTTATCGCTTGTTCTGAACGCTTCAAAAAGTTTGGCATTCATTCAGCCGCTTTTGTCTCAAGTCAAGTAGGTCAAATGGGACCTTGGAACGTGGAAGATGGTTTACCAACGCTTGAGCAAGACCGTAATTTACCAATTGATGTGCAAGCAATGCATCTCTGGGCTTCTGGGTTGATTGATGATGTAATCATCGGTAATGCTTATGCCAGTGAAGCCGAGTTAAAAGCCTTATCTAAAGTTAATCGCTATCAATTGATGTTGCACGTAAACTACGTTACTGATGTTAATAAGATTGAGAAAACTATCGTAGAAGCGCCTCAACATTTCCGCCGTGGTGATATCACTAAGGATGTAATTCGTTCAACCATGCCCCGTGTAACTTATGCAGATATTCCTAATCCAGTACACGACAACAATGTAGAATTCCAACGCGGAGATATTATCATTGGTAACGACAACTTTGGTCATTACAAAAATGAACTACAAATTGTCCTTGAACCTCATAAGGAATCAAGGATGAACAAAGTCGGTTCTATTAGATCAGACGAATTATTCCTGCTCGACTTTATTAAACCATGGTCAAAATTTAAATTAATCGGTAACAAATAATAAAAACACCTCATGTCATTATCTGTAGACACGAGGTGTTTTTCTACTTGAATAAATCGTTAAAACTTTCGCTCATTGTTGGGTGAGTATAGATTTGATCACGCAAAATATTTGCTGGAATCTTCATTTTCATTGCCATACTAATTTGATTAATTAGCTCATAGGATTCGGCACCATAAAGAGTGACGCCAAGAATTTGGTTGTTTGCAGGATTAATTAATGCTTTAAATAAACCGCGTGGATCCTTCAATACTTGAGCCTTAGGAATTGCAGTTACTGGCAGTTTCTTTAATTCATATTTGATATTTTGGGATTTTGCTTCCTTTTCATTCAAGCCGACGCGAGATAATGTCGGCGTAATGAATACACTGTATGGTACATTGATTCGATCACTGACTCTTCTTTGAGCATCCCCATATAATTGATCCTTGATAATCCGGAAATCATCAAGTGAAATATAGGTAAATTGCGGACCGCCTTTGACATCACCAATTGCCCAAACATTTTCTACGTTAGTTCTTAGATAATCATCAACCATAATTGTGCCACGATCAGTCAATTCAATATCAGTATTTTCTATTCCAAGATCTTCAGTATTTGGTTTTCTTCCTGTGGCTACTAAAATTCTATCAGCAACTGTTGTTGTAGTCACGCCATCTTTTTCATAGTAAACAGTATGGTCATCTATTCTACTGATCTTCACGCCTAACTCAAATTTCACGCCACTATTTTCAAGATCATGCTTTATCTCGACCGCAATGTCATCGTCTTCACGTGGTAAAAAGTTATCATGTAAATCAAGCACAGTTACTTCTGAGCCATATTCTGCAAACATCGATGCAAATTCTAGACCAATGTAACCAGCACCAATAATCACTAGTTTTTTAGGTAAATTTGTTTGATCCATTGCAGCAGTCGAATCAAGAATAGCATTACTTTCCATTAAACCAGGAATTGGCAACATAACAGGCAAAGCACCAGTATTGATAAAAATTCTGTCACCATGAAATTCTTCGATTTGATCATTTACCGTGGTTACTGCAATTTCATGATTATTCATAAACTTAGTGGTGCCGTCAAGTACGGTAACATTCTCTTCATCTGCTAACATATGATAATTCTTGTTCCGTAGCATTGAAGTCATATCATTTTTGCCATTGACCGCGTCAACAAAATCAACGCCATTACCAGCTTCGATAATTAAACGCTTAGATGGCAAACATGCAATATTAATACAAGTTCCACCATACATCTTATCTGACTTCTCAACAACTAAAACTTCTTCACCTTTTTGTGCTAAAAATTTAGCTAGAGTCTTACCACCTTTACCAAAACCAATAATAATGTTCTTTACATTTTTCATAATTACGCCTCCCTATTCTTAATATCCTGTTTTCCTTATTGTGGACGATCAAGAATAATTTATCATCTTTTTTGCTTTAGAATAAAAAACAAATCCTCCTAAAAGCGAGTCGCCTTTAAGAGGATTGTTATGAATTTCTGTTGATCGGGCATCGTGAACAAGGATTCTCGATGCAACACTTTCTTTAGTATAACGATGTTTGTAAGTTAGATCAAGCCTGATTTTAAAATGGTAAGTGTCAATATTTTTGCGGTAGGTTGTGAACCATTAGTCTAACCTTAATTTC
>NZ_PCZI01000013.1:0-60435 GCF_002554085.1 Lactobacillus sp. UMNPBX1
GGACTTGAGCTTTTTAATTATTTATTCAACTTACCGCAAAAAATTATACACTTAGGTGGTATTTGTAAGTGTCAGTATTTCCGCAATACTTTCAACTTTCCAAAAGAAACATTATCTTCCCGTATGATTCTTGCAATTGTTGACTAAGTTGTATGTGCACTTTTAGCTAATCCTGTTTGTATTAGTCCTGCTTTTTTCCTGCTTCTAACGAAGTATATGCAGTTTCCAATTTATCCTTTTCTGATTATTTTACATGCTCTTTGAATGTTAGTACTTACTTTACTTCTTAAAACGTCATCCACCTGTAACCAATGCACTTAACTTTTTTGCTATAAAATTTGGTTGAACGAAAAAAATCGTTACTCTCATTTGTACATTTAGAGTAGCGATTTTTTTACATCTTGTTTTTCTTGCGTATGCAAGTTGTTCTTTTATCTATAGCTGTATAATATCATGCTTTTCTACTTTTAGCTAGCATAGAAATTGATGATTTATTTTTATTAGGTCTGTATGAACTTCAAAAAGTCAATAAGACATATTCTGAAAAACTATGCAGCTAACACGTAGCTTTTTCAGGTAGAAAAATCCCGCCTACTTTAGTAGACGAGATCCATGAAATAATATTAATATTCCTCTTCAGTAAGGGTACAAACTATTTAATTAAAAATCGTTACTTAAAAAGTACTAGTAATTGACTGATTCCATCTGGCATAGTAAATTCCTCCTCGTATGTATAATACCTACTTTACTATTATTAATTGTATACTATTTGCCAAAATTTAGGGGTCAAAAAATAGCCCTCAATCTAATGAGGACTATTTAAAACTAGACTAACAAATTAAGCCTTATAACGTGATTCACCATTCAAGTAAGTTTCACTTAAGGTCAAATCTGGATTCAAAATCAAGAAGTCGGCATCCTTATCTGGTGCGATTGTACCGCAATTGTCCAAGATATGGGCACTCTTAGCAGGAACATAACTAGCCATCATCACTGCCTTTTCTGGAGTAACGATATTCCAGTCAACTACATTCTTAACGGCTTGCTTCAATTGCAAGATAGATCCAGCCAAATTGTCGCCGTCCTTAAGACGAGCCATGCCATCTTTTACATAGACTGGCAATTCACCCAACATGTAGTCGCCATCTGGCATCATGCCAGCTTCCATACAATCAGTGATCAAGGCAATGTGTTCTGGACCAACGGCATTAATCAAAGTCTTAGCCATACATGGTTGCACATGGTGGCCATCACAGATTAATTCATCGGTCACATTATTAAGTGCCATTGCCGCGTTAGAAATTGATGGCGTATGGTGGCTTGGATCAGGCATCCCGTTAAAGGTATGAGTAAACATGGTTGCACCTGCTTCAATGCCTGCGACGGCTTCTTCAAAACTAGCGCTTGAGTGACCTAGGACCACAACAACGCCTTCCTTAACGGCTTCACGAATAAATTCTTTGGAACCTTTTCTTTCAGGAGCCATTGAAATCTTCTTCAGCATCCCGTTAGAAGCGTCCAGCCACTTGTTAAATTCATTAATATCGGGATCCATCATGTACTTAGGATTTTCAGCTCCAGCATGTTCTTCCGTGAAGAATGGTCCTTCAAAGTGAATCCCTTGAATCTTTGCCCCTTCTTCTTGTCCTTGATGGTCCGCAAACATCTTACAAATTCTAGTTAAGGTATCGCTTGCAGCAGTGATCGTTGTTGGCATCCATGAAGTAACCCCCGCACTAAGCAAGCCCTTAGAGATCTTATTGATGCCTTCCCAGTCACTCTTCATTACATCTTCTCGCAATGAGCCGTGAATGTGGGTGTCAACTAATCCTGGTGCAACCCATTTGCCAGCATAATCGACAATCTCACCTTCTAGCTTTTTGCTTTCTGGATAGAAAAAGCCAAACTTGCCATTATCTTGAACTTCAAGATAGCCGCCGTTTTCTGTTCTGTTTTCTAAGAAAAATTTATCTGCATGAATGTAATAAGTCATAAATATCTTCTTTCTTTATATGTCTAAATCGTAATTGTTAATTTAATTATATCTAACAAAATTGGTAAATACCAGTTTTAGTACAATTGCTTAAGAAGTTTTTTGATTTTTAGTTATAATATAAGGTAGCAAGTTTAAATAGGAAGAATAAATATGACACAAAACCAAATAGAAAGACATCAACTAGGCCAACTTATCGGTGCCAACAAACGTGATCATTATTATGAACTTCACTACTCCACCGGCGATATTGCTCGTCTTTATATTTTAGCTGACGGGATCTTCAGATATTTTCTCGATCCAGCTAAGAAGTTTGACGAGAATCACTCATCTTTTGTTGACCTGTCTCAATTCAACAATGACTATTTTGAAAAATCACAGCCTAAGGCAACCAGCGATTCCTTAATCATTAAGTCTGGCAATTATCAACTTATTTTCCAACAAAAGCCAGCCGTAATGAGCATCTTTGACGAGACGCTGCACCGCAATCGTTTGGTTCAGCTGAGTCCACTTGAATTAGGCAATGATCAAACTACCGAAATTTTGAAGCAACACAAGAATGAATTTTACTTTGGTGGCGGGATGCAGAACGGCTACTTCAGTCATAAAGGTGAAATCATTTCAATCAAGCGCGACAAGATTACCGGTAAAGGCGGCGTTTTGACCCAAGTGCCATTCTTCTGGGCTAACTCCGGCTTTGGTGAATTGCGCAATACTGAGAGTGCTGGCAATTATGACTTTGGTAAAAGCAATCCGGATGCCACTATCTTGAAGCACGACACCAACATGTTTGATACCTTTTATCTATTAGGTAATTCACCCAAAAATATTTTGGCAAAGTATTACATGTTAACGGGTAAGCCACTGATGCCACCTAAATATGCACTAGGATTAGGTCATGTTGGCAACTTTTTAACTACCTTATGGCAACCTGGTGAAGCTAAGGAACGTAATGCTGTCATGTTTGAAGACGGTAATTATTACACCAGAACTAACAAGCCAGAAGATGCTAGTGGCAAGGGCTCTTTGAATGGCGAAGAAGAATATCAATTCTCAGCACGGGCAATGGTTGATCGCTACCAGAAGCAGCATTTTAAATTAAGTTGGATCGTGCCTAACTATGATGTGCAAGAAATCAACGAAGAAGCCATGGCTAGCTTCAGTGAATACGCCGCTATGCATGACGTTAGCGCTGGTCTTTGGAGTCAAAACAACACACCGAAGGCTTCACCTGATACCACCTTTATTCAAACGGACACAACCGATCCAAAAGTATTGAAAAATGATGCGCTAATTTTACGCAACAATTTGAAGCGTAAGCGGCCATTGATTTTCTCTAATACTGGTATTGCTGGTAGTCAAAATAGAACAATGCTAGCCTTTGGTGACATTGGCGGCAACTGGGAAAACATTCCAACACAAGTTGCTGGCTTTTTGGGGGCTAGCCTTTCGGGCCAGCCTTTAGTTGGTAGCGCCGTTGACGGTACCGCTGGCGGTGGTAATGCTCAAATTGCCATTCGTGATTTTGAATGGAAGGCATTTACCCCAATCCTGTTCAACTTAGACGATCAAGGTAAATTTAGTAAGACCCCATTTGCTTACAATAGTAAGATGACGCAAATTAATCGAGCCTATTTAAAACTACGTGAGCAATTGCAGACTTACTTATATACCCTAATCTACCGCGCTCAAGTCGGTGATCCAATCTTGCGGCCATTATTCTTGGAATTTCCACATGAACAAGTCAACTACACCCCACAGGTGGGCCATGAATTTATGTTAGGGCCTAACTTGTTGATTTCGCCAATTGTTAACGGTCGCGAAGATGGTAATGGCAATTCAAGAAAAGACAACCTTTACTTGCCTAATCACAGAACAATGTGGGTTGACTTATTTGATGGCAAAAAGTACTTGGGCGGTCGCGTTTATAATAAGCAATCTTACCCATCCTGGCATTTACCAGTATTTGTACGAGGCGGAGCTATTTTTGACCTCGGCGAACGCAACTATGTCCTCTACCCTCAAGGCAAGAGTAAAATGGTTACTTACGATGATAACGGCTATAACGACTATTCAAGAAACCATGTAGCTACACAAATCACGAGTGATTTAGAAGCAAGCAAATTGACGATCACCATCGACCCAACTCAAGGCGATTTCAATACTTTCCAAACGGAAAGCACCACCAACTTGAACATCATGTGTGACGGTTATCCTGATGGTTTGACTGTTAAAATCAACGACAAGGAAATTCCAATGCAAGAGTACGGTACCGTTGATACATTTGCCCATGCTAAGGAGGGCTTCTTCTTTAACACAAATTACAGCTGGATGCCTGAGTTTGATCAATACCAAGAAAAGAAGCAAACTGCTCTACAAATTAAGTTAGCTAAACGCGATATTACCGATTCTAAGATTGAGATTACGATCAGAAACTTCAGATATGGCAATGAAACTTTGGTTCACGCTATTACGGATTCACTGTTGCGTTCACCAAAACAACCAATGGTTGATCCAGACAAGATTAGCTCTCATTCATTAACAGTAGTTTGGCCGCAATTAACCGACCAAGTTCAAATCGAAGTTAACGGCATTTTACATGATGGCATTGATGGTAATTCATTTACTTTCCATGAACTAGTGCCAAATACCCGCTACACCCTGCGTTTGCGTTATGTAGCTGGCAACAAAGTTTCAGAATGGTCAGATCCGTTTGGCGCAATTACCAAGCCCGATCCGATGAATTATGCAATCAGCGATATTCGCACTACTAGTAGTTTAGCTAGTCCTAAGGATCACCCAATTGATTATTTGACTGATCTAAAATTAGCCAGTGAATGGGAAACTATTGATGGTGTTAGTGAAGACAAGCCACTTGAATTAACCTTTACGTTTAATCATTTGGAACACTTAAGTCGGATGGTTTGGGTACCTAGAAAGATCGATCACCAAGGCGATCCTGTTGAAGTTAGTGTCGAGCTTTCAAGCGATGGCGTTAACTTTAAGCCATATGGTGATCACTTAACTTGGAAATCTGACAGTAAGAATAAGGTTGTTGGTTTAAGAAATGTCGATGCCAAAGCTATTAGATTAAAGGTTTACAAGTCATCTGGACCATTTGTAGCTGCTAAGGAAGTTATTTTCTTTAGAGATAAAAAGTAAATGATTCTAATAAAAAAGAGTTCTCGTGCGAGAACTCTTTTTGCTTATCTTATTTTCTACTTTTCTTCATGCGATGCTTCTTAACTAATGACGAAACCCATCCGCTAATGAAAAATAGAGAAATTAGCACGAATTGTGCGTCAATCGAGTATGCGAATAGCTTAAAGTTAAGAACCAGCGTAATGATTAGCCACACGCAGTACACCGCTTCAAAAGGCATAATCATTCGGTCAATTTTTCTATTCTTGACGATAGTGTGATAGATATTGTCATTAGGGTTAGAAGATTTTTTATGCTTCACATAATTCGCCCCACTCACTCTTTAGCCATTCCATTGCCAAGTTGAACCAGTGCGCCGCGTGCGGATTATCCTGCCAATCTTGACCCTTAGTTTCCACATTGTGACGAGCCAATGAAAAGCCGTGGTAGCCATGATTAAACAAATGAGCTTCTGCTGAAACTTTATTCTTATTCAAAGCACCAATATATTCAATCGAATTTCCGATCAAAACCACCGGATCATCCCATGCCTGAAAAATAAATGTATCGGGCGTTTCACGTGTAACACCTAATGCACTATCCAAAATATCTTCCTCTACAGGCATTTTTGCTTTTTGATCTTCTGGAATCAGAAAACCAATCTTTTTAATATCAATCAGCGGATAGCCTAAGATTGTCTTATTAGGTAAAACATCAGTCTTATCAAAATCATACTTTGTCTGATAATTTTTATTTAAAGCCATATTATTGGCTACACTGACCACATGACCGCCAGCAGAAAAGCCAACTGTTAAAATCTTATCTTCATCTAACTGATACTCATCAGCGTGGTCTCTGAAATATTTCACAGTACTTAGAACATCTAACCCAGCATCAGGGTAAATTTTACCTGGATCTTGTACTAAATTATATTCCATCACAACACTATTAAAGCCCTGGTTATTGAATGCTAATGCTACTGGTTCGCCCTCTCTTTTTGATAAGTGATTAAAGCTACCACCTGGTACTACAATAGCTAGCGGGCGCTTTTGCTCAACCAATTCAGGATTATGCTCTAGCGCATATGTATGAACTTGATATTCACGATTATTAAAGTTAGTCAGCGTCAGATTTTCTACTCTCATGTTTTGGTCCTTTCTTGCTCATTCCTCTTGATAGCATAAATGATGATAGTGGCACTGTTAATATAACCCCAATCAAAGAATACATGATAATTAACGCTTCATTTACAAAAAGTTTTTCATTTAAAACTTCACCAAAGGTATAGTGCAAACGGAAGTACCATAAAAATAGCGATAAAAAGCTACCAAACATTCCAAATAGAATCGTGTTCATCGCTGTACCCAAAACATCATTACCAATCGCTGTCCCAGAAGCCATTAACTCCTCTTCACTAATAGCAGGGTTATGCTTCTTGATTTCTAGCAAGCCCGAACTCATTGCTACCGCGGCTTCCGCGATTGCACCCAAAGTTGAGAAAATCGCCACTGTCACAGCAATCATCGGATAACTCAAGCCCGGCATCTGCGACAAGCCAACCAATAACTCTCCTGCCTCTGGTCCTAGTCCTGCAGCTTGAGCCAGGTATTGACAACCCAAAATAAAGAGGCTAATAATCAAACACACTAAGAAGGAAGAATAAAATGAATTCTTTGCTACCGTATAGTCATGAGTGCCTAAAAAGATAATCGTAACTAGCTTTAAAGGAATAAAAATCAGCGTCAAAATTGCAATGTTAATTCCCCATGATATTAGCATCGCCACTAAGATCAATAGAATCGTATTAATTAGCACACTAAAAAAACTACGAATTCCAGTTTCACCACCGACGATTGTCATTAAAATCGCTAAGACAACGATCAATGCAAATAATGTACTCATTTATTCTCACCTTCTTTTTTAAACAAACTCTTCCAATCGCGTTTTTTCAAGAAGAACAAACTGCATCCTGTCGCAAAAATAACCGTCAGAACAATTCCGATTGCCGAAATCACACTTTGCGTTGCCCCCAGCGACAGAGTAAAGCCAAAAGTTGAAGCTAAAGTATTATTATCACGCAAGTACAAAATAGTTTCTGGCAGCGCACCGGCAATAAAAATTAAGACCAAGACATTAATCAACGGTCCCATAATTTCTTGCCCCATCGTTCGACCACTATGAATCAACTGTCTTATCGTAATATTATTTTTAGTTTGAATTAATTCATACAAACTAGAAATAATATCGGTCGCCTCATCCATTACTGCACCTAGAATTCCAATCAAAGTCTGAGCTAAAAACAAGCCTCGTGGATCTTGCGTTGCATAGTCACCGGTCTCATATTTCATTTCCGATTCACCCGTTAACCTCATGATCACGTAGCACAAGGCAAAAGAAACAAATACTCCTAGCAGCGTTGCCAACCAAGTCGCCAACATTTTTTTATTCAAGCCCTGCACAATGAGCAAGCTAAAGAATGAAAAGACGATATCAGCTAAGCCAAACAGCAAAATAATGTGGGCGCCATTCAAATGCACATCCCAAATGATAATCAAATAAAAGATCAGCCACGAAATTACCATTGACACAACCAGCGAGAGTGAGTGCTTCCCTACTGCAGCCACCATCAATGCTAAAGTGATTGTCACTACCAAAACTAACACCCAATCACGCTTAGGATTAACGATCGCTGGATCACCCTTCTTGATATTGACAAAAATTCTCTGACCTGCACGATACTTTTGCGTCGTCAATTGCGAAGGATAATACACGTTTTTAGTCGTGTAAGTTTCGCCCTTGTGCTTACCCGATAAAACTTTTAAGTGCAAAATTTGTTGGCGAGTTTCATCCGCATTTTTATACACATCTTCACTTTTTTCAATCAAAGTATCCTTGATCTTGCTATCGGTAATCACGGCAACGTCGTCCTTGTGGTAAATATCAGTGGCAAAATAGGACAAGACCGTCAATAATGCTCCTACAATTGCCACGATAACTGCTATCGTATAGCGCTTTTTCCATTTAAATTTCATTACTTCTACTTCCTATTAATTGTTATACGCCTACTGTAAAACAAAAGCTGGCCTTTTGTTAGGTCAGCTCTTGATTCTTAATCAATTTGTTTAAAACTTAAAGATTTTTTGCCACCAGTGTTCCTTTTGGTCCGTTAATTGCATATCTTCTAGTGTACGGTGAACATTAGAAGTGGCTCGCTTCTTGGCATTTTCCTTTGCCTTAGACATAATCTCGTCATGCATTTGTTCTTGACTCTTATTCATGTCTTTTTTAACTTCAGCGCGCTTTTCTTCTTCACTCTTCGGTTTAGGTTCATCCGCACTCACAATTCCAGAAATATCTGGCAAAGCCGCAAACTTATCTAAATCATCTTGTGGCGCAGCTAATTGCTTTTGTGCTTCAATTAAATCTTGATTTTGCTTTTGAATGACATTCAATTGCTTCTGCAAAGAATTAATTGCCTCATTTTGATTAGAAATTGTCTTTTGCAAAGTGTTAAGCAACTTAACCACCTGCTCAGTATCCATTACATCGGTACTGTTATAAGCGGGCTTAGGAGCTGGTTCTTTAGTTTCAGGTTCAGGTTTCTTTTCACTAACAGCATAGATTTGACGAGCGGCTTCTTGCAAAGTTAAGCCACTATTTTTAGATAAACGGTGAAAAGCCTTTAAGTCATCAATATCTTTTTGATGATACAGACGAGCCTTTTGCTTAGT
This sequence comes from Lactobacillus sp. UMNPBX1, assembly GCF_002554085.1. NCBI lineage: Bacteria > Bacillati > Bacillota > Bacilli > Lactobacillales > Lactobacillaceae > Lactobacillus > Lactobacillus sp. UMNPBX1. The sequence goes on from NZ_PCZI01000013.1 coordinate 8,866, forward strand.
CCGAGCAAAATAGTCGCTCTTGCCGGTCACCTTCTCCACGATTAAAGAATACTTTCTTAACGTGGCAACACTAATTCCTAATTCTTGTGCAGCTGCTTTTGGTGCAGCCAATTCTTCAAAATCATGCTTGTTAGTCGTCATTGAAATCTACCTCTATATTTTTGGCGTTTAGTCATGCTTGTGAAGCAAAGTTTTCTTATGATCAAAACGATCCATACCTGCTTCGATTAAGCGTGTAATCAATTCGCTGTAAGGAACACCTGCTTCTTCAAACAACTTAGGATACATACTGATATTAGTAAAGCCTGGTAAAGCGTTAACTTCAGTCAAGACTACCTTGCCACCTGGAGTAAGCATTGAGTCAATTCTTGACATGCCGCTGCTTTCGGTAACTTCATAAACTTTACGGGCATTGCTTCTTACAGTATCGATAATTTCTTGTGGTAAATCTGCTGGAATTTGCAACTTAGAAGTTGAATTGTCATTATATTTATTCTCATAAGTATAGAATGAGCCTTTAGCATTGGTAATTTGTCCAACACCTGCTACAATCGGCTTGTCGTTACCCAAAACGGCAGTTTCAACTTCAGTACCAGGAACGGTTTCTTCAACTAAGACTTTATCGTCATATTTGAATGCTTCCTTTAAAGCGGCAGCATATTCATCGGCATTAGTTACATGACTAACCCCAACTGATGAGCCTTGGTTAGATGGCTTAACAAACATGTCGCGGCCTAATTTTTCGGCTACTTTTTCATAGTCAAGCTTATCGTTATTCTTATCGTTGTATTCAAAACGCTTAATTGAAATCCAATCAGCGACTGGAACACCAACTCTTTGAGCTAAAATCTTAGTAAATTCCTTATCCATGGTAACAGCAGCACCTAAGACGTCGTCACCAACAAATGGCTTATTCATTAAGCGGAATAAGCCTTGTAAGACACCGTCTTCACCTAAATTACCGTGAACAATTGGGAAAAAGACATCAATTTCTGGTAAATTTTCTAATTCAATTAAGTTAGAAATGTTGTTAACCTTATGTGGGTTCTTAACTTGGTATGAAGGATCATCTAAAACCTTGAAGCTTTCTTCTTCATTAGCAAAGTAGCCTTCATTAGTGATCCAAATTGGGTGCACATCAAACTTATCTTTGTCGATTGCCTTATAGATGTTGCGGCCTGAAACAATTGATACTTCATATTCTGATGAATTACCACCAAAAATCAAACCAACTTGTAATTTTTTAGTCATTATTTTATACCTCTTTTAAATGTTCCAATCTTTAATTATACGCAAAGAATACCAGAAAAGCGCAAAATAGTGGAATATTTTTCACTAAAGCCTTTTCATTGGTTATAGTTTATAATGAAAGGTATACTGACAACCATAGAAGGGAGTCTAAAATGCTTCTACGGAAATTTTCTATTGCCGCTGCCGCAACTTTATTTATCCCCCTCGCCGGACAAGTTACACAAGCAGCGACATTCACAACACAAGAAGTTAACGAAGTTCATAATTTTCAAAAGGAATATGCGAACCTTGATAAAACTAGTTATAGTGCCGCAAATATTTATGCTAAAAAGCCAAATCTAAGCAAAAAATTTAAGGTAGGTCGCTTAGATCCAAAATACATTAAAACGCAAACAGATTATATCAATTACTATCGATCATTGTTCAGTCTGCCCGCTATCTCGACTACTGATACACTTAATAAAAACGCGCAGATTACGGCTGCTGTAATGGCCGCAATTAATGCTAACCCATTCATTAACCAACATGGTTTACCTAGTGAAACTAAGCCAAGCAATATCTCCAAATTTGTTTGGAAGCTAGCTAAAGACACTTCTGAAACTTCAAATTTAAACTTTAATGTTTCACAGCAAACCGCTGGGGATGTGATCACTGACTTAATTACTGACCATTATAATTTAACTGGTTCAGATACCGGTCACCGAGCTTGGCTACTTTCAAGTCGTTTAACCACTACAGGCATTGGGGCAGCTTATGGTACAAATGGCTACCGCTATTCCGTTCAAAAAGTACTAAACATTAATGATACTTTTCGTCCTGCTAGTCAGCCGGTAGTTGCTTATCCTAGCATGCGTCTTTTCCCTATTGAATTGCTTCAAGGGAAAAATATCATGTGGTCGCTCTATTTATCAGATAGAACCATTAAAAATAAGCCAACAATTACTATCACTGATTTAGATACTAAAGTTGTTACTACTGCAGCTCATGTTAAGAATTACAGCTCCTGTGGCTACGGCAATTTTAGAACGATCCTAACTTATTCACCCGCAAATACTAACCTAGTTGCAGGACATGAATATGAAGTTGACGTTAAAGGCGTGCAGAAGTACAGATTCAAGCTATTTAAGCAAGATAGTACTAATGACACTACAAATTATCAAGTTCAGCAGGATACAACCAACACGCCGACCAATCAAGCAACCACTAATTTAAATAGCGAAACAGATGTGCGATCACCAATTTTACTTCAAAACAAGATTTTACGTGCTGTCATCATTCCAAAAGCCACTGCTTTGCCTAATAATCAAAACACCTTTTTTAATGCATTAATTCAAAAAGGATGGCATCAAAATTTTTTCGTAAGACAGTACGTATTATCAAACCCCATCATTACAGATGAGTAAATTAAAAGGCCCAAGCAATGCTTGAGCCTTTTTGATTATAAAACTTTAGATAAGAAATCTTTTGCACGTTCACTAGTAGGGTGTTCAAACACTTCCTGTGGCGTGCCTTTTTCTTGTAAATAGCCATCAGCCATAAACCAGACCTCATCGGCTACTTCTCTAGCAAATCCCATTTCGTGAGTTACAATCACCATTGTCATTCCCGAATTAGCTAAATCTTGCATTGTTTTCAAAACTTCGCCAACCATTTCAGGATCAAGAGCACTTGTAGGCTCATCAAATAGCATTACTTCCGGATCCATTGCTAGGGCTCTAGCGATCGCCACCCGCTGCTGTTGACCACCTGATAAACTAGCTGGAAATTGTTTTGCACGATCGGCCAAGCCCACCTTTTCAAGTAAGGCTAGTCCAGTCTTCTCAGCTTGAGCTTCACTAACACCCTTGACTTTCATCGGTGCCAACTTAATATTTTCAATTACATTCATATTAGGAAAAAGGTTAAAGTTCTGAAAAACCATTCCCATCTTTTCCCGCAATTGATCAAGTTCCTTACCATCCTTTAGACTAGCCAAGTCTGTTCCATCAAAAACAATTTTACCAGCCGTAGGACGCTCTAATACATACAGGCAACGCAAGAAAGTACTCTTACCTGAACCAGATGGCCCGATAATACAGATAACCTGGCCCTTATCTACTTCCGCAGAAATATCTTTCAGAACCTCATTTTTGCCGAAAGTTTTCTTCAAATGTTGGATATCGATCATTTTAGTCATTGTGTTTCATCCGTCTTTCGAAATAATTAAGCAATCTAGTTAAAGTAAAGGTCATGATAAAGTAAATAATCATGGCAATGAATAAAGGTAAAACACCACGGTAAGTCGAAGTCTGAATCAATTCCGTTTGGTACATTAATTCAGTTACCCCAATAACTGAAACCAATGAACTGTCCTTCAGCAGGGTAATAAATTCGTTTCCTAGTGCCGGCCAAATATTTTTCAAAGCTTGAGGAATAATTACATAGCGGTAAGCCTTAGCTTGAGAAAGACCTAATGATCTAGCCGCCTCAGTCTGTCCTTTAGCTACTGAAGCAATACCAGAACGAATGTCTTCTGCAACGTAAGCACCAGAGTTCAACCCAATTGCGATAATCCCCGCTACAACAGCTGACAGGTTAGAAATTAATGCTCCAACACCAAAGTAAACAAATAAAATTTGCACCATTTGTGGCGTACCACGAATGAATTCGATATAGCAAACTGCAATCCAGTGCAGCAATTTATTCTTGGACAAACGCATTAAGGCTAAGAGCATCCCTAAGATGATCCCGATTAACACTGAGAAAATCGTGATCACGATGGTATAGCCAACTCCCTTAATAAAGTAAGGAATATATTTAGTCATCGTGTTCGTCTTCTGCGCTGTCTTCATATACTTAGCTGCTTCAGGCAAGTATTTCTTATTAATCAAATCTTTTTGTTCAACGCGATTAATAGTCTTATTCACAGCAGCTACTAAGTCATTTTGTCCTTTAGCAATTGCTACTGCGTTACCAGCTTGTTGTTCACGCAAGTCACTTCTCACAGCCATCAAGCTATTGTCGTTTTGTTGGTAGGCCTTAGCAGTCATTTCTTCCATGACAATGCCAGAGATCTTATTAGATTTTAATGCCAGAACTAAGTTATTGATTTTGCCTAAGCCTTTAACCTTAGACTGTTTCATTTGCTTTTGAATCAAAGAATACTGAATACTACCAGTTTGCGCACCGACAGTTTTACCAGCAAAATCTTTAATTTTTTGTATTTGGCCTGATCGCGTTTGTCAATTAAGAAATATTCGCCACTTGGCTTGTAATAAATCTTAGAAAAATCAACGCTCTTCTTTCTCTCGGGATTAGGTGTCATAGCCGAAATAACCATGTCTACCTTGCCTGTCTCTAGCGCTACCAAAAGTGAATCAAAGCTCATGTTTTTAATAACTAGCTTTGCATGTAAATCCTTGGCAATATCTTTTGCCAACTCGATATCAACCCCCACATATTTGGTATTGCCATTTTCACTGGTAGTAAACTCCAGTGGCGGATAATCCGCTGAGGTGCCCACTACTAATTCTTTCGACTGCTTAATTTTTTTCATCACTGAGCCAGTCTCAACCTCCTTATTGGCTGCATTAACAGGCTGATTAAACAAAAAAAGAGTCGAAAGCATAGTAATGAAAGCAAGAAAAGTCTTTATAATTTTAGCTTTTTTCATAAACTCGCCCAATTCTTTTAAAATATAAACATATGAAATTTGTTAATTATTTTTTAATTATAAAGAAAGATGATTCTTTGTGCAAACAAAAAACGTAATCATTCTACAGATTACGTTTTCTCATTCTTATTTAGCAGCTGTAATTTGCCATGGTATCGCACAAATGATGTAAATAATTACCCCAGCAATTACATATTCCAAAAAGACGCTACTGCCAATCTCAAGCAAAAAGCCAAATTCGATATTATCGACATTAAAGATTACTGGCACAAGTGCTAACAAGCCTGAAATCAAAATTAGCCAAAAACCTGCCCACATGCCAGCAGCCATCGTATCATGAATCACCATTCGAATTGTAGCCCGCGACTTCATATCGTTGAGTAGCGAAACCATTGTAATAATGGTAACAATAATTATTATCAAATTAACGATAAACAATAAACCAGCAATATTTGCTCCTAAAGTGATCACACTTAAATTGAAGGCTTTAATAATCGCGTAAGGTGCATTAGTTCCCTGCTTTTTCAGTTTACGGTTAACTTCCTGTGCCCCACTTGACGAGCCTTTAGCAATTCCTTGATCGATATCGCTTAAAATCTGATTAGCCAGTGGCAAACTAGTAACCTTAAACCAATGAATGCCCAAAGAATAATCAATAATATGGTCGGCAATTGGTTGAGTTTGCGTATCCGATAATAAGTTTGAATTATCTTCACTATCTGCATTAATCAAATCAGCTAGGCTATCATAATTTTTATTCACTTGGCGAACAACTACTGCCCTATTATAGCTAGTCCTAATCTGTTTTTTCATAAAGATTGGATTTAAAAAAGTAGCTGTAATCAATGACAATGCAGCAATCAAAAAGATGACGAAAGCCAACAAACGTTTATATTGGTTATTTTGCTCATAACCCATTCGTCGCAAATCAGCTCTTTTGCCTTCAACCATGGCGACTCCCCTTTAGCTGAAAATTTCCTTGCCTTCATCGAACATTGTATCAATTGCTCGGTGAACAACTTCCATATCAGCAGTTTCAATAATTTCATGTCCTTCTTTTAAGGCTTGATCAATTTCTTCAGAAGAACAATGCAAGAAACTGAACATCAACGCACTAGTTGCATAGTTAGCAAGAGCTTCGGCCGTTAAATGGTGCTTTTGGCGATCATGATATAGACGGCCAATACCACTAGTTACAAACGCAATTCCTGTCTCAAGTTCGCTTTCGTCAACGTTAATGTCATCAAATAAATGATTTTCCTTAATCCATTCATTAAGCATGATTCCCCAATTATCTAGGGTAGCATTGCTAACAAAAGCTTCAGAAATAATACGGTCCAAGCCCTCATCGTGCATCCCCAAGATAGCAATCGTATAAATAAATGCCTTAGTTCTAGCATAAGGAAGATTGCTATTAGCCATGTCATAATTATTAACTTGTTGACCTAAAGTATTAAAAAGATTGTGGATAATGTCGTTAGTTAACTTAGCCTTATGAGGATAGTATGACTGCAGTAAGGATTTTGAAATGCCTGATTTTTCTGCAATCATTTGCAAAGAAACATTATCCATTCCATTTTCTCTGATCAGATGGAAAGTATTACCTAGAATAACTCTCCGTCTCTTCATGTTTTTCCGTCGTGCCATAGTCTATTCCTCTAACTTTCTCTTTTTCTTTCTATACAACACACATCAATTATATCAATCATTACTATTTAGACATAGTTTTATGACTTATCTACCCGATTTTTTGAATAAAAAATAATCCTCATAGTGAGGATCATTTTTTATTCAAATTATCAATAAGAATTTTACTTTAAACGGTTTTGTTCGTCAAAGATTTGGTGGATTGAACGATCATTGTATACATAATCGATACCACGAGCAAGCAATTGGTCTACGGAAATTCTGACCATTCTGTCTGGGTAGCGCTTGTGCTTAATGGTATCAGTAACTACGATTTGCTCAATTGGTAATTCATTAAGTACTCCAGTAGCATTCTTAGAAAGAAGTGCGTGGGTTGCGGCAACGTAAACTTTCTTAGCACCAGCTGCCAAAACTGACTTAGTTGATGAAGAAATACGTGAACCTGTATCAATCAAATCATCAATGATGATACACTTTTTGTCCTTAACATCACCAATCATGTCGTGAACCTCAGTATCATAGCGAGCACCTCTTTGATCAACAATTGCAATCGGTGCATTGAAGTATTGACCAAAGTTACGAGCAAGCTTAGCGCCTGAGTGATCAGGTGAGACTACAACGATATCATCATCTTCCTTGGTAGCAATTCCGTTATCTAAGAAGTATTGACCAAGAAGTGGAATGGCATGTAAGTGATCAACAGGGATATTGTAGAAACCTTGAATTTGTGAGGCATGTAGATCAACAGTAATTAAACGATCCATGCCAGTCAATTGAAGCAAGTTAGCCACTAACTTAGCGGTAATTGGTTCACGTGAACGAGTCTTGGTATCTGAACGTGAATATGCCAAGTATGGTACAACCACGTTAATTACATGAGCTGATGCACGTTGAAGTGCGTCCAAAACAATTTCAAGTTCCATAAAGTTTTCGTTAACTGGATCTTGGATAGATTGAATTACGAAAACATCACAACCTCTGACAGATTCACCAATGTTAACTTGGATTTCACCATCGCTAAAGTGGTGAACCGCAGTTTCGATCAATGGTTGGTGTAAAATTGCCGCAATTTTTTCATTTAATGCAGTGTTACCACCTAAGCCAATAACTTTCATTGGGTGCAATAATTGATGAAGTTCTTCCTTGTTCATTATTTACCTCTTCTGAATAAAAATCGTATACACCACCATTATATACAAAAAGGCACCTCTATTGAAGAGATGTCTTTTTTGGATGAAGAAATTTATTTACTTTTGTTTTGGATAAACAAGCAAGATTAGCCCTACAATTAAAGCTAATTCAGGCACTAATAAGTTAGCAAAGTTCAAGCTTGCATTATGAATGAAATATACTAAGCACACTGCAGCTACCATTAATGCAATTGCCAAATCTTGTAGATTGATTTTTCTAGTCGATCTAGCAATTACACTAACGATTAACATGATTATGCCTAACACAATCAATATGCCAGCTACAAACATCAATACTGATGAAGTATCAAAATTGCGATAAACCGGAATTGCGCCTAAAAGTAAGACAATCCCAAAAGTGACAAAAACTAACCCACCATTAAACAGATTAAATGCTTCTGCTCCATTATTAAGCCTAGCAATAATCGCAATTATTGCAATTACTACATTAATTACTAAAATTACCCACATTCTACTTACAAAATCCTTTAATCAAATCCAGCAGTTTTAAACTGCGCACTGCATAACTATCATGCGTCTGCCGTGGCATAATCACCAACCGCGCATTGGGCATAAATTGGCTATACCAACGTACATGCTCAACCTTAACCCAGTCTTTTTCACCTACTACACAAAGAGTTGGCGTAGTAATCTTCTTCAAGTCATCTACTGAGATAAAGGACTCAGTCAACTCTACGCGGCTGTCACGATCAAGTCTCAAAAAGCGATGAAATCCTTCCGTTAAGTAGTGATATGGTCTAATGCCTGCACCATTAACGAAAACGCCAGCTACAATCATCTTCTTAAAGATCGTTGGATGTTTTCTAGCTAGCATCATTGCCACCAGACCACCTGCATCAAAACCGAAGCAATAGCAGCCTTCAATGCCAACCTGTTTAATAAAGGTATAAACGTCTTCTACTTCAGTCTTGTAGTGTTCAGCGATGTCGCCTTCACTTAAACCATGGCCTCGCATATCAAGCACATAGACAGTGTAATAAAGGGAAAGCGGAGCCACAATTTTATCAAACATACCGCCATCTAAGTGATGTCCATGTAGTAAAAGCAAAGGCTCACCTTTACCTAACTTATGATAATAAATTTCGACTCCATTAACTTTTTCTTTCATGTTTTCCCCTATTCACTATCACGCAAGGCCTGCTGTCGCTCTAACTTCTTACGCATCTTTTCTTCCTCGCGGTCTTTCATCATTGTACTGATAATTTTGCTCCAAACCCGGTAATTTCCCCGGAAATTATCCGCAACTTTTTTAATATTAGGCTGGTGAATAATACTGCCCTTTCTCTGCCAGTAGTGGTAATACGGCTTTTGCGTGTAATAGACGCCTTTAGCCACAGAAATATATTTAACGTTAAAAATCTGATCTTCCAGTAGTGAAATATCCCTATCAAACTTCAAATGATATTTCTTAATAATGGCAGTTTTATAGGCCTTGTTCCAGCTATATCCTTTCATTGGTGAGCTAAAGACATTAGTCAACTTCAAATAAGTTTCACCGCGCGTTAAATAGCCACCTTCTGGTCGACCAACAACGCGTTGCTTTTTGTCAGGATAATCCATCCAATAGCCACATGATACTAAGCTGACATCTGGATGACTTTCAAAAGCATGAACAAAAAAGGATGTGTAGCCTGGATCCACCCAATCATCACCATCATGAAAGGTGACATATGGTGTGTCGAGATACTGCATCCCAACATTACGTGCATCGGATGGGCCGCCATTTTTCTTTTTAATTATTTTAAAATATGGAAAACGATTGGCATAGCTTTCGGCTACCTCAACCGAATTATCTGTTGAGCCATCATCTACTACAAGCAATTTGAAGCACTTGTCAACTTGATTAAGCAGAGCATCAAAAGCACGTGGCAAGTATTGCGCCGTGTTATAAACAGGCATGATGATGGTTAACTTAGGCACTTGTAACATATTGTCCCCCTTTGTTGCTCTTTATTATACCATCTTCAATAATAAGGTCGAAATTAAGAAAGTTTTACGTGTTGTTTAATTCACTTTTGAAAAATATTTAGTATAATGTTCCGTATTACAAGAATAAATATTCGATCAAAAGGAAGAAAAGAAGAAAAGAAGAAAAAATGAAGAAATTTATCACACTACTCACAGCAATGTTATTAAGCGTGGTCGCGATGATCTCATTTACTAAGCCAGTATTAGCAGATGATGATACACCTGTAGTTACCTTAGGTACATCATTAACTGATGCGCAAAAGCAAGGCACATTAAAGACCTTAACTGCCCCACTAAACGGTGGTAATTATCAAACAATTACTGTTACCGGCTCAGATCTGGTTAAATATTTAAATCCCTCTGGTGATAATTTCACCACTTCATCCGGTGTTTGGTCCAGTGCGATGATCCAAAAGACCAGCTCAGGCAGCGGAATCAACGTTAAAATTTTAGACTACGATGGTAAAAATAATATCACGACTATTACTGCCAACCAGTACAAAAACGCAGCCCTGACCGCCGGCATCAGCGATGCCAACATTTATGTTACTAGCGCTATTCCAATTGATGGTTCAGGGGCATTAGCTGGAGTTTATGCTGCCTATGCTAAAAATGGCAATGCATTAAATCAAAAGCAAGTTAATGCCGCTCAAGATGAAATGAATACCTTGTCTGGGATTACCCAAGATAATAAAAACAAAAAAGGTTATTCAGATGCTCAATTGAACAATGCGGTTGCCGGTGCCAAGAATGAGATGGCTAAACAAGGGCAAAACATTACCGACAGTCAAATTCGCGACATTGTCAACAATCAAATTAATATTAACCACTTAGGTGACACCATCAACAACAATCAAAAAAATCAAATTGTCAATCTTCTAATTGAAATTCGTGATTCAGGGGCATTGAAGGACGGTAACTTCAAGCAACAGGCTTCGAAATTATCCAGTCAGATTCAAAATGGAGCTAAAAATATCTTCAATAAATTTAATACCCAAGAAAACCGCAACTGGTTACAAAATTTGTGGGATCAAATCGTTAAGTTCTTTAGTGGTTTGTTCGGCGGTGTTATTTTAAATTAAAAAAGGCTACAGTGTAGCCTTTTTTTCTTACATTTTTTGATCCATATAACGGTTCAATTCATGATCGACAAATTCATTACCGCGATTATTAGCGTGACCTTTCGTCCATTCAAACGTACTATCAGGAAATTCCTTTAATAACCGATCTAATTCCTGCCATTCCGCCACATTAGCCAATGGTCCAGAAGAACGTCTCCAACCACGTTTTTTCCAGCCTTGTAGCCAATGCTTATTAATCGCATTCAACACATACTGCGAATCAAGAACAAATAATAGATGTTTATCGTTAAAACCAAGCTCAAGCAGCTTTTTTAGTGCATTAATCAATGCTGTCTGCTCCATCTTATTGTTAGTAGCACCATATTCACCACCGGAGCCATGAACTTTCTGGTCATCCCATTCAATTAAATAAGCCCAGGCTGCTTTATCGGTCTTTTTAACGTGACCGCCCTTATAAACACCAGTATTGCGCGTGCCACCATCAGTATAAGTCACCGCAAAGAAGTCAGCAGGATTGCTATTAACATGGTTATACTGCTTCGCCTTTTTTCGCGGTGCTTTTTTTATTTCTTGACTCTTTTGTTGCACCCTTTTTACGGCGTTTTGTAAATTATCTTCACCTTTTTGCAGGACATCGCTCTGAGTTTGGGCATTCCAATCTAAGTAATCTGTAGCATCGGTAATTTGTTCAAATGACTTATATTCAGCGCCAGAGAAGCCATCAACTTGTTCTTTGGCTGCATCCCAAGTCCGATATATTCCCGGAGTACGTCCTTTTTTGACTGCATAAAACTTCATTTCTACCTCTAAAATTCCAAAATCTTTACCCAATGGTAAAATATACTTATTGCATAACTTTTATTATAGGAAAAAAGAAAGAGAAGGTGGTAAAAATGTTTTTCAACACAAAAAAATATGCTGAAGAAGTTGAAAAAGATCATAAACATGACCTCCAAGAAGAACCTAGCATGTTTAACATGATTTCTTTGGGGCTGATGGCCACCTTCGCTCCCACGCGAATTTTCCTCAAATTACACAAGCGCCATATTGAAAATAAGGCAAACATTGAAAAAAGCGATCTAAAACAAGTACCCATTATTTATTTCCATGGCTTTCGCGGCGGTGATTATACCACTCGCGTGATGGTGAAACACGCTACTCATGACAAGGGCAATCCCAAGTTTTTAAAGGTAACCGTTGATTTATTAGGAAATTTCAAATTAGAAGGAACTTGGACTAGTGACAAGCATCCTATCGTGCAGGTTGCTTTTCGCCAGCGAATAGTCGGTATCTATGGCATCGACTATTATCTCAACTTCGTCCTGCCCTTTTTAGCTAAAAGATATGGTTTTAAAAACTATATTGCAGTCGCTCATTCATTAGCCTGTCCATGTATTATTCGCACGGAAATGAAGCACTACCGCAGCAAAACGTTCCCACATTTAAAAAAATGTGCCTTTATCGCTGGTCCTTTTGACGGGGTCACTTACTTGGGCGATATCCCCAACGTCAACTATTTGACCGAAAGTGGTCGGCCTAGTGTCATGAACCCGCACTACCTTTATTTGTTTTTTAATCGGCGCAAATTCAATCCTGATATCTCGGTCTTGAATATTTATGGCAACGTTTTAGATAACACAAATACTGATAAATTCATCTCTGTTGTTTCCGCAAAAAGCATTCGCTATATCCTTGCCCCAAAGGCACATTTTTATCAAGAAGTAGAAGTACGCGGTAAAAATGACGCTGAACATAGTTGGATGCATGACAATCCGTTTGTAATCGATATTATTGACAAGTTTCTTAAATTAAAAAAGTAGTTTAATTTTGGAGGAGTTTATGATCTGGTGGCATGACTTTGTTAGAATCATTATCATTACCAACACAATCTTAGCCTTCTACGTTGTCTTCCACCGTAGAAGATCCGTTTCAACCACTTGGGCTTGGTTAATCATCCTGTTAGTATTACCAGTAGTCGGGATCACTCTTTATGCCTTCTTTGGTCGGGGTATTTCCCAGGAAAATATTTTTGCCATCAATAAGCAAAAACACATTGGCTTGAGAAATGTTCAAAAATCGATTGCTAAAGCACCTAAAAATACTAGTCCTTCTGACACTTCAAAGGCTGGTAATATAGCAATTAACTTTTTTAACCACCAACAAGAAGCTCCCCTAACTAAAAATAATCAGGTCAAGCTCTATACCGAAGGTGAAACCTTCTTTCATGACATGCTTAAGGACATGGTACGAGCTAAGGAAATAATCAATGTTGAGTTCTACACTTTTTATAGCGACAATATCGGCAATCGTGTTTTGCAACTATTGATTAAAAAAGCAAAACAAGGAGTTAAAGTACGCGTAATTTATGATGCCTGGGGTTCAATGGGAGCTACTAAAGCATGGTTCGATCAATTGCGGGCAGCTGGCGGGGAAGTTTTGCCTTTTGTCACTTCACGCAACATGATCACCCGTTACCGCATTAACTACCACTTGCACCGCAAGATTGTTGTCATCGACGGGCGAATTTCTTGGACTGGCGGTTTTAATATTGGTGATCAATATTTAGGCAAAAAAAAGAAGTTTGGTCATTGGCGTGATAGTCAGGTAAGAATTGTTGGTTCTGCCTCTCTGCTTTTGCAAGAGCGTTTCGTCATGGACTGGAACGCCTCTATCACTAATAATCAACAGCTCATCCGTTTCAATTCCACTCTATTTCCTGATCTTGATGAAAAAAACATCCACGAAGGCGACGTTGCAACGCAAATCATTTCAGATGGGCCTGATCGTTATGCACCATATATGCGTAACGGTATGATGCGGCTAATGCTTTTGGCACGCAAACGGTTATGGATTCAAACACCATACTTAATCCCTGATGATGCCGTTTTTGCTACGTGGCAAACAATTGCCTCATCGGGTGTTGACGTACGAATTATGATCCCATGTAAGCCAGACCACCCCTTTATTTATCGCGCCACACAGTGGTATGCCAACGAATTAACTCGCTTGGGTGTCAAAATTTATATCTACGAAGATGGCTTTTTACATGCCAAAACGACGATTGTCGACGACCATTTTTCTTCAGTTGGTTCAATGAATCAAGATTTCCGTTCTTACAACTTAAACTTTGAAGATAATGCCGTTTTTTATGATAAAAAGTTCAACCAGAAAATGGTGGCAGCTTTTGAAGAAGATATGAAACACTCGCATTTACTAACTAAGGAAGAAATAAAAAAGCAAAGTCGCGCATTGCGGACTTTGCAGGCATTCTCGCGAATGCTTTCTCCAATTTTGTAATTACATCATTGATTGAACTTCAACAGGAATTTCTCGACCAGCATATTCTTGTAATTGCTTAATTACGCTATTAACTTCATTATTAAAGCGCATCATATAAGCCTTACCATCGCTAGTTCGAAAAATCGCCATCACTAATGGCTTCTCTTGGTTGGGGATCTGGATTAAAGTAACGCTGGCTAAATCATCATACTTAACTGTACGCTTGAAGTAGCCTGAAACGACCATCCGCTTTTTACTAAATCCTGAAAAACCATCGACAATACTAATTAAGATAAAAAGAGCCAAGAAGACACTCAGGCCTGGATCACCTTTTTCAATGTAATTCCATGTAAAGCCCAGCCAGATAAAAATTAGCGCCCAAACAACTGAGGAGATACGATAGCGACCACGAAAATCAACTTTAGCTTGCCAATACCAACTATAACAAGCATAAACTACTAATAAAATATCAATTGCTACATAAAAATACGTCATATATTTCATAAAAATCCCCTCAATTTAGTTATTTTACTCATTATAACAAAACAATGATTTATAATTAAAGTAATGACTTTCACGGAGGGTGACATTATATGATGGATTTAGCAGAATTACAAACAGATATTAATAATGCCCAACATATTGTATTCTTAACTGGAGCTGGTGTTTCTACCCACTCAGGTATCCCTGACTACCGCTCTAAAAACGGAATCTATGATGGCGTGCAAGAAAGTCCCGAAACTATTCTGAGCGATAGTACGCTATTCAATCGACCTGAATTTTTCCATGAATTTGTCATGAACAACATGTACTTTCCTACTGCTAAACCAAACTTAATCCATGAAAAAATCGCCCATTTTTGTAATGAAAAAGGTAATTTAATTACCCAAAATATCGATACTTTGGATACTAAGGCTGGCAATCAACATGTAACAGAATTTCATGGCAATTTATATAATATTTATTGTACTAAATGTCATCAACCTGTTTCTTATGAAGAATATGCTAAAAGCTATTTACACAAAGATTGTGGCGGAATTATTCGCCCCGGTATTGTGTTATACGGCGAAAGCATTGATCCGAAAGTATTAAACCAGTCCGTTGAAATAATGCAAAAATCAGACTTGATCATCATTTGTGGGACGAGTTTTGTAGTTTATCCTTTTGCCCAGCTCTTGGCTTATCGCAAAGAAGACGCCAAAATTTACTCTATCAACAAGACAGAAATTCCTACCCCTGGTGTCACGCAAATAATTGGGGATGCATTAACAGCATTCCAGAATTTGAATTAACTTTCCTAGTTTGTTATTCTTAGACTAATTATTTTTAATAAAGGTGTTACACATGACAGAGTTTTTTTACTATGATTACGTTACAATTGAGCCATGGACCTACTTTTTAACAGCTTCAGAAGCCGGCCTAACTTACGTCGGACTTAAAGGAGATGAAACTGTTTCACCTATTTTTAGCTTCTACCCTCACCGCATGTTGGTGCGGGACCCTAAAAAGATGGCACCTTATATCAAACAATTAAAGGAATATTTTGCTGGTATCAGAAAGAATTTTGATGTTCCTATTGATATTTCGGAATTCGGCACTGAATTTCAACGAAAGGTATTAGCCGTTGTCCAGCATATTCCTTATGGTGTGACGTTAACTTATGGTGACGTCGCCAATTCACTAGCCGAGGCCACATCTTCTCGCTCAGTTGCACACGCCGTAGCATTAAACCCTGTTTTGATTTTTATTCCTGACCAAAGAGTTATTTTATCCAACAATAAAGTTGGGACTTATCGTCTGGGACAAAAAGAAAAAATCAGATTAATTAAATTAGAAAAGAAGCAGTTACATGTCAATTCTTAAACTATATGCACCCTTTTTTGACGGCAATAACTGGTTACATGTCCTAACCAGTGGCAAAGACTGGATGATCATTCTAACTTTAATCTTGATGGAATGCTTGTTATCAGTCGACAATGCTGTCGTTTTGGCCGCACAGACACAGGTGCTACCTAATAAAGCTGAACAACGCAAGTCCTTGGTTTATGGCTTGTGGGGTGCTTATTTATTCCGCTTTATTGTTATCGGAATCGGGACTTATCTGATCAACTTTTGGGAGATTAAATTAGCTGGTAGTATTTATCTTTTTTACCTAGCCTTTAAATTCTTCTATGATCAACGCCACCCTAAACAAGCTGCCGAACATGAGAAAGAAAAAGAAGAGCGCGAAGCAGCTCACCACAAAGGCAAAAAGAAAAAGAGACATGTGCTATCTCTTTTCTGGCGTACGGTTATTTCAATTGAATCAATGGATATCGTCTTTTCAATTGATTCTGTTTTAGCTGCTTTAGCCGTGTCTGATAATCCCGTTGTTGTTTTAATCGGTGGCATGATCGGTATTCTCTGTATGAGAGGAGTTGCCGAAATTATCATTAAATTAATGGATATTATTCCAGAATTGCAGCCAATGGCTTACTTATTGATAGGAATCATCGCTTTAAAATTGCTGCTAGCTCTGCCACCATTGAGATTTGAGTTGCCAAACACCGTTTTTGCAATTATTGTCTTTGCGATCTTAATTTTGACAATTCTCTTCCACTTTTGGAAAGTTAAAAAACACGGTCACAAACATATTTAACTGTTTAGCGTATTTAATACATATTCTTTGAGTACAACTGCTTGGTTGTGCTCTTTATTTTTGGCACCAAATAAGAAAAGAACATCTTCTTTAGCCAAATGCTTATTTACATCTTGCAAAAATTCCGCTGTATAATCATTATGATTAAGTTCTTCAATATACTTTTGCTTAAACTCAGGGAATTTTTCATCTTCATGATTAAACCACTGACGCAATTCCTTACTAGGGCCAATTTGTTTATCCCATTCAGCTAAATCGGCCTTAACTTTGCTCATTCCCCGTGGCCATAAACGGTCAACTAAAATCCGATAACCAGCAGGTTGCTCATGGTCATAAATTCGAACTAATTTAATTTCTGTCATTATTTTTTATCTCTTTTCTAGAAAGGTCAAAAATGAATTATTCAACTTATTTTTCTACTAACACTACCGATTATATTGCAAAAGACCTAATTGGGCGAATGCTTACTTTTGATAATGGTCAAGAAAAATTAGGCGGCTATATCGTGGAAGCAGAAGCATATATGGGTAAAAAGGATCGCGCTGCACATTCTTATGGCGGTCGTCGTAGCCCAGCAAATGAAGGACTTTACGGCAAAGGCGGAACGATCTATATCTACGCGCAACGTCAATATTTTTTCTTTGATGTTGCCACTAGGGTTCAGAATGAACCACAGGGTGTTTTAATCCGTGCAATCGATCCCACTTTAGGAATTGAGACCATGATCAAGAACCGTCATGGTAAAGATGGCGTTCTTTTGACTAATGGTCCCGCAAAAATGATGCAAGCTTTTGGTATTCATGATAAAAATTGGAATTTGCACTTTTTATCAGACTCCCCTTTCGCCATTGATCTTGATGATCATCATAAAAAAATTCCCCAGGAAATAATTGCTGCAGCGCGTGTTGGTATCAATCAATCTGATCCCGTTTGGGCTAACAAGAAATTACGTTTTTATGTAGCAGGAAATCCTTATGTTTCTGATATGAAAAAGAGAAATTATGAAACTAATAATGGTTGGGCTTGACAAATTTAACTTTTTCTTCTAGTATTCTTCATTAGTTAAATATTTTTCCAATGCAATAGAGGTTGCGACAATCACAAGTTAAGTTTGAGTTCGCGAAAACAATGATAGTTAACTTAGGGTTGCCGCCGAAATAGATTTAATATTCGCGTGTTAATCTGTTGGGCTATAGAAGAATATTCTATAGACTGTCCTGGTTAGTCCCCAGGGAGCGCTATAAGATTTGGTTTAAACACTGATGATTATGACCCTCGCAATTCTTTGGAAGAGCGAGGTTTTTGTTTACTCTTTATTGTGTTGGCTTTATGTTAAAACTATTTTTGGAGGTTTTATAATTGAAGTCAAGATTTAGATGGATGGCTGTAATAATGTCTGTCCTACTCAGTTTATTTATCGGTTTTTCTCTTAGTAGCAATCAGACTCAAGCTGCTAAGAAAGATTCTGGCACGTTAAAGATAGGTATGGAGGCAAACTATCCCCCATACAACTGGACTCAGCCAACCAAAGCTAATGGAGCTGTTCCAATTGATGGTTCTAACTCCTATGCTAATGGTTATGATGTTCAAATTGCCAAGATCATCGGTAAACGACTGCACAAAAAAGTAATCGTCGAAAAAACCCAATGGGATGGTCTATTGCCAGCTTTAACTTCAGGTAAAATCAACTTAATTATTGCTGGTATGTCTCCTACTGCCGAAAGACGCAAGGCAATTAATTTCTCAGAACCTTATCGTAAAAGTACTTTCGTCGTAATTACTAATAAGGCAAGTAAATATTCTAATGCTAAGAAGTTGACTGATTTCAAGGGTGCCAAGTTAACCGCACAACAAGGAACTTTGCACTACGATTTAATCAAGCAATTAAAAGGTGCTAAAAGAGAACCAGCTATGCGTGACTTTTCAGCCATGCGTCAAAGTTTAGCTTCTGGCACCATTGATGGTTATGTTGCTGAAGATATTGAATTTGAAAGTTACCACAACGTTAACCCTAACATTATTGCAGTTAACTTAAACAAAATGGCTGGCTTCAAAGTTGACCATGACGATTCCGTAACTAGTATCGGGGTTAAAAAGGGTAATACCAAGCTTTTAAATGAAGTTAACGCTACTTTAAGAACTATTTCTAATAAAAAGCGTGATCAATTAATGTCACAAGCCATCAAGGAACAACCTAAGGCTGGTAACGAAACTAAGAAAGAAAACTGGCTAGTTACTACTTGGAAGCAATATGGTGGCATGATTATGTCAGGTATTGGCATGACCTTGCTTTTAGCTTTAGTTGGTACCATTGTTGGTTTCTTTATCGGCTTGCTTGTAGGAATTATTCGTACCATTCCTACTCCAACTACTCGCGGCAAGCGTTGGACTTTGAACGTAGTTAAGTGGTTATTATCTGTTTATGTAGAAATCTTCCGTGGTACACCAATGATGGTTCAAGCAGCCGTAATCTACTATGGTATTGCCCAATTCTGGCACTTGAATTTAAATAGAACTGTAGCTGCTTTGATTATTGTGTCAATTAACACTGGTGCTTACTTAGCTGAGGTTATCCGTGGTGGTATTATTTCAACTCCAGAAGGTCAATTCGAAGCAGCTAGTGCACTTGGTATGACCCACAACCAAAGAATGTGGCATATCATCTTGCCTCAAGCTATTAGAAACTGTTTACCATCAATCACCAACGAATTTATCGTTAACATTAAGGATACTTCAGTATTGAGTATTATCTCAGTTTCAGAATTGTTCTTTGTTGGTACAACTATTGCCAGTCAATCATTCAAGTTCTTCCCAACTTACTTAATGATTTCTGCAATTTACTTGATCTTAACCTTTACTATTACTAGAATCTTCAACTTTATCGAAAAGAGACTTGAAGGTAACAAGAATTACAACTTGATGGCTAACCAAGTTCAAGTTGGTACTCCAAAAGATGCGGAGGCAAACAATTAATGACTGAATCAAACGAAGTAATTTTAAGTTTAAAGCATATGCAAAAGTCCTATGGGGCTCACAAGGTATTGAAGGATATTTCTTTCGATATCAACAAAGGCGAGATCGTGACCATCATTGGTCCTTCCGGTGGTGGTAAATCAACTACTTTGCGTTGTATCAACCTGCTTGAAGAACCAACTGGCGGCAAGATCGATTTTCACGGTGAAAATATCTTGCATCCCGGCTACAACCGTAACACCTTTAGATCAAAGGTCGGTATGGTTTTTCAGCAATTTGACTTATTTGAAAACAAAAATGTCTTAGAAAACTGTATGGTCGGTCAAGAATTAGTCTTGAAGCGTTCAAAAGACGAAGCACGCAAGATTGCCATGAAAAACCTAGAAAAGGTTGGTATGGATCCATTTATCAAGGCTAAACCACAACAATTATCTGGTGGTCAACAACAGCGTGTAGCTATTGCCCGGGCGATTTCAATGAATCCAGAAGTGTTACTCTTTGATGAGCCTACTAGTGCGCTTGACCCGGAAATGGTTGGTGAAGTACTAGAAGTTATGCAAAAGCTCGCTACGACTGGTTTAACAATGGTGATTGTTACCCACGAAATGGGCTTTGCTAAGAGTATTTCTGACCGAGTATTGTTCATCAGTGATGGCGTGATTACTGAGCAAGGTTCACCTGAAGAAATATTTGATCATCCTAAGAACGAAAAGACGCAAAAGTTCTTGAGCAACTTTAGAAATAATGAATTCTAATATCAAAAAAGCCGCGAAGTTTAATTGCTTCACGGCTTTTTTAGCGTATAATTTATAACAAATTAATTTTTGGAGGAAGTAAAATGAATGATAGAGTATATTATTTTATCAAGCCTTATGACGAAAGTCTGCCACTGCCGCCTGCAGAAAATTTTGCGCAAATTTTAAACGAAACCTACTTGCATCCCTTCAACTGGAAAGCAAGAACTACGCGTAAATCTTTCTGGTGGAGCACTTTGATTAATCTTGTTATCGGCATCTTATGCATCATTCTTGGTTTCTATGCTTTTAACCAAAACATCAACCCCGGTATTAGAATAGTCGATGGTATTGTTGCGGCTATTGTTTATCTGTGGCTATTTTTAGCTGCATTAGGACAAACGATCCGACGTTTGCACGATGTTGGCTACAGCGGCTATTGGTACTGGGCTGCCTTCACTGGTTATGGCGCAATGTTTTTATTTTATCTTGAATTGCAGCCATCTGTTCAACGCCAAGTTAAGTGGGGCAAATATTTCTTTAGTAATCAAGACTACCCTGCCGGCCATAAAGAAACAGTTCCTGTGCCAACTATTGGTCAAATTCTAAAAGAACACTTCTTTGATTGCTTCAAGTGGAATGCTAGATCAACTAGAACATCATTCTGGGTAGGAACAGCAATTAATCAAGTTACTTTAGGAATCGGCACTCTTTTCATCTATGCTTTTTCTGCTTTTTTCACGATTATTCCTGGCTGGCATCAAATGCCGCAAGCAATCGGTATTTTCTTTTTATGCTTTTTAATACTTTTACTGGTTATCCTTATTTGGTCATTTTTAGCTCAATTAGGACACACTGTTCGCCGCTTGCACGATGCAGGCTTTAACGGTGGCTGGTGGTGGTTAGGCATTGTTCCTTACGTGGGAGATTTGCTTTTAGCCTTCTTATTATTCCACCCAACAGTTGACGCAGATAATAAGTGGAACAAGTATTTGTTTGATCCAGAAGACAGAATTAGATAATTATCAAAATAAGCCCGCTATTCAGAAATGAACAGCGGACTTTTGATTTTTAAACAATATCTTTCTTAGCCTTAATCCGAGCTAATTTCCAGCCGGTATCAAAATAAGTCTTGCGCGTTTGACGCAAATTATCATAGTCACTCTCCAAGCTATCAATTGCGTCTTGCAGCTGCTTATTTTGCTTTCTAATCGCATTTAGCTCAGAATCATTGATCACACCCTTAAGGTGTACTTGAGCCGCTAAATAGCGCCGACGATGCTCAAATTCTTCTCTCAAAGTACCCAGCGCATCTTCATACTTAACTAGCTTTTTATTGATCTCAGAAATTTGATCATTCAGTTGAATAAACAACTTATAAGGCATATCCGACTTAATTCGGTTGCATTCCGCACAAGCTAAAGTTAAATTATCTAAGCTGTTGTTGTGACTAAGAGAAACAGGATCCTTATGATCTACGCTGTGGCCACGTCTGCCGCAATATTGGCAGCGGTATTTATACTTGGCCCGAATGCGTTCACGATCAATAAAATTAACTTCGTTTAACTGGAAATTGATCTCCAAACCCATTCCCTTTAAATTTTGCTCAAAAGTTACGCCTTGGTTAGGCACATAATTAAGCTTGCCATCTTCGCTTTTAATTACCGCCAAATTCAAATCAGACCTTTTAATCTGTTGGCGGGCGATTTCATTGCCATCATAATCTTGTAAAAAAGCCTCATATTTTTTACGATCTTTTTTATTTTTAACTAGCCAATTAGCTTGCTTTAATTTACCTTTTTCGTTGCCAACATAAGTATACAGCAAGCTCTGAGCAAAAGTCGCTACCGCATCATTAGCATAATCTGCAGCATTTAGACCTCGCATTACACAAATGTCACAGATGCTCAGCAATTTGGGATTCATCAATCCTTCTTGCTTAAAATGCAAAGAGTCCATGCGTAAACCGCATGAACTACATAAAAACTTCACCTAATCATCCCCTAACAAAAGAATACTAAAAGCTATCCGTTGCATTTTATCTTTACCAGCAAAATCGCCCTTAAACAAGTCTGGCAAAATATGCTTAATAAAGTATTGCACGCAAACTAGATCATCAAACTTTTTAATTGTTTCCAGACTTTCCTTAAACATCTGCATATAGACTGGATTAGGATTGCCCAATTCAATTTCGCCATATGCTTCATAAAGCAAATCTAGCTTATCGCAAACCGATAAAATTTTACCTTCTAAAGTATCATCTTTTCCTTCTGATAGACGCTTTTTATAAATTTCTTGAAACTCCTTTGGAATCTCATCTTTAATAAATTTATGCGTCATTGTTTCTTCAACGTCGCCAATCATCTTTCTAAGCTGAGGAGTAGCATACTTGACTGGCGTCTTGATATCACCGATAAAGCGTTCAGTATAATCATGATTTAAGCTCTTTTCATATAACGCTTTCCAGTTGATCTTCTTTTTGCCCTTTACTTCTTCAATATCTCCCATCATTTGTGCGAGTTCAGCTGTTCTGAAGCAGTGGTCAGCTACTGAGTGGTGATGATACTTGAAGTAGCCCGGTGCTCGATCAATTGACTCTAAACTATTAAATCCTTGAATGTATGCATTTAATCCCATTTTTTGTCCTCCTCATTTTCCTTAAAATTTTTACTATGTTATCAAAGATTGATTTTCAATGCAAATAAAAAGAGGCCTTTGCCTCTTAAAATCTATGCGCCGGTGTCAGTATCGTTGCCATCGTCGTTAGTGCTGCATCATAGTAATTATTTTTAGGTAATTTTTTAGCAAAAATATATTGCTGCGAAGCAAACAAATTATCATAGCCTTGATTGCGATTTTCATTCACCGCAATATAAATTGGCGCGCTAAAGCTAGCTGATTGATAATTATTGACTGGCTTGCCTTTTAAAGTATAGCCTGCTGTAATTGTATTTTGCTTGCTAAAAAATTTAAGCAAGCGATGTACAGTATTCTTTGCTAATTTATCCTTACTAAATGCTAAATCCATTGGCACCCGGCAAGCATTGGCATAATAATCACCATCATATCGATCAGTGGTAACCCTTCCTTTAACTGGCTTAGCATCTTTTGATGTCAGCCAGGCAAAGTCTGGAACTAGGCCACTCTTATGCTGGTGACTCAACTGATTGAGCCGCTTGAGCATTGTTTTTTTAATTAAGAGCCACCGCGAATCATTGCTTTCACGATAAAATTGATCAAACATTGTCGGCAATACATCTGAAGTCCGCATTAAATTATAATACTTCGACTTAGAATCGGCCCAATTGCCCACCGTTAAAGCGTGCGTTGTCGGATTATATTCATAACGCAAAATATCGGCAATTAATTTTTGCCCTTGCCGCTGATATGCTGGGTTTTTCCATCTTTTAGCCGCTAAAAACAAAGCTTTAGCAATAAATAAGTCCCCATCAGTAGCGCTATTGCGTTCACTGCTCCATTTTCCATTTTTCTTTGTTTGCCGCCAAGCCATCAATTGCGTATTACGATCCCGGTGTTTTAAATAATACTGCACTAGCTTAGCAAAGTTGCTTTCTTTAACTGCTGGATCATGCGCCGCAATAAACATCCCATATCCTTGGCCTTCAGATAAAACCGTCACTTGTTCCTGCTTAGGCGTGGTATTAATATAGACAAGATTCTTTTCTTCAACTACATAATTTTTATGCCAAGAATGTAGAAAAAAATTACGCACCGCTGAATTATTATCTGCTCTGATATAGATCATAATACCGGTAAATGCAATCGTTACGAGTAAAAATCCTAGTAGCATCCATCTTTTTTCATCTCATCACCTAATCCGCAAATCTCTTAGTCTTAACCCATTTAGTACTATCACGATGAAAAACGCGATCTAGCATTACTGAAGTAACAGCATGAATTGATACAATGATGAACAATTGCGAATAAGTAAAATATGATGCTAAGGCTAGCCAAATCTGTTCGTCAGTTGCCTGCCCATATTGCGTAGTCATAGCTAGGTTAATTTGCAAAATATAAAGCAAAACCATCAATAGCCAATTAAAGAGCAGAATTTGAGCTAATAAAATATTACTCCGCGAAATTGTAAATGGTATTACTACTGCAGGATTCCAAAGATGGACGATTAAGGCAATCAAATTAGAAAAAAAGATCAGATCTGATAAAACAATCGCCAAATTAAACCAGAAAAAAGTGCAGGAATAATAGACAGTCTCTAATTTAACCCGCCAGTTGCTTTTATCAAAAAGATGGCAAAAATTATTGATCACCACTTCATAGTTACCTTTAGCCCAACGCAAGCGCTGGAAATAATAATCTTTTAAGCGTTCTGGTTCTTGCTGGAAGGCTTCAGAATTATAGGCTAAGGCAATCAAACTACCTGAGCCCATAATTTTAAAAGAAATATCAGTATCTTCGGTCAAAGCGCCATTGCGCCAGCCGCCAATTGATCTGACATAATCAGTATTAATAATAAAGTTAGTCCCTGGAATACGACCAATCTTAAATAATTGCCAGATACCGCAGTGTTGAATTCGCTGGGTAACAACAATTTCCTGATTGATACACTTAGTTAAAAAATTCTGCCGCGCATTTCTCGTCTTATTGCGACCAAAAGCAGCCTTATATCTCACCGGATTTTCCAAAATCTTTTTAATTAAAAAATACAAAGCATTTTCTTCTGGCATGGCATCTGCATCATATACACCAAGGTATTCTCCTTGGGCAATCTTCAAAGCATTATTTAATACACCAGCTTTGCCACCACTACCTGTTCGTTCAATTACTTGAACATTGATTTTCCGTTCAGGATATTGCTTGATTATTTCCCGGGCAATTTTAGCAGTATCATCAGTACAATTATCAGCATAGATTAAAATTTGTAACTTATCAGCCGGATAATTCAAATTTAAAATTGCCTGCGTAGTTTTACTAATAACTAATTCTTCATTATGAGCTGGTACAACTAACGTAACTTTTGGGTAACGCTTAAGTGGCGTGATTTTAACTAAGAGCTTGCTGTGCTTTAACCAAAAGAAAACTGCACCACTTAAGGTAACTAGAGACATCAACAAAGAAAGCCAAATCGAGATTAACGTTAAAATTTGTAATGCTTCACTCATTTTTCGTCTTTTTTCCTTTTTTATTGATTACCGTATTTTCAACATTAAAGTAAATGACAAACGCACAAATAAACATAACTATGAAAGCAAGTAAAAAGATGCCTGAAATGCTTAAAGCTAAGAAATAAAACCAATTAGTCATTTGCTTCAGCCTTTAAATATTCAACAATTAAGTCAGTTTCCAATTCGCGGTCCAAATGTTTTACAATCACATTTGGATCTGTAAAACGATTCACGTTTGTTTCATCAATTCGCTGACTCGTCCATTTCAGGCCTCCGGGAAGATCATCTTGCACTTTTTTTAATTCCGCAATTGTCTCCTGATTAATCTGCTTGATAATGTCATCTCTTAATTCAGGCGAAATAATAAAAAAAGTGGCATCTCCTAAATAAAAGAGTTCCTCAGCTGCTAATCTTCTCTTTTTTAAGATATCAGCTAATTTTTCTAAATACTGCCCGTGCTCTTCTGGATGAAGTTGAGCAAACTGTTCGTGGTTAGCCCAACGCAACATTGATACATGCATCCATAAATGTAATTGTGGCCGTTCTTTAATATTACTAATTACTTTTGAATAAATTTTATTAGCAGTGTAACATGTATGCATTTTTAGAGTGCCATTGTAGCGTTTAAGGTAATTGCGAATATCTTGCCGATTTTTACTAATAAAACGCCAATCTAGGACATAATAGCGCAACACCGTTAAAAGCCCTGCCTCTATCGGAAAAGCTACCACTAAAAACCACTTTGCTTCTGTAGGAATTACAACATATCCCAGCACTAAAAAGCCCGCTGCAATCGTCGTTAACAAAATTATCAGCCAGCTAACCATTATATTAGGCAACAATAATCCCGTCATAATAGCTAAAATTAGAATTAAAAATAAGCCATTGACTATATTTGCCGAATATTCTTCCACTTGAAAAACAGCAATTACTGGAAAAAATATTGCTGCAACGAGATCTAAATAGATCAAAATATTGTATTTATTATTCTTATTCATATATCTAACTATCTATATCCTATATATTTTTTAGAAAAACATAAGTTAAATTATATTCAAATTTTTTAATGTCCATGCATAGATAAAATTTTTTTAAACAAAAAAAGCTAGAAGCCTTAGCTCCTAGCTTTTAATTTCAATATTATCAAAGACTACTTGTTTTCGTCTTTTGCGGCCTTGTTCAAGAAAGCAACAACTGCTGCTACGTGAGCAACACGCTTCTTTGCGTTTCTCTTGTTCTTAGGTCTTTGGTTTGGTTCACAACCAGTGTTGTAATTTTCACCTTTACGCATATGCTATACTTCCTTTCAGATTTTCGAAAATCTAGTATAGTTTACCATGTTCAGCCCTTCAGATCAAGTCTTCATGCAGACTCAAAATTTTTCGACAGATGCAGGACAACAATATAATTTAAGATTCGCGTAGCATAACTAGCATCCTTTTGGAAACTTTTAATTACCTTTTTAGCTAAATCAACTCGATCAGTAATTAAGCCATCAACTTGTTGATACATCATCTTCTTCATTAATTTTTCGTCATTAACTGTCCAGGCATAAACAGGACGATCCTGCAAATGGGCTTGCCAAATAAAGTCTGAATTCAAGGTAGAATATTCCATTGAATATCCACTAGCAACACTTTGCGGATAAGTAAAATTATAAGGTTGAATGTAAAATACAACCAAACGTGGATTAATTAAGTGCAGTCCTTCAACCACGCGATAGTCGAGTGATTGTACTTGATACGCATTTTTAAGAATCGTTTTGCCATATTTTTGATTAAAGCGCTGCAGCATTTTCTTCGAATCTTTAGCCGTCGTTTTAATTTCAATTAGCAATTTTTGATGCAGTCTTTTGGCTTCCTCAAGATATTGATCAAAGCTAACTAACTTAGCATGATAGCCGTCTTCTTTGGCAGTTAACTTTTCTAATTGCCGTAAAGTTAAATCATTCGGGGCTTTATTAACTCCCGTTAGCTTCAATAAATTCTCATCATGAATTACGATATATTTTTTATCCTTAGTTTCATGAACATCAATTTCAACGTAGTCCGACTTTTCTTTAGCCGTTTTTCTTAATGACTGTAACGTGTTTTGTACGCCATTTTTATCATCAACGCCGCGATGAGAAATAATTACTGGCGCTTTAGCATTTACACTAGTCAAATATAAATAATTGGTGGATATTGCATCAATCATTACTAGTACAAACACAACTAATGTACTTAGAATTATTTTTTTAGTTTTACCTGTTTGACTTATCTTTTCTTGCCTTAAAGCTTTCAAAATAATAGATAAGCCCAGTACACTAACATAGACTAACGCTACTTCACTAATAATTTGAACAAGCGAAAGATTGATAATGGCTACAATTAACGGACATTTCCCAGGTAATAAATCAACTAATAGCTGCAAGCAATACATTGCTAAATAGAAAATTGTCATGACTGCTGCAGATAAAACGGCTAAAACAATAATCCTCCAGCAAATCGTCCGCCAACGGTAGTGCGCCGTTAATCGCCAACTTCTTTTTACTGCTTGCGCCGACTTTAAGTGGTCAAAAACGATGATGGTAAAGCAAATACTAGCCTTGCACCAAGGATCAAAGCGGCTAAATAAAACGCAATCAAAACGGCTAACAAGATTGGCGTTCTCGTCAGATAATCCAAGATAAATTCTGAAATCTGCACTTTGCTTAAAAGTGGTGTTCTAAAGATGACATCGGCTAACGGTACTACCAATAAAAAATAGAGCATCAAAATAAAAAGCGTGCCCAAACGAATTTTTTTGATATTTTGCCAAGTTTGAATAAAACTATTTTTCCACGTAAAAACTTGATGCTTAATATCCCAAACGCCATGAAGTAAATAAGCTAATTGCGCATACAAGATTACTAATAAAAGCAGCAACTCAATTATCAAAATTAAAAAGGCAACCGTATGCGTCGTAATGATCATCACTACATTTTGATAAGATACGAACGGAATAGCACTAGCCTGCAAAACAAAGGTTGTAATATAGCGAAAAAATGGAATAACAATAAATTGATTAAATAAACTTAATCCCATAAAAAGTAGCAGATACCGCAGCCAATTTTGGCAAAATTCACGACTACCTGCTTTTATTTCTTTGACAAAAGTCATTGTTCTTCCCCCCTTGCATTGAAATTACTTTCTTAATTCTATACTAAAAAAGGACGAGGTCATTTCCTCGTCCCTATGATTAATTTTATTTTTTAACATTGACCGCCGTTTTTTAGATCATCAGCAGTAATTGCTTCAGGTTCATATTGGGTAACGGTCATCCCACCATCAATAATGCCGCTGTCTGAAGATAAACTCAAAGTTGAGTTGCGCGCATTTACCACTAGACCTGGTTCAAAGAAAGTTGTTTCCGGCTGAGCAGTATACAAGTCAAGACCAGCATTATTTTCGATTGAAATATTATACTTAGGATCTTTTTCAGCAAGGATTACAAACTGGAAGCTGTCGCCAATAGTACAAGTGCCGCCTTTTTTAGAATACTTGGTTGAACCATCATCTAAAGCCAAGATGACAATTTGGTGATCTGCATCCATCTTGCTTTTAATCATTTCTGCAGCATCTGGTTTAATATTGATTGAAATTGCATTCTCTGTCATTTTGTTTCCTCTTTTCAATCTAAATTTGATTAATTTACTTATTTAAATATAGCACGACTAGTTCCAACTAACTAAAAATATGCTCGAAAATGCCGCTAATCTTGATATTTTTTTAATTTATCATTGCATGCAATCACAAAAAGGCTCAAAATGGTACATAGGGTTTTTAGACGATTGTAATACGTAAGGGGGACCTTTTATGACCGTCTTAAAGAATATTGCTAAAGATAGAATTTTACAGATTACTGTGATCATTACAGTAGTCAGTCTTTTTTTTGCCAGACCGCGGTTTGCGGATATTAATTTCCATACATTATGGTCCGTTGCCGCGATGTTAACGATTATCCAGATCTATGCATACTTGCACGTTCTGGACGTTTTGGCATACAAGCTTACAAGCATTGCCGATAATACGCGTAAGTTGAACACACTGTTTTCGTTGTTGGCTGTCATTTCGGGGATGTTTTTAGGTAATGACATTACTGCATTGACCTTGATCCCACTGTATTTAAATATTGCTAAGCGTTATAAATTGCCACAGATTTTGCCTGTTACCTTGATTGGGATGGGCGCAAATATTGGGGCAGCATTTACGCCTTGGGGCAACCCCCACAATATTTTCTTAGTCAGCCGCTTTGATGTCAGCCCATTAAAATTTTTCGAATGGTCTGTACCTTATCTAGTAGTTTCAATGCTAATCATGGGATTAGTCTTTCTGTTTATTCCTAAAGAAGAAATTCCGGTGCAAAAAGCTGAGCCAATCAAGATCAGCTGGCGCCCGACGCTGATAACTACTGCTGTCTTTATTTTCTTCTTCTTTGGTGTTTTCAGAACCATTGATATTATTTGGCCAATGTTGGCATCAATCGCATTAGCCCTCGCAATTAATCCTCGGATTATGCTTAAAATTGACTACGCCTTACTTCTTACCTTTACTGGTTTCTTCATCTTCATCAGCGATATCCAACAAATCCCTGTTATTGTAAATCTAATCCATGGTACTGTTTATTCCGAAATTTCAACTTACTTCGCTTCAATTATCTCCAGTCAGGTAATGAGTAACGTACCATCAACCATTTTAGTTGGTAAATTTACTACTTATGCTCAAGCATTATTCTTGGGGTCAAACATTGGTGGTTTTGGTTCAGCCATTGGCTCAATGGCCAACATGTTAGTTCTTAAGACTTTCAATCAACACGGCAGCGTAAGCAAGAAGAAATTTTTCATTCAATGGACCATTATGCAGTTTGCTGGTTTGATTATTTTGACTGCAGTCGGATTATTACTATTAATCTTCAGAATTTAATATTTTTTGTTAAGAATGCCGCTTTGACATTCTTTTTTATTGCTCAAGAAATTCGAAAACGATAAAATTAAATAAATATTTTATGGAGGAAAAACTATGTCACCTTTAA
This sequence comes from Lactobacillus sp. UMNPBX1, assembly GCF_002554085.1. Classification (NCBI taxonomy): domain Bacteria; kingdom Bacillati; phylum Bacillota; class Bacilli; order Lactobacillales; family Lactobacillaceae; genus Lactobacillus; species Lactobacillus sp. UMNPBX1. Next base: position 39,497 of record NZ_PCZI01000013.1, read on the forward strand.
TTTGGATCATTTTAGCTATTATTGTTTTAATCGTGGCTATCTACATCGTAACTTACAACGGTTTACAAAGAGCGAAAGTCTATGCTGAAGAAGCTTGGAGTCAAATTGACGTTCAACTTAAGCGCCGGAATGACTTAATTCCCAACTTGGTTGAAACCACCAAAGGCTATGCCAAGCATGAAAAATCAACTTTTGAGGAAGTAGTCAACTTGCGTAATCAATTGGTTAACGTGCCTCAAGGCAACCATGAAGAAGCAATGAAGCTTTCTAACCAAATTACCGATTCTTTGAAGTCAATTTTTGCCTTGGCTGAAGCCTACCCAGACTTGAAAGCTAATCAAAACTTCTTAAAATTGCAAGAAGAATTGACTAACACTGAAAACAAGATCGCTTACTCTCGTCAACTTTATAATTCAACTGTAGCAACATATGATCAAAAGTTGCTTACTTTCCCATCAAATATTGTTGCCAAGTGGCACCACTTTACTAAGATTAACTACTTAGAAACTCCTAGTGAAGAAAAGAATGTGCCTCAAGTTAAGTTTTAATTTTAAGGAAGTTTAACCATGCTTTACCAACAAATTGCTCGTAATAAACGCAAAACGGCGTTAATTATGTTCATCTTTTTGGTGATCTTAGGCTTAGTTGGTGCGGGAATCGGTTATCTTTGGAGCAATAGTCCAACAATGGGCGTTATTATTGCTTTGATCGGTAGTTTAGTCTACTTATTCATCATGTGGCAGAATCCAGCCAATATGATTATGAGCTTGAATCATGCGCAAGAAATCCATGAGGCTGATAATCCCGAATTGTGGCATATTGTAGAAGATATGGCCATGGTAGCTCAGGTCCCAATGCCCCGGGTCTATATTATTCCTGACCCCAGCCCCAATGCTTTTGCGACTGGGCGAGACCCTGAACATAGTGCAGTAGCAGTTACTCAAGGAATCTTGGAACTACTTGATCGAGAAGAACTCGAAGGCGTCTTAGGACATGAATTATCACACGTGAAAAACTACGATATCCTATTATCAACGATTGCCGTAGTATTAGTTGGCGTCATTTCTTTTATCTCTAATATGGCATCCAACATTTGGTTCTGGGGCGGCGTGCGTAGTGATGACGATGACGACCGTGACAGCAATGCTTTAGCCATGATTTTTAAAGTGGTTGCTTTGGTCTTTGTGTTGATCTTAGGCCCACTTTCTGCATCCCTAGCCCAAATGGCTTTATCGCGTAACCGTGAATACCTAGCTGATGCATCTTCAGTTAAATTAACGCGTAACCCGCAAGGGCTAATTTCTGCTTTGCGCAAAATTGAAAATAGTCAGCCAATGAAAGTTGCTGACAGAAGTAGTGCCGGTTTATATATTGAAAATCCATTTCACAATCACGGTTTGACGCACTTGTTCGATACTCACCCACCAACAGCAGACCGCATTAAACGCTTAGAAAATATGTAAAAAATAATCTGGAACTTTCGTCCAGATTATTTTTTTACTTCAAATTTATATTTGCTTGTCTAAACAATTCTGCCCGCATCGCTGCTGGTGTTATGTGGTAGTATTGATTAAATTTCTTATAAAAGAAAGACTTACTCGAATATCCGACTCGACCAATAATCTCTCTAAGTGAAATATCAGGCTGAGCCAGCAATTCACGCGCTTCTTGCATTCTTCGATCATCCACGTGATCCACAAAACTCTTGCCAGTCTTAGCCTTAACCATATTAGAGAAATAATTAGGATTGAAGCCAAAGTATTTTGCAGCGTCAGATAAAGAGACATCGGCAAAATGAAGATCGATGTAATTATCTAAGGTCTTCTTTTCAAACTTAGTTTTATCCAAACTAGTCGGTGTTGCCATGCGCTGAGTTCTAATTGAAATAATCAACATAGTGGTCAACTCAGCCTGAATTAAAGCTTTAGTAAACAAATCATTATTCAAATAACCGCCAATAATATGTTGCATCACTTGAGAAGCACGAGTAATTTGATTATTTTTTAGCCAAAGAACATGTTCATTTTCTAAGCTATCAACGATTTGCTCAATAACTTTAACCTCACGTTCTCCCTTACAGCTAAAATCTTTAAAATACTTGCGATATAGAAATCCACGCTTAAACTTCAACTTTATCAGTACCGTATCAGGTTTTTGACTTAAAATCTCATACTTGCAACCTTCAGTCAGTAGCAAAACATTCCCAGACTTCATTTGAATGATCTTTTCACCACTCTTAATTGTCACAGTACCCTTAGCAATATATAAAATCGTTGAAACATCCATCCGATAGCGATGAATACCAGTATTATGATTTTCAAGGTAGATAGTAAACAGATCAAAATCTGGATTACCAGCTTCCAACTTTATTTCATTCTTATCTGTTGAATTTGACTTTAATACACTTGCCAGATATTGGTCCAAAGCAACAGCTGCCATATGTCCACCTTCCTTAAATTAAATAAAATATGGTAACACTATAATTACATTATAAATCAAAACTTTATTTAGTATTAAGTATTATTTATGATTTGTTCTACTTATAACAAACTTTACCTGTAGACAGTCCCCAAAGCATCTTGTACAATCAAGCTTATGAAAGTAACCGTTAACAATCTTACTTTTTCTTATGAAAAAGAACCTATTATCAATCATCTAAATATTGAAATTCCCCATGGTTTTTCTCTGTTAATTGGACCGACCGGCTGCGGTAAATCTACCTTACTCAAAATTATCGCTGGTTTGTATCCCAAATATGCAGGGCGACTAACAGGTATGGTGGACCTGCACGGACAAAAGGCGGCAATGATGTTCCAAAATGCGGCTGAACAGTTTACAATGCCAACTCCACGTGAAGAAATTGTCTTTGCTTTAGAAAATTTACAGTTAGATGAAGGTGAGTATCAAACACGACTAGATCAGGCAACAGCTTTCACCCAAATTGCAGACCTTCTCGATCAAAAGATTAATACTCTATCAGGCGGTCAGCAACAACGAGTTGCTTTAGCTGTCTTAATAGCTATGGATGTAGATTTATTGCTCTTAGATGAACCGTTTGCCAGTTGTGATCCTAAGACACGTGCTTTTTTGATTAAAAAATTAGCGATTTTAGCTCACAACGGAAAAACTATTATTTTAAGTGACCACGTTTTAGACGATTATGAACCTGTCTGCGACCATCTTTTTGAGTTTACAAATAATCAAGAAGTTATTGAATTAAATGCTAGCAAAAAAATAGCCTTATTTGAACAAAATAAAAAATTGCATGAGCGACATTATCATTTTGTCTTACCTAATAGTGAGCCTATTTTCACTTTAAAACAAGTCCAAATTAGACAAAACAAGCTTTTGCTTAAGCAAAATGAGCTAAATTTGCATTCTGGCACTACCCTAATTACTGGTGCTAATGGTGTTGGCAAGACGTCTTTATTTAAAGTAATGACCAAAATGATTCCGTATACTGGTAATTTTGCTTATTTAAATAAGGAAATCGCTCAAATCTCAGCTAGAAAATATTTAACACAAGTAGCTCAAATTTTTCAAAAAGCAAGCGACCAATTTTTAGCTGTGACTGTCAAAGATGAACTAGAATTAAGTAAAAAGGATAGAAATTTATTTTTTACTGAAAAAAAGCTCAATGAATGGTTAGAAAAATTAGGTTTAGCTGACCACTTAGACCAAGTAGTCTATTCTCTATCAGGCGGCCAACAGAAGAAATTACAGATTCTATTAATGCTAATGACTAAGCATCAGGTTTTATTAATTGATGAACCGCTCAGTGGACTTGACCATAACTCGGTCAAACTCGTTTTAGAATTAATGCGAGAAAGCCAGCAAAAGCTCCACCAGACGTTTTTTATCATTAGCCATCAGATAGACGAGCTAGCTGAATTTTGCGATTACCACCTGATTTTTGCGGATCAGCGCTTAAAATATGTAGAAAGATAAGCTTATGAATCCTAGTTTAAAATTTCTTTTAGCATTTATTATTTCCCTGGAAATATCTTTAAAAGTTAGCTTAGTTACTAATTTGTTAGTAATCACCTTCGCGCTAGTTTATTTAATTATTACTCGAATCAAAATCAAAGAGTTAATCTTGCTCATTATCTTGCCCTTTATTGCTGCTTTTACAATCTTTGCAACGCTCTTTTGGTTTTCACCAACGTCAGATGCTTATTACGCTTGGAATTTGTCAACGCGTATCTATGTTTATACCTTGACGATTGCCTGCGTGACACGTAATAACACCGCTACAGACTTTGCCCGATCATTAGAGCAGAACCTGCACTTACCCAGTAAATTTGCCTACGGCGTGCTGGCGGCGATTAACATTATTCCGCAGATGAAGATGGCGGTTAAACAGATCCGAACTAGCGCTATGATGCGGGGCATTTATCTCAGTTTTTGGTCGCCGGTCCTCTATTTTAAAGCAATTCTTGTTGCTTTAAATTCAGCTGACAATCTGGCCCAAGGAATGGAATCACATGGCTATGTCGAAGGGCAAAGAAGGTCGACGATCATCGCTATTCCTTTAACAGCTATAGATTGGGTAATCTTCTTTACCCTGCTAATTTTGGTTAATATCTCATTGTTTTTGTTCAAATAGGTGAAAAAATGGAAATTATCGAAGGAAAAATGCCTTTCATGGGCTATGAAACTTACTATCGTATTGTTGGTCGAAGAAGCGAAAAGACACCACTCGTATTGCTACATGGTGGTCCCGGCTCAAGTCATAATTATTTTGAGGTTTTGGACAAATTAGCCGAAATTGATAACCGACGGATTATCATGTACGACCAGTTAGGCTGCGGCAAGAGTAGCATCCCTGATGATCACCCTGAACTTTATACTAAAGAAACATGGGTTAAGGAACTCATGGCGTTGCGGGAGCACTTGGCTTTGCGCAAAATACATTTATTAGGACAAAGTTGGGGTGGGATGCTAGCGCTGATCTACATGTGCGATTATCATCCAACTGGCATTCAAAGCTTGATCTTGTCTTCTACCTTGTCATCGGCATCCTTATGGAGTAAAGAATTACACCGGATGATTAAATACTTGCCAATTGAAGAACAGGCGGCAATTCATCGCGCCGAATTGACTAGCAATTTTAACGATCCTGATTACTTAAAAGCTAATGAGCACTTCATGAATCAACATGCAATTGACATGACGAAAACGTGGCCTGAATGCGTTATGCGAAAAAAATGTGGTGGTATTGTAGCTTATGAAACCGCCTGGGGACCAAATGAATATACGCCAGAGGGCAACTTGCACGATTACGAATACACAGAAAAACTAGGCAAAATAAAAATCCCAACTCTAATTACGAGTGGGACTGATGATTTATGTACACCTTATGTAGCTAAAACGATGCAGGATCATCTTGCTGGCAGTAAATGGCAGCTATTTGAAGGTTGCGGCCACATGTCTTTTGTAGAAAAAACAGATGAATATGTTGAAATGCTGCGAAAGTGGCTTGATCAACATGACTAAAAAGTAAATATATTTACATAAAATTAATAACTCAACGCCCGATGAGCATCTAAAGCCCAATGCGTTGCAAAAATTTCTTGCTTGATCTTCCGCTTGGTTCCAGTCCAAGGATCGTTATAATAGATCGTTTTGCCATGGTAACCAGTCAAGGTAATGGCATGATTAGAGATACCGTCAAACATCCCTACCCAAGCGACCACCAAGTGCGAATTAATCAACTTATCCTTAATTGCGGGCAAACCACAATTAGTCATATTCTGGGCTTTACCGAGATAATGCTTCACTACTGGTTTCACCCCATTAGGAGCAACCCAATAGCCGAGCGGATATTTCTTGTAAGGCGAACCGATAAAGCCCTTGTACAACTTCCAAGCACAGTTATGCGTAGTGCGTTTTTTTGATGTACTGTAGATGTAGGCGTTACGCTTTAAAACGCGACCTTGACCACTAATATTGGTCACTTTAATATAAGCAGCCAACTTGTAGAATTTAGCGCCATTAATTGTTATGGGACTTTGATTTACAGTTACTGCACGATATGCGTAATACTTTTCACCCAATGACTTGCCATTTTCATCATAAAAAAAGCCGCCCCGAAGGACGGCTGTATTGAGTCTGGATCGGATTAATCAAAGAAACTATCAATCAGGTTCTTAAGGAACTTTTTAATAGCCCTCTTGAGCTCTTGAAGCACTTGCCATCACAATTCAGTGGTAGAAATACTACTACAAAGATAAAGTAGACTTCAGCGTGTGCGTGAGCTACTAGCTGGTAGCTCAAAAATTAGCAGGGCGATCGAAAGATCGTCTTTTTTGTTGCCAAACATAATTTAACAAAATCTATTTTTAAATCATAAAAAACTAAAAAAGCACTGACCTGCCACAGTTTTTTTCAATATGCTTGTGAAATCTGCAAATATGCAAAAATAAAAAGCCCAATTTATGGGCTTTTTCTATATTCTACTTATGATAAGGACTACCTGAGTTAATCATAAATGCACGATAGATTTGTTCAATCAACACCACGCGCATCAACTGGTGTGGCATCGTCAATTTACCAAAACTAATCAAGTCATTTCCCCTCTTGTTTACAGCATCGCTAGTCCCTAAACTGCCACCAATGACAAACGTAATGTCTGAATGACCATAAGTTGCGAGATCCTGAATCTCTTTAGCGAACTCTTCGCTGCTGCGCTGCTTTCCTTTAATTGCAGTCACATACACGTACTCCTTATCTTTAATTTTGCTCAGGATTCGCTGACCTTCAATCTCTTTAACCTTCTCATCTTCAGCTGCACTGAATTTTTCCGGTGCTTTTTCATCAGGCACCTGTACAATGGACACCTTTGCAAAACGACTGAGTCGTTTCTCATACTCCGCAATTGCATCCCTAAAATACTTCTCTTTTAATTTTCCAACACATACAATTTTGATATTCATGCTTCTATTATAACAAGCATAGCTAATTTTCCATTCATAATTTTAATCTACCAGCACAATACTAACATCCCTTCCACACTATTTACCCAAACTTTTCCACAAAACTTCAAAGACCAATTTCAACATTTTGTGGTATTATTTTACTTATGCCCCAGAAGTTGTATTTAATAATTTTTCTAAAATTTCTTTATTCACATCGATTTTATGAAAGCCTTTTTTCACAAACTTTATCTCTTAAGGCTTGTTATACCTGCATGAACGCCTGTTTTCTCAAATAGAATTCACTAAATAAGGTCAAAATCATCATATTTTTCCACAAGTTAATAAACCTATATTTATCAAGTTATACACAATCCACAGAGTTATCCACACTTATCAACAGGCTGGTGTCTGTTTGACAACAAATAATTCCGAACAATTTGATGTTACACATTTAAAAAGTTAACAAAAAGGCTATATCTACGTTTAAACCGCGTGATATAGCCTTTTTTCTTTTAATTAACTTCTATTTTGATTTTTAGTTACCTTCAAGTTTTACCTTTAAGTTGACATCCTTACCATTTCTGTTCACGGTAACATTTACGGTATCACCGACTTTATGGCTGTATAAAATGCTGTGTAACGATGCCACATCATCAATCTTCTTGCCGTCAACCTTGGTAATAACGTCGCCGCTCTTCATTCCGGCATTAGCAGCTGAACTATTCTTGTTTACTGAGGCAATGTAAATACCACTCTTCAAAGTAGAATTGATCTTCAAGCGGCTTCTGTAGCCTTCTGGAATACCTTGAAGTGCGATTACCCTTACGCCAAGTTGTGGACGGGTAATCTTACCCTTCTTAACTAATTCGTTCACAATCGTAACTACTTCGTTTGATGGAATTGCAAAGCCCATTCCTTCGACAGAAGTACCATCACTTGATTGGGCTAACTTCATTGAGTTAATCCCGATCACTTGACCAGCTGAGTTAACCAAGGCACCACCTGAGTTACCTGGGTTAATTGCGGCATCAGTTTGAATAACCGTTTGTTGATTGCCTGATGAAGTAGAGATGGTTCTAGCCGGTGCTGAAATAATCCCTTGCGTTACCGTAGAAGCATATTCACTACCTAATGGTGAACCAACGGCAATGACAGTTTGACCAGCTTGTAAGCTCTTAGAATCGCCAAATTCGGCCGTCTTAGTCACATACTTAGCATCAATTGAAAGCACAGCTAAGTCAGTTGTACTATCCTTACCAACAACTTTAGCATTTACTGTCTTGCCATTAGCTAGCATTACCTGAACAGCATCACTGCCTGAGATAACGTGGTTGTTAGTAACGATATAGCCCTTGCCATTAGATTTCATGTAGACTACACCTGAGCCTTCACTGTAAGTCTCAAGCTTGCCCTTGCTGCTTGATGAAGAGCTATCATCACTGTCATCATTACCGAATAAACTATTATAAAGTGAATTAGTACTATTAGAACTTGATTGGCGTTTTAAGTTAATAACTGAAACAACCGCTCCTTTTACATCATTATATGCAGTAGTCATTGTGCCACTAGTCTTAGCACTCTTTTCTGAAACTTTACTACTACTTGAAGATACACTAGTTTGAGCAGCACCATTATTAACTGATGCATTATTCATTTGATCAGCTGCGTAATATGAAACGCCTCCACCGATCAAGCCACCAACTACACCGACAATCGCTGCAGTGGCAATGATTTTACCATTAGTATTCTTTTTTCTAGGTTGTTGTAAATTGTTATTATTATTTTGATTTTCTACCATACTTGCTTCTCCCCTCATCTTGTTTACTAATCATACCGATTAAATTTGAATATTATATGAAAAAATGTTGTGAAAACTGCTAAATTTCAACTAATTTTGTAGGCTGATTAGGTTCTGTATCAATAATCTTAACATCATCATCCAAATTTGCATCCCCCTCAAGCAGCATTTCCTTTGCCGTTTCGTGAGCTAAATACTCCGTATTATTATGTTGGCTGCGATGCGCTAAAAAGATATGCTTTGTTTTAGGTGTGACTACATCAACTAATGCCTGGGCTGCTTCGTCATTAGATAAATGGCCTACATCCGACAAAATTCGCTGCTTCAACGACCAAGAATATGGTCCATCTCTGAGCATCATATTATCATAATTAAATTCCATCATATAGGCATCAGCATCTTCAATTGTCCCTTCAACTTCTTCTGATACATAACCTGTATCAGTTAAAAAAGCGACCCGCTTACCACCACTAGTAAACACATAATATTGCGGCTCAGCTGCATCATGACTAGTTGCAAAGGCTGTAATATCAACATCACCAAAAGTTTTAGTTTGGCCTGGTTCAATTGTATTAATTTGTTCAGCCGGTAATTTACCTATTTTTTGCGTATCCAATAAATACTGCCAAGTCCCACTATTGGCAAAAGCATCTATCTTAGGATAACGGCGCATCAACACGCCGAGTCCGCCACTATGATCGGTATGATCATGACTTAAAAAGGCCATATCAATCTCGTTAATATCAACTCCAACTTCGGCTAGCAAATCTTTAGTTTTCTTACCAGAAATGCCAGCATCCATCAGGATTTTATGCTGGCCTGTAACGATTAAACTGGTATTGCCGGTCGAGCCGCTTGCTAAAACGGAAACCTTCAATTTTTATCCTTTCTATTTTTCTACATTATAGGTACTCGATTGTAGCATCTGTGCCGTATATGCATTAATACGTTTCATCGTGATATTTTTAGTTGTCTTATTTTCTACCCAAACCAGCCAAGTTGGCAACAAGATTGTGCTGCCACGTACTTCTGTCAGTTTGGAGTAACCTAATTTTACCTGCGTTACGCGCGAATTATTAGTCAACTCACGATCAGTGTACATCGCACGCACAGCACGCCAAGCACTGATGGTTGACTGTAATTCACGCACTGGACTAGCTTGCCCCATATATGTTTCAGTAAAATTAATAATCTGATTATCTTTTACATTGATATTCAATTGGGCCGAGTTAGCATAAATTTCACCATAATCTGAGTTTTGCACAAAAACATAATTGTCTTCACTCGACATATCAGGTTCATACTTGAATTCTTTACCATAAGGAATATTTTTCGAATCATTCTTAAAATCTTCAATTTGTTCTAAAGCTTCCTTAGGTTTTTTACTCAAAAGGACTGCTTGTCTTGGTTCACCATAAAGCACATTATCGCTTTTAGAATAGCGGGCATTTACATTAGTCAGCGAGCTAACTTTGCCAGAAAGGTAGTCACGATTCTTGGTAGCTAAATAATAACCAGAATCTGGTGCATCCGAAATCTTATCGGGCAAATCAATATTGTCTGACTTCATTTCATTGCGGATGCTAGCAACGCTGCGAGTAGTGGTATCAGCGTTACTTAAATTAACGGGAGAACGGAGAATTTCGATTCCAAGATAAATATCAATTAAAAAGAAAACAACGAAAAATAGCCATTCGATTCGTTTATGGTCCATTTCTATTTTCCCCCTTCGTTAACAGTTAACTGATCAGCTTCACGGTAGGTAGATACGTCTTGCTTTTCCCATTCACCTAGGCTCTTCCATTCATCGTAGGCTTTGATATAGTACGTTGGGATCAAGTTAATCAAACTATGGTGACTTGAATCCTTTTCTTCAGCAAAACCAACGATAATTCGTTGAATATCTTCCTGCTTTAGGCCGTGATTGACTAATTCATCAACAACATCTTGGGTTGGTTTTAACCGCTTAGTTTGACCATCAAACGGAATTGGAATTTGGAAGTTTACACTATTAAAGGCCACATTAATCGAATCTGTTGAAAAGGTCGTCTTGACTTGCAAATCATGCTTATTTAAGAAAACAGGAATCCCTTCAATATAGTTTAGATAACTAACATTAGCACCATCTGCATCAAAGAAGCGTAAATCTTGCTCGGTTAAACCCAATTGGTGAACATAATAAACGCTATCTAATAAGCGGTTAGTAGTATTGGGGATCTTATTTTTTTCATAATGAGTATAAAGATAATTATGCTCACCTGAATTAGAATCTGGCACTCTTAAGCGAGTATAGTAGTTCAAAGAATATACCGTTTGACCATTCTTATTAGTCTTACTAGTAACGCCAGATGTACCTAATAAACGCGAAACAAAGTAAGAATACGATTGATGATTAGTCAAGTAACTATAAACTTTAGCATTCATTGTCTTGATGTAAAACGGTGAATAGCCTTCCTTTAAACGAACTAATCTAACTGGATACTTGCTCTTAGCATTACGTGCATATTTACGTAGTTTATCAAAATTTGCGCCAGCAATTTTTAGTTGATAAATTTCATTAGTCTGATCATTTCCCAAATAAATCCAGTGATTTGACTGCGAGATAAAGAAGCGGTTAAATTCGCGGTTATCATTTGCGGCATTATTCAACTGGTTAAATAAGGAGAAAGTAATTTCATCTGGATAAACCAACTGCACATAGTTGGGATTGTTTAAATACTCTTCATATTTAGTTCTAGTATCAACTATTTTCTTAATTTTATTAGTGGCCTTGGCTTTTTTTATCTCTTTGGTAAATTCTAAAGTCAAATTATTTTTTGAATCATATAGCTGACACAAATTTCCATTAGCAAAACCATATGAAGTAGTTGGAATATATAAATCATATAATGACTTAAAATTGTGACTACGCGTTTGCTCTTTAATGATATTATTTTGATTTTGCTGACCAATATTACTAAAGCGCTGATCACTAGTCATAATAAAGATCCAAAGCACAATTGAGAGGACAATGACGATCAGTGTAGCTAAGCCTAAGAAAAATTCACCGAATTTGAATTTAAACTTCATCCCAATCATCCTCCTCTGTCATCGGTTCATATGGCAAGGAAATATAGAAAGTAGACCCCTTGCCTTCGCTACTGTCAGCCCAAATTTTACCATGGTGAGCTTCCACAATTTCTTTAGCAATGGCCAAGCCCAAGCCGGTACCACCTTGGGCCCGGGAACGTGCCTTATCAACTCGGTAAAAGCGGTCAAAGATTTTACCCAGATCTTTTCTTGGAATACCCAAGCCCTGGTCAGAAATACTTAAGATAACATGATTTTGGTTTTGGGTCATTCTAACAGTAATTACACCGCCATCAGGTGAATACTTAATTGCATTGTTCATAATGTTATCAATTACCTGCATCATCTTATCGGTATCGATTTCCACCCATAAGGCTTGACTGCCTAATTCACGCTTAATTGTGTATTTCTTCTTTTCTTTATTTTTATCTGTTTTAACAATCATATCGAAACGGTTAAGAATATGGTTAACAAAATCGTTTAAGTTAACAAATTCTAGATCCATTTTTGAAACGCCACGGTCCATTCTAGACAAACTCAACAAGTCATTGATCATTCTAATCATCCGACTAGTTTCTTGTTGAGTAACTTCCAAAAACTTAGGAGCAATCTCTGGATTCTTCCAAGCACCCTCATTAAGAGCTTCAATATAAGCCTGCAAACTTGTTAAAGGTGTTCTCAATTCGTGTGAGACATTAGAAACAAACTGTCTTTGTGAATCTTCATTCTTTTGTTGCTCAGTTACATCGTGTAATACACAAACTGACCCTGATACAAAGCCAGTTACCCGCTTAATCAAAGAAAAACTAGCATGCAAAATAATTTCATCCCGCGTACCTGGATCAAGGGTAATAACGATCTCTTTTTGACTAGAAATCAAATCTTGTGACGAAGTATCTTCTAGTCCCAGTACTTCAGCAATCGGCTTATTGATAACCTCGTCTTCTTTTTTATTTAAAAAGTTTAGTGCCATATGATTAACCACACTGACGTTACCATGACGATCAGTGGCTATAACTCCATCGCTCATGTGTGACAGAACACTATCTAGTCGCCGCCGTTCACTATCAGACTCTTCTTGTGAGCGTTCAATTCGTACGGACAGGGTATTAAATGCTTTAGCTAATTGCCCTAGTTCATCATTGGAATAAATTTTTACCTGACTTGAATAATCACCATCAGCAATATGCAATGCTTGTTTCTGCATTTCTTCGATCGGTTGCGTAATTGCCCGGGAAATAACCAATGACAAAAATGCACCTAATAAAGCCGCGATCAATGACGCAATCAAGAAAGTCAATGAAATTTGGCGCAAATTGTTAAAGACATCTTGCATACTAGCTTTAACATAGACAGCACCAACAGTATTGTTAGAGCCATTGCCACTAGTCAACGGCGATATTTGAATCATGTAATTGCCATGATCATCGACCACTTTATTAATTTGATGTCCAGTTGAAATAACCTGTTTCACATCAGTATTGTTAATCCGTTGACCGATCTTACTTTTATCATTTAAGTTAGAAACGGCACGAATCGTATCCTTATTATCGACAACAATAATTTCACTAATTGCATCATTATTGTAGTCATTAACAATTTGATTCAAGCGATCATTAGTATTTTTATTATCACTGGTCAACTGATTAGCTAACTGATTGCTGACGATAGTCTGAATCTGGATTGATGATTGGAAATTTTCAATGCTATTTTGCTCTAATTGACGGGTAAAATAAGCTCCAATAACTTCAATTGTTGCCAGTAGCATCAGCATGAACACAATTGCAATTTTAGTATTAATGGAATTAAATGTACTATTTAATCTTGCTTTGAATTTTTTCATTCTACTCATTCAATATCTAAAAAATATAAAAAAGAAAGCCACTACCATAACAGTTCTGTGGCTTTCTTTATTATTCTTCACTCGGCTGTTTTACATAATAGCCAACACCACGACGGGTAACTAAAATTTGAGGTTGGATTGGATTATCTTCAATCTTTTCTCTTAAACGGTGCACCGTTACGTCTACAGTCCGCACATCACCGAAGTAGTCATAACCCCAAACAGTCTGAAGCAGGTGTTCACGAGTCATAACTTGTCCCATATGTTGAGCTAAATAGTAAAGAAGTTCAAATTCACGGTGAGTAAGTTCAATCTTCTTACCATTTTTTTCTACAATATAGGCATCTGGCATAATGACCAAGTTACCGATCTTAATATTCTTATCGGTCTCTTCTTGGCTGGCAGCTTCTGCTTTTTTAACAATATCACGACGACGCAGGTTAGCCTTCACACGGGCAACTAATTCCCGGTTAGAAAACGGCTTGGTTACGTAGTCATCTGCACCCATTTCCAGTCCTAAGACTTTATCAATTTCAGTATCTTTAGCAGTTACCATGATGATTGGCATGTCATGCGTTTGACGAACTTCACGCGCAACTTCCAACCCATCTTTTTTGGGCAACATCAAATCCAGAATCATTAGATCCGGGTCGTATTCGTCAACTTTTTTAACAGCTTCTTCGCCATCATAGGCGGTGTCGACATCAAAGCCTTCCTTAGTTAAATTAAATTTGATAATATCAGAAATCGGCTTTTCATCGTCGACGACGAGAATCTTCTTTGGCATCGGGAATGCCTCCTTTGCCCTTACATTATACTGAATTTTGTAACATTAGCCAAAAATTTTTGTTTTTTTTTCAAAAAAAGCTTGCATTTTCTTATCAACAATAGCATAATAATATCTGTTGATTGATTCAACGACATGGGTGGCTAGCTCAGCTGGCAGAGCAACGGACTCTTAATCCGTGGGTCCAGGGTTCGATCCCCTGGCCACCCATAATATTTTTCGTAAGAGATAAGATGTTGATCTTATCTCTTTTTTTGTTTCTTAAATTGGATTTAGAAAGGGCTTTCTTGGTAAAATAAAATTAGAATTTGTACGAGGGGGCTTTACAATGAACGAAGCTGTATTTTTTAATCCAGGGGATGCCATCGCATCTTCACACGACTTTAAAGAAGCACGCCGCAGTGCTCAAATCATTAAGGCAGAACGTCCAACAGGGCGCCAAATTGTGATTGCCAAAAATGATCAAAGCGGTGTCTATGCTGTTTACTATGCAGATCACATGAAGCAGGATCAGCAAGGCACAGCCTATCATATTCAAGATAAACTTTAGTAAAAAAGCGGCCATTATGGGCGCTTTTTGCTAGCTTCAAATTATTTTTCAACTTTTTTCAAAAAAAGCTTGTCAAATTATAAAACTACTGGTAATATATTTAAATGTCGGCGGGAGCTGATGAACAAATATGGGTGGCTAGCTCAGCTGGCAGAGCAACGGACTCTTAATCCGTGGGTCCAGGGTTCGATCCCCTGGCCACCCATAATATGAAAGATGCACTGCAAGAAGGCGGTGCTTTTTTTATGCTATTTTACAGAGGATTCGTATTTTTCGATCATGAAATTACGAATCTTTTTTATTTTCTTTCAGCATTCCTCTCGTCTTAGGAATTAGGCTTTTTTCCATGGTATCATAGGATACATAAGTATCATGGAGGGCAAGATGAAACGGATTTATTATTACCAAAAAACAACCGATGATGTAGTCGATAGTCACGATCAAAATTTCAGTCTACCCGATAATTACGTTATTCTACCTAATTCTCTTGGAGCTAGAATCTGGTCCACTACCGCTCGTCACTTAGCATGCGCTTTTGGTTGGGTGGTTTTCCGCTTCTTCGATCATGTAAAAGTCGTTGGTCAAGAAAAACTTAAGCAAGTCAATGGGGGCTATTTTATTTATGGCAACCATACTAGACCCATGGGGGATGTCTTTACCTCGCTCACAATTTTTCCAATCAAAAATTTTTATGCTATTGCTAATCAAGCTAACTGGGGCATCCCCTTCATTGGCAAATATCTTGTACGCTACGGCGGTCTGCCTGTTGGCAAAAATATGAAGCAATCGCTCAAACTAATTAAAGCCATTCAAACTGTGATTAAGGATAAAAAGGGCGAGATTCTCATCTACCCTGAAGCTCATGTCTGGCCCTATTACACGAAGATTCGCCCGTTCGATGCAACAAGCATGCACTTTCCAGTTAAATTAAATGCGCCTAGTTTCGTCATGACCAAAACCTACCATAAAAAGTGGCTTAGCAAGCGACCTAGTGCCGTTATTTACATTGATGGGCCCTTTTACCCGGATACAAATTTAAGCCGTAAGGAAGCTCAAAATAAGCTTCACGATGAAATTTGGCAGGTAATGAAGCAGCGTGCAAAAAATAGCGATTATGAATATTGTCAATATATTCAAAAGAAATAAAAAATAGGAGTTTATCATGAATATTCTTTTTTGTGGAGATGAAAATGCTCAAGATGGCGTTTTGATTTCCACCTTATCTTTAATCAAAAATTCTGGTGCTCAAGAATTGCATCTTTATATTTTAACGATGGAGGCACACAGTGATGAACGTAAATATCACCCTTTCTCACAACATGCGGCTGATTTTTTACGTTCTTTAGTAAAAAAAGCCAATCCTAACAGTACAGTTGAATTAATTGACTGCACCAAGTTATTTGAACAGGAACCGCCAACCGCTAACATGAATACTCGCTTCACGCCATATGCCATGTTGCGTTTATTTGCAGACCAATTGCCACAGATTCCTGATCGCATTCTTTATTTAGACGATGACATTGTCATTCGCGGTGATATTACAACTTTTTACAATGAGGATATTAACGGAATCGAATTAGTGGGCGTACTTGATTATTGGGGTCGCTTCTTCTTCCACAATCTTAAGACCAAGCGCGCATTTGATTATCTTAATTCTGGCGTTTTGTTGCTGAATATGAAGAAAATTAAACAAACTGGTCTCTTTGCCGAGGTGCGGCATATGATGCAGGTTAAGCAAATGTTTTTGCCCGATCAATCAGCAATAAACAAGCTAGCTGTAGCCAAGCGAGTAGCACCACGCCGTTATAATGAGCAATATCATTTGCAAAAAAACACCAAAATTCAACATTTCACTACTAGCTTTAGGTTTTGGCCTTATTTCCATACTCAAACAGTTAAGCCATGGGATGTTGATCGCGTACACAGTGTACTTCATTTACATGAATATGATGATTTGCTTAACGAATATCTCAAATTACGAAATAATTTAAAAAAATAATTTAGGAGGATCTTATTTTGAAAACCATTCCTGTTTTTTACACAATTAGCGATAATTATACGCCATATGCATATGTTTCAATTAAATCATTAATTGACCATACTGACCCCAAGAAGGACTATACGATTACCCTTTTAGTCCAACAGATATCTGATGAGCACAAAAAGAGCTTAGAAGATCTTTCAACTGATAATATTCATATTCAAATCTTTCATATCGACGATGACATGGTTAAGCCAATCCATAATACCAAGGAAAACTACTTGCGTGCTCAATTCTTTACTATGTCAATTTTCTACCGGCTATTCATTCCAGAATTGTTCCCTCAATATGACAAGGCAGTTTATCTTGATGCAGATACTATTATCTGTACTGATATTGCTAAAATGTACGAAATTGATATCGCCGACAACATGTTTGCTTCATGTCCCGACTTATCAATTCGTTACATGCCACTTTTACAAAAG
Organism: Lactobacillus sp. UMNPBX1; assembly: GCF_002554085.1. Classification (NCBI taxonomy): domain Bacteria; kingdom Bacillati; phylum Bacillota; class Bacilli; order Lactobacillales; family Lactobacillaceae; genus Lactobacillus; species Lactobacillus sp. UMNPBX1. The sequence goes on from NZ_PCZI01000013.1 coordinate 56,927, forward strand.
TACATTAAAGAATGTCAGGGAATTTTGCCTGCAGAAAAATACATCAATAATGGTGTAATTCTGTTTAATATGAAGGCCTTTAGAGACAAAAAGTTTGTTGATAAATTCTACTACTTAATGAATAAATATCATTTCGATAACGTTGACCCTGATCAAGCCTACATGAATGAAATTTGCGAAGATAAGATTTATCACCTACCTAAAGAATGGGATGCTATGCCAAATGAAAGCATTCCTGAAATTCAAGATCCTAAGATCGTGCATTACAATCTTTTCTTCAAACCATGGCATTTTGCTGATGTTCAATATGGTCATTATTTCTGGGATGTTGCTAAAACTACGCCGTATTACGATGAACTAAAGCAGCAATTAGACAACTTTACTGATGAAGACCGTCAAAAGGCCCGAGCTGACCTAGAATGGATGGCCAAAAAAGTTGACATGATTGTCAAAGAGCCAAATACTTGGGCTAAGGTTAAACAAACGGAATCAGTTAAAATCTAAGAAAGGCAATTTTATGACAATTCCTATTTTTTACAGTATCAGCGATGACTTTACCAAATACGCTGCTGTTTCTCTTAATTCTTTAGTCAAACATACAGATCCAAATAAGGATTATACTGTTTACTTTTTAAATCAAGATCTCTCATCAAAGCATCAAAAAGCTTTGTCTGATCTTAGCAGTTCAAACGTTCATGTGAAGTTTTTCCATATTGATAATCAACTTGTACAACCTATTCAAAATCGTAAGGAAAACTTTCTTCGCGCTGACTTTTTTACCATGTCGATTTTTTATCGCCTCTTAATTCCAGAACTTTTTCCCGAATATGATAAGGTGATCTATATTGATAGCGACACAATTGTAAACGACGATCTTGCTAAACTATACAACTCCGAATTGGGTGATAATTTATTTGCTGCTTGCACCGACTCCTCAATTCAATATGTAGACAAGATGATAAAATACATCAAAAATGTCCTGGCACTTGACCCCAAGAAATACATTAACTCTGGCATGCTCGTCATGAATGCTAGGGCCTTTCGCGCTGAACATTTTATTGACCATTTTATGACACTTTTAGAAAAGTATCATTTTGATTGCATTGCTCCTGATCAAGACTATTTAAATGAAATCGGGGAAGGTAGAATTTTGCACTTAAATCCTCGCTGGGATGCTATGCCAAATGAAAACACTGAACCTTTAACTAATCCTGGTCTGATTCACTATAATCTTTTCTTTAAGCCATGGCATTTTGCTAATGTCCAATATGCACAGTACTTCTGGGATAGTGCCAAACAAACGCAGTTTTTCGATGAATTAAAGAACGAACTCAATAATTATACTGATGACGAGCGTGCAGCAGACCGCGAAAAATTGGATCATATGCTTGCTAAGGAAGACAAAACTGAGCAAGATCCTAATAATTGGGCAAAAGTTAAGAAACGAGAGGCAGTAACACTATGATTTTTGGCGATAATCGTGAGGCAGTGATTAAAAATATAAAAAAAGCTGCTAATGAACGCAACTTCACAGCAAAAGTAGAAATCGGCGATCCCCAAATGTCCCTAGATCAGCGCCTTAAATTGGTCAATGATTATTGGAATAAGCGTAACACTTTTTCAAGTAAGCTTAATAATCGTATTGGACATCTCTTATTTGGTACTTTATCCAGAGCATTAGCTGGATCAACTGAATTTGTAGGTTTAGAGAACCTAAATAATTTACCTATTGGTGGCGCAATTTTAACTTCTAACCACTACAATCAGGTTGATTCTTTACCAATGAAGCTGCTCGCTAACAAGATGCACCATCAGCTTTCAATTGTAATTGAAGATACTAACCTAATGCTACCGGGATTTTTCCGCTATTTAATGAATTATGTTGGCACTATTCCACTAGTTCAGAGTCCTAGCTATATTGGAAATGAATTTCCTAAGCACCTCAGTGCAGCTTTAGCTAAAAATAATTGGGTTTTAATTTATCCAGAACAGGAGATGTGGTGGAATTATCGCAAGCCTCGCAAATTACAACGTGGTGCCTATTATTTTGCGGCTAAACAAAATGTACCGGTAATCTCCACTTTTGTCGAGATTAAGGATCTACCTAAAATCGAAAAGAAAGATCCTAATTTTTATGAGACCAAATATATTGTCCATGTTTTACCACCAATCTTCCCTGACGTTTCTCTAAACGCCAACGAAAACGCTCATAAGATGATGGAACTCGACTACCGACAAAAAGTTGCTGCCTACGAGAAAATTTATGGTAAAAAGCTTAATTATGACTTTCTAGATTGGGATATTGCTGGGTGGCGTGGTCATCTTTCATAAGAAAAGCATAAGACTCCTTCGTATCTCTTGCTATAAGGTGACACAGTGTTACCATTGATATATCAAGATCTTATTAGAAAGGAGCTTCTTATATGAGAAAATTTACTAAAGAAACTCTATCAAATTACAATGGTAAAAATGGACGTCCAGCTTATATTGCATTTAATGGTACTGTCTATGACGTAACTAATAATACCCACTGGCTTAATGGCGAAAATAATGGTATCCATGCTGGCTGTGATGTTAGTCTGGACCTCGCTCAATCTCCAGTTCTGGAATTGGCCCACATTAATCAAGTTGGTATTTATAACTAAAGATAAACTAAAAATTTGATCAAAATGATCCATAAAACAACGAGAGAATTGCTCGTTGTTTTTTTGTCTAACTCAGCATTTTATACGCTGAGTTAATTATTTGATTCAACTACAGTCTTTAATTACTGATGATTACATTTTTCTAATACGAGTGCTTATCTGACATCACACCAACTGATTGTTTGTATGAATTACTTGGTAACATGAATATTTTTGATCTATAAATCATAAGAGTACCAGTCAGGTTGTTGCTCTTTAAACCCCATTCTTGTAAACATTTTTTTGCTTTGAATATTAAAGTCATATATGTGAGCCTTCACTTGCGTCATTTTCTGAATTCTTGCAAGCTGCACCAATTTGTCGACACATTTTCTACCAAGATGCAAGTTTTGATATTCTTTGCAAATCACGATTGATATCTCACCGTCTTTTAGCAAAGTACAATCACCAATCAATTTCCCTTGATATTGAATATAGTAGCACCACCCATGCACTGACAAATATTCATACATTCGACGTAATTTAGTTAAATCATAAACGGTATCAATATTATCTACCTGCTTACAGATTTTAGGATCCTGGTACCATTTAAGAGTCTGCTTTTCATTCGGGAAATATGGCACTAACGTAAGTCTATCAGAATTTTTATCCATCTAAATATGTCCTTTTTTCTAAGTATTTAATGTCTGAAATTTAACATATACTTTTGAATATTTACCAGTCTAATAGAGAGACAAAGACAACAAGTTTATACATTTCATAACGCAAATAAAAAGCTATAACTTCTTTATTAGCTCTATAATTTTTTCGGTTCAGTATAAATTCTTGTGTAAATAGAAATTAGATAACAAAAAAAGAAGGGTT
>NZ_PCZI01000014.1:0-59237 GCF_002554085.1 Lactobacillus sp. UMNPBX1
TCCCGAAAGGCATCCTAAATCTCACAGCCGTTTACACAAGAATTTATACTGAACCATCTTTTTTACAATTACATTTTTGTTGGTAGGAGCGGAAGCATTCGCAATCACTGAACATGTAACGCTGGATACTGCTTTTTGGTGGGTCATTTCAACAGCTTCTACTGTCGGTTATGATGCAATTTTTGGCAAAACAATTCCACCGCATAGTATTGTAGGAAAATTCGTTACATTAGTAATGATGCTTTTAGGAATTGGAATAGTTGGTATGTTAACGTCATCGATTACTTCGTATTTGATGAGGAGAACGAATGGCGCGAATACGTTAAAAACGCATGATAATATTCAATTAATTTTGAAAAAGCTTGATAATTTAGAAAAGCAAAACAAGGATTTGGCTGATCAAAACAAAAAGATGCAAGCACAGATTAATGAATTGAAAGATGTACAGAATACAACGGAGCTGCATAAGATAAAAGAATGGTTTGAGAAAAAGAAAGGTTAGTTAAAATGAGTGAAGAAAAAAATCAAATGTATTTTGCGACTGATCCTACTGCCAAGCATGATCAACATGTTGTTGATTATCATGTGGATAATATTGATTTGAAATTCACAACAGACGCAGGTGTCTTTTCTAAAATGAGGGTTGATTATGGCTCAGGCGTATTGATCAAGGCAATGAAAGATGTTGTTTTTCCTAAGGATAATATCTTGGATGTTGGTACCGGTTATGGTCCGATTGGTTTATTTGCGGCTAAGTTTTGGCCTGATCAAACTGTAGATATGGTTGATGTAAATGAGCGTGGATTAAGCTTGGCAAAGCAGAATGCACAAGTTAATCACATAGATAATGTAAATATCTATTCCTCTGATTGTTATGAACATGTGGATAATGATAAAAAGTTTGGTCTAATATTAACAAATCCGCCTATTAGAGCAGGAAAAAAAGTGGTTAATGAGATTTTACTGGGAGCAAATGAGCATTTGGTTAATGGCGGTATCTTATTAGTAGTTATTCAGAAAAAGCAGGGAGAACCTAGTGCGCGTAAGCTGATGACCAATACATATGGTAATTGTGAAATTTTAACAAGAGATAAAGGCTATTATATCTTAAAATCAACTAAGAAATAACTAAATAAAAAATGCTTGAAAGTACTATTAAATAAGCATTAGACTTTATAAAAGTGCTTTCAAAACTGGATTTATCCTCGTATAATAATCTTGTAAATATCAAGAGTATGTGAAGAGGATAATTATTATGAAAAAGGCTTGGAAATACATTGTTGCAGTATTGATTGTAATTGTTGGTGTGTTTATGTTAGGTATGATTTCCGGTGATAACGAGACTGCTGCTCCAGCTGGAATTGCTGCATTATACTTGATCTTGTCAGGAATCTTTTTCTACCACAACTTTAGAAATCGTAACATTGAACCATTGTAAAAAGTAAGCAGCTAGTCGCAAATAGCTGCTTTTTTGATACAATAAATAAAAACGATGAATTGAGAAGTGATAAAATGCTGTCTGGCGAAGATAAAAGGAAATACATGCAATTAGCCATTGACCAGGCAAAAGAAGCTGAAAAGCAAGGAGAGGTGCCGATAGGGGCAGTTGTTGTTGATCCTGATGGCCGCGTAGTTGGTACTGGATATAACAGGCGTGAACTTGATGAAGATGCTACCCAACATGCAGAAATGATTGCGATTAAAGAAGCTTGCAGTAAGTTAGGCATGTGGCGCTTAATTGACTGCAGCTTATTCGTGACTTTGGAACCATGCCCGATGTGTGCAGGGGCAATTATTAATTCTAGAATAAAAGACGTTTATTTCGGTGCACTTGATCCAAAAGCCGGAGCTTGTGGATCAGTTGTGGATTTATTTAGCGTAGAAAAATTTAATCATCATCCGCATGCAATTCGTGGACTGTATCGTGATCAATGTGCACAAATGCTAAAAGATTTTTTCAGAGCGATTCGTGAGAAACAAAAAGCAGCTAAATTAGCTCAAAAAGAAGTATAAAATCAGTAATTTTTAAAACAAGATGCTGGTAATATTTACTGAAATACGTTAACATAGTTGTTGGGCAATGTTTGACCTCTGAATTGTGTCAGGACCGGAAGGTAGCAGCACTAAGGTTGTTCAGGCATGTGCCTTTTTTGTTAGAATATTAACAGCTCTTAGCTCTTCGAGAGCTAGGAGCTTTTTTACTTAGGAAAGAGAATTTATGGCTTATCAAGCGCTATATCGTAAGTGGCGGCCGCGGACTTTTGACAGTGTGATTGGTCAAGAAGCGATTACCGATACCTTAAAAAATGCGATTAAACGTGGTAAGGTTTCCCATGCGTTTCTTTTCGCAGGACCCCGCGGAACTGGTAAAACATCTTGTGCTAAGATTTTTGCTAAGGCATTGAATTGTACTAATTTGCAAGATGGTGAACCATGCAATGAGTGTGCTAACTGTATTGCAGCTGATCAAGGTTCAATGCCAGATATCATGGAAATTGATGCCGCTTCAAATAATGGGGTTGATGAAATTCGTGAAATTCGCGATAAGGTAAAATATGCTCCAACGGAAGGTAAATACAAGGTATATATCATCGACGAAGTTCATATGTTGTCGATGGGAGCTTTTAATGCTTTGCTGAAGACATTAGAAGAGCCACCAGAGCATGTAGTATTTATTTTAGCAACGACTGAATTGCAAAAAGTGCCTGCGACAATTATTTCTAGAACGCAGCGCTATAATTTTAAGCGAATTTCCAAAGAAGACCTTGAGAAGAGAATGAAATACATTCTTGATCAAGAAAATATTAAATATGAAGATAAAGCTTTAGCAGTCATTGCTCAAGTAGCCGATGGTGGGATGCGGGATGCTCTTAGCATTTTGGATCAACTGTTGAGTTACGAGAAGGAAAGCGTCAACTATGATGATGCTTTGCAGATTACAGGCTTTGCAGATCGAGAAAATATTGAAAAAATTCTTTTAGCTTTGTTAAATCAGGATGCAGGTCAAGCCTTGCAGCTTACACAAGATGAGTTGGCTAAAGGAGCTAGTTCAAAAAACATTTTAGATGAAATCATCGATCTAACTACTAAGAGTTTATTAATCGTCAAAACCGATGAAAATAAACAGGAAACTTTTTTAACAAAAGACTTTATTGAAAAAATAAAGAGCGTTTCTACAGATAGTTATTATCGACTGATTAATTTGGCTAATAATGCCTTGAATGATTTACGCTATACTAATCAGCAACAGATACCACTGGAAGTGTTCTTAGTAGAAGCAAGTAGTCCTGCACCAGTGCAGACAAGCGCTGCCCCAGCTAAGACAACACCAGCTCAACCTGCACAAGGTAATACTGATTTGCAGGCTGAACTAGCAGCGTTGAAGAAGCAAGTCGTTGATTTAACACAAAAACTTAGTGAAGTATCCAATAAGCCAAGTTTATCAACAAATCAGGTATTTCACTTGGATACTGCGGTACCTAAAGTGGCTCCTAACCCTGCTGTTAAACCAAAAGAGAAGCAAACTAAAAAGCCGGTTAGAAAAGTCAAAAAAACTACGGCAGAAAATCGCAAACAAGTATATCATGTTCTTGAAAATGCTACTCGAAACGATTTAGAGACAATTAAGAATGTCTGGCCTGATTTACAATCTGTTTTAGCTGTCTCTGAAAAAGCACTGCTTGATGTATTAGAACCAGTGGCTGCTAGTCCTGAACAAGTTGTCATGAAATGCAAATATACTTTATGGTTTGAAAATGCGAGCGCAGATAATGATCTGTTAGGGCGCTTAACGGACTATATTGAAAAGTTTGCTAAACATTCTTACGGCATTGTTTTGGTGCCAGATAACGATTGGCTGGCAGTTAGAAAAGAATTTGTTGAAAGCCATAAGGATGAGCTACTTGCTAAGAAAAAGCAACAGATTGAGATTCAAGAAGAAAAGTCAGATGAACCAGAAGTTGATCTAGAAGTGATTAATAAGGCAAAGGATCTTTTTGGGGATGCAGTCAATATTAAAGACTAAAGTACTATGAGCAATGATTATAATATTAAAGTTTTAAATAAAGAAACAACATTACAGATCTTACTAGAAGATCATAATTCTAGCTGGTTCGCTAAAAGAGCTCCTGTTAGAAGGCAGCAATCGCCGTTTATTAGTAGGATTATCTGATGTTTTTGAAAAGTTAGATCGCTATAATGATTATTGCCGTAATTTTTATCAAAATAGTTTCTTCCCGAATAATCATGACTTGTTAAGAGAAGTTGAATTGCAATACAATGTATACGTTTCTACTTTCTTTTCACGGCCATATATTGATTTAGTAGATAAAAGTCACGCTAAAGATTATTTTGCTAAAATGAAACAGCTTTGGCAGGATCATGATCTTTTAATTGTAGAAGGTAAATATAGTCGCTCAGGCGAAGGCATGACTTGTTTTCTAATGCTAGATCAATTAGTAGACTCATTTGTCCGCCAACTAATGCATATAGTCGCAAAAAAGTTATTGAAGATGAAATTATTAAAAATGCAGCTAATAGGTTGATTTTACTGATGTTAAGTCCTACTGCAAAAGTGATTGTGGCTGATTTGATAGCTCAGCTTAATAATCAAATGATTGATATAGGGCACATCGATTCAGAATATGAATGGATGAAAATGGGCGTAACTAATAAGGTGAAGATACCGCATAAGCATACTGCTGAGTTTAATTTTGATGATAAACAAGTTAAACTAGAGAAAGACGACAATTTTGATAAGCAGATTATTAGTATAATAGAATAATAAAGGAGAAAAATTATGAGTAGAAGACCTAATTTTGGTGGTATGGGCATGGGCGGCATGAACATGCAACAAATGATGAAGCAAGCTAAGAAGTTGCAAGCACAAATGGCAGAAGAGCAGGAAAACATTACTGCTCAAGAATTTACTGGTAAGTCTGCCGATGATTTAGTAGTAGCTACCTTTACTGGTGACCGCAAGTTGAAGGACATCAAGATTGATAAGGAAGCAATTGATCCAGACGACCCAGATATGTTACAAGATTTGGTAATTGATGCGGTTAACAAGGGCTTGGCCAAAATTGATGAGGCAACTCAGGCAAGCTTAGGTAAATACACGAAAGGTTTGATGTAATTGCAATATCCATTACCAATTGCTCATTTAATTGATGCTTATATGAAGCTACCTGGAATCGGTGAAAAAACGGCGACTCGGTTGGCTTTTTATACGATGGATATGCCTGATCAGGATGTCGATGATTTTGCTAAGTCTTTAGTTCAAGTAAAAAAAGACATTCATCAATGTCCGATCTGTGGCAATATTACCGAAAAAGATGTCTGTGATATTTGCTCTAATCCTAATCGCGATCAAACAACTATTATGGTAGTTGAACAACCAAAGGATTTGATGGCTTTTGAGGAAATGGGCGAATATGACGGACTTTATCACGTGCTTCATGGTGTTCTTTCACCAATGGATGGAATTGGACCAGAAGAGATCAATATCAAGTCTTTAATTACGCGTTTGCAAAAAAATGATGCTGTTAAAGAAGTGATTTTGGCGCTTAATTCAACTCCAGAAGGCGAATCAACTGCGATGTATATCAGCAAATTAATTAAGCCAGCTGGTATTAAGGTAACCAGATTGGCCGCTGGTTTGTCAGTTGGTAGTGACATTGAATATGCTAATTCCATTACTTTAAAGCGCGCAGTGCAAGGAAGAACGGCATTATAATGGCTAATAAAAAGCAAGCAAAGATCAAAGCAATGGGTGATCAAAAGTTGGTAGCCGAGATTGAAAAGCTACAAAATCAAATTGCATTAGAGCAAGATCTCGATCAAACAACTTTAGATTTATCCGAAGATAATTATGTGCAAAATCGAATCTTAAAGGCAAAGTATACTTTTTTGTATAATGAAGCTCGTCATCGAGGCACAAGATTTAGTGGTATTACTAATGCTATTACCCAGTAGAAAAAGACCGAATATTGGTCTTTTTTTATTTTGAATAAATAAAAAATAGTAGGACTGTTAATCTCTATGAAACTTCTGTAGAATAGACATATGGAGGATTTTATGAGAGGTTATTTTGTTAGTTTTGAAGGCCCTGATGGCGCCGGGAAAAGTACAGTTTTAAAAGAAGTATTGAACCAAATTGGTTCAGAGCTTAAGACACAATATCTTGTGACGCGTGAACCAGGCGGTTCAAAAATTGCAGAAAAAATTCGCGACATTATTTTAGATCCTGCTAACGACAAGATGGACAATAAGACCGAAGCGCTTTTATATGCTGCATCACGTAGTCAGCATGTGGAAGAGATTATTCGTCCAGCTTTAAAGGAAGGCAAAGTCGTATTTTCAGATCGCTATGTCGATAGTTCTTTAGCTTATCAAGGAGCGGGACGTGATTTAGGAATTCAGGAAGTTAAGCAAATTAATGATTTTGCAACGGATAAATTAGATCCTGATCTTACTTTTTTCTTAGATCTTGATCCTGAGGTAGGGTTAAAACGAATTGAAAAGCTGCGTCCGGGTCAGGAAGATCGTTTGGAACAAGAGAATCTTGCCTTTCATAAAAAGGTTTATGCCGGTTTTCTCAAGGTAAAAGAGACGTATCCTGAACGCTTCGTAACTGTTGATGCTACGCAGCCAATTGATCAGGTAGTTGCTCAAGTTATTGCAACATTAAAGCAAAGAATGCCAGAGTTATTTTAAGGATTGATTTAGATGAAGTTAGTAATTGCAATTGTGCAAAAAGAAGACTCTAATGATTTACAACGGGCCTTTGTTCAAAATGATTTTCGTGCTACTAAGTTAGCAACTTCAGGTGGTTTTTTAAGTCAAGGAAATACTACCTTTTTAGTAGGTTGTGATGACGATAAAGTAGACGATGTATTAAAGATTATTAAGGAACAGTCCCGAGCAAGAGAGGAAATTGCAACACCACATATGGTTTCAACTGGGTATGAAATTACACAGCCTTTGAAAGTGACAGTCGGTGGTGCAACTTGTTTTGTTGTTCCAGTTGATGAGTTTAAACGCTTCTGATGATTGATCTTAGTAATGTTGGGAAAAAGCAAACCCAATTTTTAAAAAGAGCATATGACCAAAAAAAGTTAGCTCATAGTTATCTTTTTGTTGATAGCGATGAGGCACGGGCATTGAATACTGCATACTGGCTAGCTTGTTTGTTTAATTGTACTGGTGAAAATAAGCCGGATGGCAGCTGTCAAAATTGTCGGCAAATTTTGTCAGGTAACCACCCAGATGTATTGCTAGTAGCGCCTGATGGAAAACAGACTCTAGGGATTGATCAAATTCGTCCCTTAAAAGAAGAATTAGCCAAAAGCCCAGTTGAAAGTACTCGCCGTTTCTTCTTTATTAATGAAGCACAAAAGTTAACTTTAGCTGCAGCAAACGGTTTATTAAACTTACTAGAAGAACCAGTAGCGCCAGTAGTTACGATTTTGATTACTAACAATAGTGATCAGATTTTACCAACGGTGCGTTCACGGACCCAGATCATTAATTTTGACAATGGTGAGAGAGCTAGTGGTAGGACTGCAGTCTTACTGGAGAATGGTTTTTCAAAAGCAGAGATTGAGGAACTGGGTAATCTTGATAAATGGAATCAGGCAATTAAATATTTTTATCAAGAAATGCTGGAACACAACAGCTTAGCACTTGTCAGTGCACACAAGCTAGCTGCTGATGCTAAGCTAGTGTCAGAGCAGGGTTACATCTTGCTTCAGTTAAAATTATTGGCCGAGCAAGATTTGCGTAATCCTGCTAAAAGAATAATGGCGGCGACAATGCTTAAGAATTTAATTGAAATAGACAAAATGCGTTTGAGTAACGTAAATTTACAAAATGCGTTAGATTATCTCGCCTTAAAATGGAAGTAGGTGTTTAGATTGGATCCATATTCAAAACTGAAAAAGATTGAAGAAACAACAGAAAATATGACCAAGACGATTGCCAGCTTGGAAAATGATATTTTAGAAACATTAAAAGAAAACACGGAGTTGAAGGTAGAAAATCAATTACTCCATGAGAAGCTGGACAAGTTAACGGCAAATCAGCCTGCACCTGAGACTAAAACGCAGAGTGGCTTGGAATCATTGAAGAAGATTTATGATTCAGGGTATCACATTTGCAATATGTACTATGGCTCGCATCGTGATCCAAGTGCAGATTGTATGTTTTGTCTTGATATTTTGGACAATTTTGGCGAAAAAAAGGGCAAGAAAAAGGACGGTAGATAATGAAACGTCAAAGCAGTTATGCAAAAGATGAAGGAAAGCTTTATTTAGTGCCAACTCCGATTGGTAACTTGGAAGATATTACTATTCGTGCTAAAAAAGTTTTAACTGATGCAGATTATGTAGCCGCAGAAGATACAAGAACTAGTGGGATTTTACTGGAAAAAATTGGGGTTCATAATAAAATGATCTCTTTTCATAAGTATAATTCCAAAGAGCGGGCGCCGGAATTGATCAAGTTGATGAAGGAAGGGGCTGTGATTGCCGAGATTAGTGATGCGGGGATGCCAGTGATTTCTGATCCAGGTTATGTGTTGGTGCAAGAATGCATTAAGCATGATATTCCGGTTGTACCACTTCCTGGTCCAAATGCTTTTTCAACTGCTTTGATTGCTTCCGGTTTTAATCAGCCATTTACTTATTATGGCTTTTTACCAAGAAAATCGTCGGAACAGAAGACATATTTTGCACAGATGCGCGATAATAGAGCAACATCAATTTTTTATGAAGCCCCGCACCGTCTAGCAAAAACCCTCAAAACATTGGCTAGTGTGCTACCAAAAGATCGTCAAATTGTTGCTGCACGTGAATTGACCAAAATCCACGAAGAGTTTATCCGGGGTAGTGTGGAAGAAGTCACGAATTACTTCAGTGAGAATGCTCCACGCGGGGAATTTGTGATTCTAGTTTCACCTAATACAGAAGCGCCTCAGCAACTATCTTGGACAGAATTAATTGACTTAGTTAATGACTTGGTTGAAAAAGGTGAATCCAAGAAAGATGCAATTAAACAGGTAGCCAAGCAGCATCATGTTTCTAAGAATGAATTGTATGATCAATATCACCAGGATTAATTATGAAGTATACCGAAGAATATCAAATTGAATTTAAAGATTGTGATGAAAATCGGCGTTTAAAATTACCAGCACTAGTTGAGTTAATGATGCAGGTTTCTGAGCATCAATTAAGTCAAGGCGGTGCCGGGACCGATGATTTGGTCAAGCGCGGTCTCGGCTGGGTCGTAACGCAATATCATTTTGAGATTAGTGACCTACCTAAACCCGGTGATCAAGTTATCTTGAGTACTGAAGCTAGTGGCTATAACCGCTTTTTTGAATATCGTGATTTTGGCGTTAGTACGGCAGACGGCAAGCCATTAGTAACTGTAAAAAGTCAGTGGGTAATGCTTGACTTGAAGAAACGGCATATGGTGCCAGCCGATACTAAAATGATGGAAGATTGGGGTGCACTACTACTTAAAAAGATGCCGCGTTTTCCACGTTTGCGTGCGCGCGACAATTATGAACATATTCGTCCGTATCGCGCACGCTATGATGATTTGGATACCAATCATCATGTAACTAATAGTCATTATTTCAGTTGGTTTGTTGATATGTTGGATCGTAACTTTTTAAAAGAACATATCGTTACAGCAATTGATATTAAATTTGATAAAGAAGTTCATTATGGTGAGAGTATAAATTCTTGCATGGACTTGGTTCAAGATGATATTGTTACTACATATCATGCAATTGAAGCAGAAGATGGGACAGTTAAGGCTGTCTGTGAATTAAGTTGGCGTAAGATATAGTAATAACATGACGCTATTAGTCATGCTTTTTAATTAGGGGGAGGAATCGGTCGAATGAATACAAAGAAAATTTTACGAACGGATTTACAGCAACTAGTCTTTTTAGGTATTGTTGTTGCAATGAAAATTATTCTAAGTCAATTTTCTTTTGGTCCAGTCATGGTTAAAGTAGGACTGGGGTTCATTGGGAGTGTGCTATTAGGATATCTCTTTGGTCCGCTCTGGGGAACAATTGGCGGTGGAATTAGTGATTTAATTTCATCTGCACTTTTTGGCAATCAAGGTGGCTTTTTCATTGGTTTTACTTTAACAGCAATGGCAGGCCCATTTATTTACGCCCTGTTTTTATATAATAAGCCAGTTAAAATTTGGCGGATTATTGCTTCTACTATTCTGGTGACTGTAATTGTCAATATTGGCATGAATACCTTATGGCTACATATTATGTATGGTATGAATTTCAATGCGGCTTTGATCCAACGTTTACCTAAGGAGACGATCGTTCCTTGGATTCAAATGGTTATCAGCTACTTTGTTTTACAAGCAGTTTCTCGTGTTAAAATAAAAAAGTGATTTAAAGCGAAAAGAGAAAAATATATAAAATGAAAATTTTAAGTGTTTCGACAGCTACTAATCATTTGAGCGTGGCCTTGAATGATGGTCAACAAATTATTGTTGAGAAAAATGAACGAGATGAGCGTAATCATAGCGAACATCTTGATCCTTTGATTGATGAAATCTCAAAAGATAATGATTTAAGCTTAAAAGATATTGATCGTTTTGCAGTTGCTATTGGGCCAGGTTCTTATACTGGACTAAGAATTGGAATCACTACTGTTAAGATGTTTGCCAGCATTTTAGATAAAGAGGTTGTAGGAATCTCAACTTTACAAGCTTTGGCTAAAGGCGTTCAAGAAGACGCTTTGGTAATTACTGGTTTAGATGCAAGAAATGACAATTATTTTGCGGCCGGTTATTTAAGCGGTGCTGTACCAGAGAATGTCATTCCAGACGGTCATTACAATATCGACGTTTTAGTTAAGGTGATTCAAGATTATGCGGCCAAGCATGAAGTTAAGAAAATTGTTTTTGTGGGCTCAGGTCTTGAAAAGCAAGATGAAAAATTTAAAGCTTTGAATATTCCATATGTTTATGGAACTGAAGAAGAGAATGTCATCCATGCTGGGCTAATTGGACAATTAGCTGAAAATGCGGTTCCAGTTGATCCAGATAAATTATTGCCACGTTACTTGCGTCGAACTCAGGCTGAAGTAGACTGGCATAAAAAGACAGGCAAACCATTCGAGCCAGATAGTCATTATGTTGAAGAAGTTTAATCAATTTTTCCATCAACAGTTAAATCGGATTGATATGAGTTTTACCCCGTTTATTGCGAATGTAAACGGTAAGAGACTACAAATTATGCAAGCTACAGATGACAATATTCCTGACCTGCTTGTATTAGAGGAGCAAGTTTATTCAGGTCGGACACCGTGGAATAAGTTTTCATTTGAGCGAGAACTAGAGAAGCGGCATAATTGTCTTTATTTGGTAGTGTATTATGAATCGATGCTAGTTGCATTTATTGGTGCGCGTTTTACTCCAGAAGAGACGCATATTACTAATATTGCAGTAGCGCCGGCTTTTCAAAATATGCATATTGGTCGTTACTTAATGCAATTGATTATTGATCGGGCGCGTGAAAATGACAGTGATTGCGTTAGTCTAGAGGTAAGAGTAGATAATGAGATTGCCCAAAAGCTATATCGTTCCTTAGGTTTTGAAGGTACCTTCATTCGTAAAAACTATTACCATGATACTCATACCGATGCTATGAACATGGTTTTATGGTTAAAACCACATCAAATTAAAAGAAAGAAGTTTACGTTTTGAGTGAAAAAAAAGATGTTCGCATTTTAGCTTATGAGAGTTCTTGTGATGAAACTTCCACTGCTGTCATTAAAAATGGGCGTGAGATTGAAAGCTTAATCGTAGCAACGCAGATTAAGAGTCATCAACGCTTTGGTGGTGTAGTCCCTGAAGTTGCTAGTCGTCATCATATTGAAGTGGTTAGTCAGATTACTAAAGAAGCTTTGGCTGAAGCTAATTGTACTTGGAAAGATATCGATGCAATTGCTGTGACTTATGGCCCTGGCTTAGTTGGTGCTCTTTTAATTGGTGTAAGTGCAGCTAAGGCTGCTTCAATGGCAACGGGTATTCCTTTGATTGGTGTTGATCATATTATGGGGCACATTATGGCAGCTCAACTAAAAGATGAGATTGAATATCCAGCTCTTGCATTACAGGTTTCAGGTGGACATACTGAAATAGTTTTACTTAAGGATCCTGTTCATTTTGAAATTATCGGTGATACGCGCGATGATGCTGCTGGCGAAGCATACGATAAGATTGGTCGTGTTCTTGGGGTAAACTATCCAGCAGGTAAAACTATCGATGCCTGGGCTCATGAAGGCAAGGATACCTTTAACTTCCCACGAGCAATGATGGAAGATGATGACTATGACTTCTCATTCTCAGGTTTAAAGTCAGCTTTTATTAACACTTGTCATCATGCTGATCAGATTCATGAAAAGTTGAATAAGTATGATCTGGCTGCAAGTTTTCAAGCAGCAGTAATTGATGTTTTGGCTCATAAAACAATTCGCGCAATTAAGCAATATAAGCCCAAGACCTTTATCATGGGTGGCGGAGTTGCTGCTAACCATGGCTTACGTGATCGCATGAGTGCAGAAATTGCTAAACTACCTAAGGCAGATCAACCAAAGTTGATTTTACCAGATATCAAGCTTTGTGGTGATAACGCTGCGATGATTGGTGCTGCTGCATATAATCTTTATAATGATAATCAATTTGCGGATTTGACTTTGAATGCTGATCCATCATTGGAATTGCCATATGCTAAGAGCATGTTGGAATAATTGGATATATTGTTAAAAAATGTTTATCTTTGATTGATATGAACTGAGACCTAAAAGTTAGACACTTTTAGGTCTTTTTCTACGTAAAGTCAAGCGTAATAAGAAGTTTGGCTTCATTTTTTGTTTAAATTTCAACTTAAACATCTTTTAGTGTCGATTTATTTTTTTAGTTAGACACGACAAATAAGCCCAGATCCATATCTGATTTTTGGGCTTAGCGTTATAATGTACTTGATCAATTAATTACGACTAAAGTCTTTTTGATTATGTGTGGCTACGTTGTAATCATATGGTTGATCATTGATAATCAGGGCATAAATGGTTCTGATTAGTTTATGAATTGAAGCAATAGCTATCTTTTTGAACCCTTTGGTTTGAGAGGATAGCTTTTTGCTTTCATAATAATCTGCTATATGACACGGATTTGTCTTAGCTGCATTATCAATTTGTCCAATAGCTCGATAAAGCAACTTACGTGCGACTGCATTGCCATGTTTAGTAATACTTAAATTAGAGTCCATTTCTCCTGACTGATATCTGCCTGGATCAATTCCGATAAAAGCATTGATTTTATTAGGATTACTAAATCTGCGTAAATCTCCTAACTCTGCTAAAACTCTGACAGCAGTGGTCTGTGCAAAGCCTGGAATGCTTTCTAGGTTTTCTAAGTCATGATTAGGCAAAGTTTTGGCGAGTTTAACCATTTTTGTAATTATACGTTGACGTTGATTGCTTAGATTAAGCAGTCTTCGGGCATAATATTGTGCTTGCTGGACTTCTATGTCAGAGCAAGAAACAACTGGATAAGCTAAATGAGCTAATTCAATTAGTTTATCTGTTGTCCTTTGTGCATGATTAAAAGCGATGCCTTTCAATTTCATCAACCAGTTAATAATTTGCTTTTTATCATCTTTTCTTACTAAATCACAATGAGGGTAATGATTAACTATTTGCCAGTAATTCTTGCCTTTAGCAGCAGAAAATAAGTTTTCAATTTCAGGAAAAGTCGATTGTAAAGCTTGATGAAGTCTATTTTTAGCCATTACTAAGTCAGCTGTTAACTGGTTGTAGAAACGACTCAATGAATTAAGCTGCTTATAAGTTTGAGATTGAAGTTGATTAATTGGATGATGATATAGTCTTTGAATTAAGGCTAAATGATAAGCATCAGTTTTATCAGTCTTGTTATGACGCAGTCCCATATCCATTTCTTTTTTAGCTTTAAGAGGATTAATAATTACATAATCATAACCATAGTCTTCCAAAAAAGATTGTAGTCTGCGTGAATAAACACCGGTAGCTTCAAAAATAATTTGTGGATGTTTAGAAAAAGCAGTTAATTCATTAAGCAATTGAATAAAACCAGGACGATTATTAGTAATAGTTAGTTCATTTTTGCTTTCACCAATTAGTTCACAAACAGTAGAAGTAGACTTGCTTACATCAATTCCAAAAGTAACTTGCATAATATAACCCCCTAAGCTCAAGTAGTAAAACGTATTTACTTAAGAAATCAGATCTAATTTTCTAAACTCGACATCTAAGTGTCCACATTCTTCGAAGAGACTCCTGAAAACTCAAGCAAAACTGCCAGTTTTTAATACGACATCAAGTGTCTAAAGGAGCCAGGACATATAGTTTTACTACTACTTAAATTCTACAAGAGAATAAAAATAGTGAATCAATTATCCCGTCGGATAACTAATTCACTATTTAGCTTAGAATGTTTACTATGTCTAAATTTAATAAAGAACAAAAAATAGAAATTTATCATAAATGGAAAGATGAAAATATCTCAATCAGTCAATTGGCTAAAGCGTACAGAATGAATCTAGCTAATTTAGACTATATGCTTAGATTAATTGATATGCATGGAATAGAAATTTTAACTACTAAAAACCAAAGCTATTCCAAAGAGATCCAGCAGCTGAAAGAAGAAAACTTGCGATTGCGTATTGTGAACGAATACGTAAAAAACTAAGTGCCTTGGATCAAGAAGATCAGAAGAAATAGCTAGGGTGATTACGGATCTAAGGCAAGAATTCAAAGTTAGTTTAAATTATGTATTAGCTGCGATTGCAGAGCACCCTGAGCTACCTATAATTGCCGGAAGCTCATACTACAAGATTATCAAACGACAGCCCGTCAAGCCTAAACGGTCAAAGCTTATTGCTAGAATCCATGAGATTTTTAATCATCATCAAGGCCGCTATGGATATCGCAGAGTAGCTTTGCAGTTAATCAGAGAGGGCTGGAAAGTTACGGAGAAAACCGTTCGCTATTGGATGCATAAATTAGGTCTTAAAGGCATCAGGCGCAATAAGCGCAAATATTCAAGCTATAAAGGTACTATTGGCAAAATAGCTACAAATTTAATTCATCGTGATTTCTTCGCAGCCCTGCCTAACACAAAATGGTATACTGATATCACTGAATTTCATCTTAATAATGAAAAGCTTTATTTATCGCCTATTCTAGACGGCTGCGGTGGCGATATAGTTTCTTATACTATCTCCAAACATCCAGATATGGATTTAGTAATGACAATGCTTGACAAGGCTTTTGCCAAAGAAACAGCTCTTAATAACTGCATTTTTCATACTGATCAGGGCTGTCAGTATCAAAGCCCTCGTTATCAGCGAGCTTTAAAACTCCATGGTATTACTCAAAGCATGTCCAGAAAGGGCAACTCCATGGATGATGGGCTAATGGAGAACTTCTTTGGCCTGCTCAAAACTGAAATGTTCTATGATCAAGAATACAAGTATCATAATCTTCAAGAATTAACTCAAGCAATCGAGGAATATATCGAATACTGTAACAACGAAAGGATAAAGAGCAGATTAAAAGGCTTAACCCCGAAAGAGTATCGAAGTCAAGCCTGTATTAATCCAATATTTTAATTGTCTACTTTTTACGTCTCAGTACATAGAACTTACTTATTATACTTTTATTCAAAATTGTCCATTTCTTCGATTGCCTTTTCCCAGGCAGAATTTGCTTCATCTAATTTCTGTTGTACATCAGAAAGCTGTTCTTGCAGTGGCCCCAATTTATCAAAGCTTGAAGCAATTTCTGGATTGGCCATTTCGGTTTGGATTTCTTGCTCTCGTTCTTCAAGCTGTTCAATTTGTTTTTCTGCATTATCAATTGCACGCTGCAACTTTCTCTTTTGAGAATCACGTTGCTTTTGCTCTTGGTAAGAAAGTTTTTGCTGGCTAATTTGTTTGCTTGGCTCGACTTCTGGCTCAGCGGCACTATTTTCAGCCATAGCTGCTTGTTTTGCCTTCTCATCAAGATAATAAGAATAATTGCCATCGTAGACTTTAGCATGCCCATCGCGAACTAAAACAATCTTATTAGCTAGTTGATTAATAAAGTAACGGTCGTGGGAAACAAAGAGCAGGGTACCATCAAAGTCTTTTAAAGCTTTTTCCAGTACTTCTTTTGCTTCGATATCTAAGTGGTTAGTTGGTTCATCCATCAGTAAGAAGTTATCATGCTCAAGTGATAAAACAGTTAAAGTTAACCGTGCTTTTTGTCCACCAGATAGTTGACCTACGGTCTTATCAATGTCTTTAGCTGTGAATAAAAAGCTGGCTAAGATTGACCGTACATCGCGTTCAGGCATGGTCTTATGACGATCCCAAACAGTATCCAATACAGTTTTAGATGGATCTAGTCCTTGTAATTCTTGGTCGTAATAACCAATCTCAAGGGATGCGCCATACTTAATTGAGCCACTCTTGGGCGTTAATTGCTTCATAATAGTCTTAAGCAGGGTAGATTTACCGATTCCATTTGGTCCAATGATCGCGACGCGATCTCCTTTATTAATCTGGAAGGAAATATCTTTAACCATGGTTTTATCGGGATAACCAATCGTCAAATCTTTGAAAATTAATACTTCCTTGCCAGAAGGATGATCGCTTGAAAAATGAATCCGTACCTTATTTTTATGTTTAGGTGGAGTAATCCGCTCAATTTTTTCTAGTTTTTTACGCCGACTTTGTGCACGCTTAGTGGTAGTTGCTCGAACCAAGTTTTTTTGGATAAATTCTTCATCTTTTTTGATTTCAGCTTGTTGCTTTTCATAAGCGGCTTCTTGGTCCTTATCACGTTGCTCGCGCTGCATGACATAGGCTGAATAGTTGCCCTTAAAAGCAGTTAATTTACCAAATTCTAGTTCAAAAATTTGGGTTGCTAAATGATCTAAGAAATATTGGTCGTGGGATACTACTAGTATTGCGCCACTATAGTTCTTTAAAAATCCTTCTAGCCAGTCAAGCGTATCTAAGTCTAAGTAGTTAGTCGGTTCGTCCAATAGTAAAAGGGCAGGTTTGCGCAAAAGCAACTTAACAAAAGCTAACCGTGTTTTTTCACCACCGGATAAACTACCAATCTTTTTCTGCCAAGTACCTTCAGGAAACTTAAATCCATTTAAGATACTCTTGATATTAGATTGATAAGTATAACCGCCTTTTTGTTCAAAGTTGAATTGCTTTTGATCGTATTGCTTAAGCAATTCTTGATCTTCAGGATGATCTGCAATTTTTTCTTGTAGTTGGACTAAGCTTTTTCCTTCCCTTATTAAAGGAGCGAAAACGGTTTCCATTTCATCCCAAATGGTTTTACTTTCATCTAATGCATTTTCCTGAGCGATATAACCAACATCAATGCCTTTATTAACTGTAAATTCGCCGTGAGTTGGTTCTTGCTCACCAGTCATTATTTTTAACAGGGTGGTTTTACCAACCCCGTTAGGGCCAACCAATCCGATTCGAGCGTTTGAATCGATTGAAAAAGTAACGTTTTTAAATAATGTATTGGCCCCAAATTGTTGTTCTAAATCGTGTCCTTGTGCAATAATCATAATTTTTCACCTAACCACTATTCTACCATATAGCGCAAATTGTTTGTTTTTAAGTTAAATATGTGAAAAAATGATGATTTGTGAAAAAGATACTTGCATAAGTACTATCATAGCAGGTATGATAGTAGTGCTTGATTGTACATTCACAAACATTTAAGTTTGGAGGGTTCCTATATGGAAAAAATAAAAATCCCAAAAGCAACGGCAAAAAGATTACCATTATATTACCGTTATTTGATTATTTTAAATGAAGAAGGCAAAGATAAGGTTTCTTCAACTGAGCTGTCAGAGGCAGTTCAAGTAGATAGTGCTTCAATTAGAAGAGACTTTTCATATTTTGGTGCGTTGGGAAAACGTGGCTATGGATATGATGTAAAGAATTTATTGAGCTTCTTCAAGAAAATTTTGAATCAAGATACTTTAACTAATGTTGCTTTAATAGGTGTAGGTAATCTGGGACGGGCGCTGCTTAATTACAACTTTAAGCGCAGTAATAATATTCGAATTTCCTGTGCTTTTGATATCAATAAGGAGATTACTGGTCGTATCTTAAGTGGTGTCCCTGTTTATGATATGGACGACTTAAAGCAACAACTAAGTGATCAACAGATTACAATTGCAATTTTGACAGTTCCTTCAACAGCTGCTCAGAAAACTACAGATGAAATGGTTGATGCGGGTGTAAAGGGAATTATGAACTTTACTCCGATTCGTTTATCAGCTCCAGCTGATGTGCGAGTACAAAATGTAGACTTAGCAACAGAATTGCAAACGTTGATCTATTTCTTAGATAGTGACAAAGAAAACTAAATTTGAGTAAAAGAAAAAGCCGATTTTCGGCTTTTTTTCATGCAGTTGTTTCACTCTTGATTAATTTGACAGGCAAAATATAATTCTTTTGGCGCAATTTTTCGTCGGGATTGGAAATTCGGGTAAGCAATAACTTAACCAATAAAGTTGCAATATCATGAATTGGCTGAGCAATTGTGGATAGTTCCGAATGGTAAGTTTGAATTTGCTTTGTTCCGTCAAAACCAATCACTTTTAATTCCTTAGGCACTTTAATGCCTAATTTTTTTGCTTCTTGTAAAACTAAAACTGCAGTTAAATCATCTGTGCAGACGACGCCATCAGGATGATCATTGACTAACATGTCATGAATTTTCATATTTTTAATGTTGGAAGAATCAGAAAAAGCAACTGAACGAATGTGGGCTGAAAAGTGACATTCCTTTGCTTCATCAAGATAAGCTGCTAGTCGTTCGTCAGTCGGATTACCTTTTCTGTGTTCATTGCCCAGAAAGTAAATTTTGTGACAACCAGCTTGAACCAAGTCATGTACTGCCAACTTGATGCCTTGATAATTATCACAACTAACAATTGGAACATTATCAGATAGCTTTCGGTCGAAAGAGACAATTGGCAAACCTAGTTGTTGGTATTCATTGATACCTAGATTGTGCGCACCAGCGATAATGCCATCAACTTGATTAGCCTGAAGCATGCGCAGATATTCGCGTTCTTTTTCTTTGTTTTGTCCTGCATTGCATAGGATTACTTTATAGTTTTGTTGGAATAAAGTGGTTTCGATATCCTGTACTAATTCCGCAAAAAAAGGATTAGTGATCTCAGGAAAAATCAAACCGACTAATTTCATTTTCTTTCCTTGTAATGAGCGGGCAATAGAATTGGGACGATAATTTAATTCCCGCATTGCGGCAAAAACTTTATCTTTAGTTTTTTGACTTAAATAGCCATGGTTGTTGATTACCCGCGAAACGGTAGTTACAGAGCAACCGGCTTTTTTGGCAACGTCGCTTAATTTTGCTGCCATAGTATCACCTGATGTTTAAAGAATTGTTTGCATTTGCCAAAGCTTGCCAGTGTAGTCAATGTCTTGAGCAAACGCAATTTTTTTGTTGGTCTGATCGGCAAAGTAGCGTCCAGTCAATACCTTTTCACCATCATTAACGAATACTTCAATTAATGAATGATCAACAAAGATATCAAGCTTGAGGTCATGATTTGGTGAAAGCGTAATAGCTCGACTTTCGCCATAATCAACTGCTACTTTTTGCCCAGCATGAGCACGATCTAATACTAATTTACCATTTTTGGTATCGAAATTGAGCTGTAAACTGTTACTTAAGTCATTATTTGCAGCTAAATGTAAAGTGCCACTTTGGTTAGCCTTAATTGTTAATTCAAGTTCAAATTGTTGGCCGGCTTGATCGCTGACTACTTGATTAGATACGCTTGCTTCGTTTTTGCGGATACTGCTTATTGCCTTAACTGGCGTTTGAATTAACTTGTCACTCTTTAGGTGGAGTTCCTTCACTTGACTCAAGCAGTTAGCCCAGTTTTCATCATCAGTAGGGTAAGTAGTGTCAGGCAAGCCAACCCAACTGACTTCGTAGGCATTACCATCTGGGGCGTTAAAGGCCTGAGTGGCATAAACATCGAACCCGTGATCCAAATTGTGTAATTTACCTGGATTAATTAACTTATGATTTTCCCAGTCAATATCATCAGCAATAACGTACATATTTGGGTAAATGTCATCATAAGCTGCTACTTTTTTGTCTAAACCCTGAGGACAGAAAATGACCACGACTTTGCCATCAACACGGACGATGTTGGGACACTCGATCATGTAGCCCATGTCTTCGTTGGTAAAGTCTAAGAAGCCCAATTCTTCCCAGTTCTTTAGATCCTGAGACTTCCAAACGTCAATGTGACCGTGTTTTTCCTTTTTATCTTGGGCACCTAAAATTGCGTAGTAAGTGTCATTTTCTTTGATAATTTGGGGATCGCGAAAATGTTCGGTGATGTGATCTGGATTCTTAAATAGGATGGTTTTGTCTGAAACTTTATTATTTTTATCCATCCAAGCACCGATTTGATAAGGAGTACGTACCCAATTTTCATCGCGGTGGTTACCGGTATACATGATGAAAAGCTTACCATCGATTTCGCGAGCAGAGCCAGAATAAGCTCCATGTGAATCAGCCATTGTGTCTGGTTCAATACCTAAGCCTAAGTTTTCCCAGTGAACCATGTCAGTTGATTTGAAGTGCCACCATGACTTTAGACCGTGAACTGCGCCGAATGGATATGATTGATAGAAGAGGTGGTAAGCACCATCAAAGTAGGAAAATCCATTAGGGTCATTAATTAAGCCAGAAATAGGATGCAAATGATAGCGCATTTGGTAAGGGGAGTTTGCGGCTTGTGCTTGCAAATGCATTAATGTATCAGCGTCCCAATCTTGATAAGGTAAGTAACGTTTTTCTCTTGTCCATTCCATAAATATACCTCCATGAAAGCGTTGTCTTTTTACATGTATTTTAAGTTAGTCTGAAAAATATGTCAAACGTTTAACAGAAAGGAAAATACTTATTAATTCATAAGTAAATAAAAGAAATAAAGAATTTTATGTCAAACGATTGACATATTTTTTGAATGCGTTATCATAATTAGTGAATTGAGAATAAAACGTTTACATAGGAGGAATCAATATGGACCACAGAAAAGTGGCTGAACGAGTAATTAAAGACGTCGGCCGTGACAATATTATTGCCGGTGCCCACTGTGCTACTCGTCTGCGTTTAGTATTAAAAGATGATTCAAAAGTCGACCAAAAAGCATTGGATAATGATCCAGATGTTAAGGGTACTTTTAAAACCAATGGTCAATATCAAGTAATTATTGGGCCAGGAGATGTTAATGACGTTTACGATGAGTTCATTAAAATCACTGGTTTAAAAGAATTATCAACCGATGATTTGAAGAAGGTTGCTGCAGAAGGTAAAAAGAAGAATCCAGTAATGGATTTCATTAAACTTTTGTCTGACATCTTTGTTCCAATCATTCCAGCCTTAGTTGCTGGTGGTTTGTTGATGGCTTTGAACAACTTCTTGACTTCACCAGGTCTGTTTGGACCAAAGTCAGTTGTTCAGATGGTACCGAATGTTGCTGGTATTTCAAGTATGATTCAAGTTATGTCAGCAGCTCCGTTTATTTTTATGCCAATTCTAGTCGGAATGTCGGCAGCTAAACGGTTCGGTGCTAACCAATTCTTGGGTGCTACAATCGGAATGATTATGACGACACCTGGACTCCTTGGTGCAAATCACTTCTGGGACATTTTTGGCTTGCATGTTGCGCAAACTAACTATCAATACCAGGTTATTCCAGTTTTAGTAGCTGTTTGGGTATTGTCAATTTTGGAAAAGTACTTCCACAAGCACTTGCCATCAGCTGTTGACTTTACCTTTACGCCACTTCTTTCAATTATGATTACTGGCTTTTTGACTTTTACAATTATTGGGCCAGTCTTCAAAGGCGTATCAGATGGTATTACCAATGCTATCGTTTGGCTATATGACACTACTGGTGCCTTTGGGATGGGTGTCTTTGGTCTTACCTATTCAGCTATTGTTACTACTGGGCTTCATCAAAGTTTTCCAGCGGTTGAAACTCAGCTTTTAGCAGCCTTTGCTAAGAATCCAGCCAGCTCTGGTGACTTTATCTTTGTTACCGCATGTATGGCTAACGTAGCTCAAGGTGCCGCAACTTTCGCTGTTTACTTCTTAACTAAGAACAAGAAGATGAAGGGCTTGGCTAGTTCATCAGGTGTTTCAGCACTTCTTGGTATTACTGAACCAGCACTTTTCGGTGTTAACTTGAAGTATAAATTCCCATTCTTCTGTGCCTTAATTGGTTCAGGTGTAGCTGCTGCTTTTGCGGGTTTGATGCATGTTACTGCAGCCGCTCTTGGTTCAGCTGGTTTCTTAGGCTTCCTTTCAATTTATCCTAAGACTATTCCAATGTGGGTTGTTTCCGTATTAATTAGTTTTGCTGTTGCCTTTATCCTTACTTATGTTTATGGTAAGGGTCATTTGAAGGAAGAAGTTGCTGAACAAGATGTTCCAGTAAACGACGCAACTGATTATGCTGAAGAAACTCAAAAGGCTGAAAAGCTTGGTAAGGAACAAATGGCATTAAAGGATGAAGTTATTGCTTCACCAGTTGATGGTACTCCTGAGAGTTTAACTAAAGTTAATGATCAAGTATTCTCTGCTAAGTTAATGGGTGATGGTGCAGCCGTTATTCCAAGTGATGGTACGATCTATTCACCAGTTACTGGTACTGTGACTATTGCTTATGAAACTAAGCATGCTTATGGCATTAAGTCAGACGATGGTGCAGAAGTATTGATTCACATTGGTCTTGATACTGTAAACCTTAAGGGCGAGCACTTCGAAAGTTTCGTTAAGCAAGGTCAAAGAGTTAACAAGGGCGATAAGCTCGGCACAGTTGACTTAGATGCTGTGAAGAAGGCAGGCTATGATACTACTGTCATGGTAGTAATTACTAACACTGCCAACTATGCAAATGTTTCAAGAATTACTGATGCGGGTGACAAGCACGGCGACAAGTTGATTGCTGTTACTGCACACAATTAGTTTCTTCTACTCCTCTAGAAAAAATTAAAACAATTAGAATAAAAGACGCTAAGAAAGATTGTTTCTTGGCGTTTTTTAGTACTAAGTGTTGCACTTCAATTTTAAGTTTGAGTAAAATGTTCTCTATAAAGAAAAACAAAGTGAGGGTATGTTTTATGAAGTTAAAAAGTGGAGTTATTGGAGTATTAGTAACTGGATTAACTGTCTTTAGCATTAATCTAACTAGCTCTAAAATAAAGGCAGCGATAACAGTGCCTAATCCTAAGACAGATTATGTAGTTAAAACTACTTCTAATGTGTATAAGAGTAATGGTAAGAGAACCAGTTTTAAGACACGTGGTCAGATACAAACCGGTAATGTTCCAGTAATTGAATCACAACTATATGAAGGCAAGTTCATTAATGTGCAAGGAACTAAGACGATTAATGGTACTGCTTATTATAAGATCGGTCCTAACGCATACATTAAACAAAATAATGTTTTAAATTATGCTCAAGAAAAAGCAAAGCTTGAGGCATATCAGGTACAAGATGATGTGAATGATGATTCAGATCAGTCAACAGAATTAAGCTCTGATGATGTGAATTTTGACATAGCTTGGTATGACAATATTAATGAGGATCCATCTCCAGCGATGTTCGATGATTCAGGATATCATAATAGAGTGATTAAGAATGCTCGTAAATTATTAGGCTATTTCACTTATGGAACAGGTGCATACCGAACTAATTTTGGCAGTTGGCGTCATCCTAATAAAAACGGTTCAACTGATTGTTCAGGATTTGTGTGGATCGTAATGAAGAGAGCAGGATATCGTGTAGGAAATGCTCCATTTTTTACTCTGCCAATGGAACGAGATGCTAAAAGTACTCATGGCTATTTGAAGAAAATTTCTGCCAAGAATATTCGCCCAGGTGATATTGTGATTGTTAATACTGGCAATGGTGTTGGTCAAAACGGACATGCAGCAATTGTTGATGGCAAATATGATGGTTGGGACACGCAAATTATTGAAGAGGGCGGCAACTTAGGTGTAGATGATGTGCACCGCTCTAGTTTAGGTAGCTCACTGAGCGATAAGCTGGCCAAAGGTCGAATCACTTATGCTCGCCCCGTTAAATAGTATGCTCTATGCTATAATTTTGCTAATCAATAAAGGATAATAAGAATGAAAAAGAACAGCACGCTTAAACATGTCTGGATTATGACGGCTGTCTATTGGGTAGTAGGTATTCTAAGTATTTTCTGGGGTAAGCTTGATCATACTTTTGCGTCCCAATTAAAAGAGATCAATAATATTTACGTGTTAGTTTTAATAATTATCTTAAGCTTGCCGCTACTTTTATCGCTGTTATTGTCGGTTAAAGTAAAAATGCCACGTTTGATCTGCAATCCACTAGTTGCTGTAATTTATCTATTAGTGGTAATTGCAGCAGGTGTAGCATATAACTTACAAAATATTATTGGCTACTTCTTCCCAATCATTCTATTCATTATTATGGCGCTAGTTGCTGTTTTCTATGCTTTGGTTAAGACTTTTAGCAGCAGAAAAAGTGGTAAATATTTTTTTATTGATGGTAAAGATAAGAAAGAATGCCATGATTTCTGGGATGCTTATAGGAAGTACTATGTAATGGGATTAACTTACGGCATTATTGATGGTTTGATTACTGTAATTAGTTAAAAAAGTTAAGAAAAATCAAAATTAGCACTCAATTGAAAAAAGTGCTAATTTTTTCTTGCTTTTTTTCACAAAACAGTTTATTATCATATTTGTAAGTTAGCACTTAGCAAATAAGAGTGCTAATGATTAATAAAGTAATAAAAAATATAATGAAGAAAATTAAACATAAGGGGGACTAAACGTGTTACAACCAATTGGTGATCGCGTGATCGTTAAAGTTAAGAAAGAAGAAGAAGAAACTGTTGGTGGCATCGTTTTAGCATCAAATGCTAAGAAGAAGCCAACTGAAGGCGAAGTTGTAGCTGTTGGTGAAGGTGCTTACGCATCAAACGGTGAAAAGATTCCAATGGCTGTTAAGAAGGGTGACGTAGTTCTTTACGATAAATACTCAGGCACTGACGTTGAATACGAAGGTGAAAAGTACTTAGTCCTTCACGAAAAAGACATTTTAGCTATTGCTAAGTAATTTAGTTAAAATTTCCAACGATAATTAAGTAAATTAAGGAGCATAGATAATCTATGGCAAAAGATATTAAATTCTCAGAAAATGCAAGACGTTCTCTTTTAAAGGGTGTTAATAAGTTAGCTGATACTGTTAAGACTACTATTGGTCCTAAGGGTAGAAACGTTGTTTTGGAACAAAGTTACGGCAACCCTGACATCACTAACGATGGTGTTACCATTGCAAAGTCCATCGAGTTAAAGGATCACTACGAAAACATGGGTGCTAAACTTGTTGCTGAAGCTGCTCAAAAGACTAATGATATTGCTGGTGACGGTACTACTACCGCAACTGTTTTGACTCAAGCAATTACTAATGAAGGTATGAAGAACGTAACTGCTGGTGCTAACCCAGTTGGCATTCGTCGTGGTATTGAAAAAGCTACTGAAGCTGCTGTTAATGAATTGCACAAGATTAGCCACAAGGTTGAATCAAGAGACCAAATTGCTAACGTAGCTGCAGTTTCATCATCTTCAAAGGAAGTTGGTAACTTAATCGCTGACGCTATGGAAAAGGTTGGTCACGATGGCGTTATCACTATTGAAGATTCACGTGGTATCAACACTGAACTTTCAGTAGTTGAAGGTATGCAATTTGATCGTGGTTACTTATCACAATACATGGTAACTGACAACGATAAGATGGAAGCAGATCTTGATAATCCTTACATTTTGATCACTGACAAGAAGATCTCAAACATTCAAGATATCTTGCCACTTCTTCAAGAAATTGTTCAACAAGGTAAGTCATTATTGATCATTGCTGATGACGTTACTGGTGAAGCTCTTCCAACACTTGTATTGAACAAGATTCGTGGTACCTTCAACGTTGTAGCTGTTAAGGCTCCTGGCTTTGGTGACCGTCGTAAGGCTCAGTTACAAGATATTGCTGCTTTGACTGGTGGTACTGTGATTACTGATGACTTAGGTCTTGAATTAAAGGACACTAAGATTGATCAATTAGGTCAAGCTCGTCGTGTAACTGTAACCAAGGACTCAACTACTATTGTTGACGGTGCTGGTTCAAAGGATGCTATTCAAGAACGTGAAGATTCAATCAGAAAGCAAATTGAAGAATCAACTTCAGACTTTGACAAGAAGAAGCTTCAAGAACGTCTTGCTAAGTTAACTGGTGGTGTAGCTGTTATCCACGTAGGTGCTGCTACTGAAACCGAATTGAAGGAACGTCGTTACAGAATTGAAGACGCTTTGAACTCAACTCGTGCCGCTGTTGACGAAGGTTACGTTGCTGGTGGTGGTACTGCTTTAGTAGACGTTGAGAAGGCTATCAATGATCTTAAGGCTGATACTGCAGATGAAAATACTGGTATCCAAATCGTATTAAGAGCTTTGTCAGCACCAGTTCGTCAAATTGCTGAAAACGCAGGTAAGAATGGTGAAGTTGTTTTGAACCACTTACTCAAGCAAGAAAACGAAATTGGCTACAATGCTGCTACTGATACTTGGGAAAACATGGTAGATGCTGGTATCATTGACCCAACCAAGGTAACCAGAACCGCTTTGCAAAATGCTGCTTCAATTGCCGCTCTTCTGCTTACTACTGAAGCTGTTGTTGCAGAAATTCCTGAAGAAAAGCCAGCTAACCCAGCTCCACAAGCTGGTGCACCAGGAATGGGTATGTAATTATATATCTTAATGCTTTAGCATTTAGATATATAATTCTTGATTACGAAGTAATCAAGTTCATTTACAGTGCTTTAGCACTAAACTTATGCACAAACTCTCACTCTAGTTCAAAAACAAATATAATTAAAATGACTTCGAAGTTAAACAATCAGTTCAGCTTCGAAGTTTTTCTTTTTGTAGCGTATAATATTGTACGTAACTCTATCTAAAATACGAAATAGGAAAGAGACATAAATGACGGAAAAAACAACTCCAATGATGGAGCAATATTACGAAATTAAAAAACAATATCCTGATGCCTTTCTTTTTTATCGCGTCGGAGACTTTTACGAACTGTTTGAAGATGACGCAGTTAAAGGTGCACAGATTCTTGAATTGACTTTAACGCACCGATCAAATAGAACTAAGAATCCAATTCCAATGGCAGGTGTGCCTCATATGGCTGTGGATACTTATGTAAATACTTTAGTTGAAAAGGGTTATAAAGTAGCACTTTGTGAACAACTTGAGGATCCTAAAAAGGCCAAAGGCATGGTTAAACGGGGAATTATTCAATTAGTGACGCCGGGAACCATGATGAATGAAGGCCCAAATGATGCTAAAGATTCAAATTACTTAACATCAGTAATTACCACTAAGAGTGGCTTTGGTTTAGCCTACAGTGATTTATCCACTGGTGAAATTTATGCTACTCATTTAAAGAGTTTCGATGCTGTTTCCAATGAGCTCTTGTCACTTCGTACTCGTGAAGTTGTGTATAACGGCCCATTAACTGAACAAAACAAGGACTTTATGCACAAGGCAAATATTACGGTTTCAGCACCTACACCAATTGAAGGCGAGCATGCGGAAATTTCGTATGTTGAACAGAATTTGACTAATGGGGCTGAAAAAGAGGCTACCCGTCAGTTAGTTGGCTATTTGCTTTCAACTCAAAAGAGAAGTTTAGCGCACTTGCAGATTGCCAAAAGCTATGAAGTAAATCAATATTTGCAGATGTCACATACTGTGCAGAATAATTTGGAATTGGTTGCTTCTGCCAAAACTGGCAAAAAAATGGGTTCACTTTTCTGGGTTTTGGATAAAACACACACTGCCATGGGTGGACGCTTGCTTAAGCAGTGGCTAGCTCGTCCATTATTAAACATGGATGAAATTAACCATCGTGAAGAAATGGTGCAGGCCTTGCTTGATGGCTACTTTACACGAGAAAATGCAGTTGATGCCTTAAAGGGTGTTTACGACCTGGAGCGTTTAACTGGTCGAATTGCTTTTGGTAACGTTAATGCGCGCGAATTACTACAATTATCACGTTCTTTGCAGGCCGTTCCAGTTATTTTAGATGCTTTAGAGCAATCAGATTCAGATATCTTGGTCGATTTTGCTAAAAAAATTGATCCATTAAAGGGCGTTGCCGAAATGATTACTTCCACTATCGTGAAGGATCCACCTGTGTTGACTACTGAAGGTGGCCTGATTCAAGGTGGGGTTGATCCGCAGCTTGATCGCTATCGGGATGCCATGAACAATGGAAAAAAATGGTTGGCTGAGATGGAAGCAGATGAGCGGCAAAAGACAGGTATTGATAACTTAAAGGTCGGTTATAACAAGGTCTTTGGCTATTATATTCAGGTTTCTAACGGTAACAAGTCTAAGGTGCCACTTGATCGTTATACGCGTAAACAAACTTTGACTAACGCTGAGCGTTATATCACACCGGAACTCAAGGAACATGAGAATCTAATTCTTGAGGCACAGACACGGTCAACTGACTTGGAATATGATTTATTTGTTAAGCTGCGTGAGGACGTTAAGAAGTATATCCCTGCTTTACAAAAATTAGGTGGGCAACTAGCAGCGCTGGATGTTTATTGTGGTTTTGCGACAGTAGCTGAACAAAATAATTATTGCCGGCCAACTTTTCACGCAGATAATCAAGATATTAATGTGACTAACGGCCGTCATCCAGTTGTGGAAAAAGTAATGACGGCTGGTTCATATATTCCTAACGATGTCAAAATGGATGAAGGAACCAACATTTATTTAATTACAGGTCCTAACATGTCTGGTAAGAGTACCTATATGAGACAAATGGCTTTGATTGCGATCATGGCTCAAGTAGGTTCCTTTGTGCCAGCTGATAGTGCTGATTTGCCAATTTTTGATCAAATTTTTACAAGAATTGGAGCAGCTGATGACTTAATTTCAGGTCAAAGTACCTTTATGGTAGAGATGAGTGAAGCTAATGAAGCCTTGCAGTATGCTACTAAGCGCAGTTTGGTTCTCTTTGACGAAATTGGTCGTGGTACGGCTACTTACGATGGAATGGCTTTAGCTGGTGCAATTGTTAAGTACTTACACGACAAAGTTGGTGCTAAGGCATTATTTGCTACGCACTATCATGAATTGACAGTGATGGATGAGACTCTGGATCATCTGAAAAATATTCACGTTGGTGCTACCGAAGAAAATGGCAAGTTAATCTTCTTGCATAAAATCCTACCTGGACCTGCTGATCAAAGTTACGGAATTCATGTAGCTCAATTAGCAGGTTTGCCGCGCAACGTTTTGCGAGAGGCAACTAAATTATTAAAGCGGCTTGAAGCACAAGGCAGTGAACTAGCACCAGTTTCGCAGCAATTAGATTTATTTGCAGAGCCTGTGGAAAACAGTGTTGAAGAAACTGAAACACAAAATGACAAGCCCGCAATAACTGATGCACAACAAGATATACTTGATGATATTTCTAATCTTTATTTAGCAGATAAGACACCGTTGCAGGTTATGCAAATGGTAGCTGATTGGCAAAAAGATTTAAAGGATGACGATTAATGAGCAAAATTCATGAGTTATCGGAAACTTTAACTAATCAGATTGCAGCCGGAGAAGTAATTGAGCGCCCAGCTAGCGTAGTTAAGGAATTAGTAGAAAACTCGTTAGATGCTGGTGCTACTCGAATTCGCGTTGATTTTGTAGATGCTGGTTTGAAACAGATTGTAGTTCAAGACAATGGGACGGGGATTGCACGTGATCAAGTTGATCTAGCCTTTACCCGACATGCGACAAGCAAGATTGCCAATGAACACGATTTATTTAAAGTTTCCACTTTAGGCTTCCGCGGAGAAGCATTAGCTTCGATTTCTGCTGTTAGCCATGTGGAAATTCTGACTGCAACTGAAAACGCAATTGGTATTCGAGCTAACTATAGTGGAGGCAATAAAAAAGGCCAAGAAGATGCAGCGGCTCGTAAGGGAACAAAAATTACAGTCAAGGATTTGTTCTTTAACACGCCAGCCAGATTAAAGTATTTGCGTAGTCCAAGAACTGAAATTATGAAGATTGTGGATATTATTAATCGACTTGCGTTAGGTTATCCACATGTGTCTTTCACTTTGTCAAATACTGGCAAAATTTTATTAAGAACGCCAGGAAATAATAATTTAAAGCAAACAGTTGCTAACGTGTATGGTCGTCATATCGCAGAAAAAATGGAAAAATTTGAGGCAAAAGACAGCGATTTTAAGATTACAGGTCTGATGTCTAAACCGGAATTAACACGTTCTACACGCAATTTTATTTCGATTCTCTTAAACGGCCGCTATATTAAAAATTTTCAATTAAATACTGCGATTCTGGATGGCTATGGCTCAAAATTAGCAGCGCGGCATTATCCGATTATTGTGTTAGCAATTAAAGTAGATCCTTTGTTAGTGGATGTTAACGTGCATCCCACTAAGCAGGAAGTTCGTTTATCCAAGGAAAAAGAACTGGGTCGTTTAATCACCAGTGCAATTAGTAATACACTTGTGGAAAAAGTTGAACAAATTAGCGCTTTTGCTAATTTGGAAAATAAACGTGATACGCTAGTTGATCAGCTTAGTTTTAACTTAAATCAAGATGTTGTAAATACAGCTCGTAAAAAAGAACCGGAAATTCGCGAACAAGAAAAGCCAAAATTTTTAACGACTGAATCTGATGATTCAGAAGATAATATTCAAAATGAGGCGGTAAAGCAGGATAGTGTAAAGAAATATGTTGATCTTAATCAGCCACGTGAAGATGATCAATATATCGTTACTAAGACTTGGAAACAAAATGTTGCTCTGCAGCAAGCACTAACGCCATTTCCTACAACTAGGACTAATCAGGAAGTCATTTCAAGTGGGGATGAAACTTTAGCTAATAATCTGCCTCGCTTGGTTTATGTTGGACAGACCGATACTTATTTACTTGCCCAACATAATGGCGACCTATTTTTAATTGATCAGGTTGCTGCTAGACGAAGGTTAAAATTTGAGCAAATTTTTCACATGATAACTGCCAAAAAAGTAGTACAACAAGGTTTGTTAACACCAATTATTTTAGAATTTGGTAATCTTGATTTTATGCAAATTAAGGATCAAGTAGAACAGATTAAGCAGGTTGGAATCTATTTGGAAGATTTTGGACAAAATAGTTTTATTGTTCGTTCGTATCCAACTTGGATTCACGATAATGTCGAAGATTCAATTCGGAAGATTTTAGATGGTTATTTGAATGTGGATAAAGGAAAGGCAAAGAACCTGTTTAGCCGGATAGCAGCAATGCAAGCTAAGCGAGAAATTACTGGCAAGATTAAATTATCTGCAGCTGAAGCTGAGCAAATTTTACTTGATTTACGCAAGTGTACTGATCCATATCATGATGCAGATGGACGGATAATTTTGGTTAGAATGAGCCAAAATGAATTGAGAAAAATGTTTAAGAAGGATGAATAATGTACGAATATTTTGAAGGTGTGATTACTGTGGTTACACCAAGCTATGTTGTAGTTGATGTCGGGGGCGTTGGCTACAAGGTCTATAGTCCTACACCTTTTGCCTATACTCAAGGCCAAAAAGCTAAGGTCTTTATTGAGCAAGTGGTGCGTGATACTGGCATTACTTTATATGGTTTTCAAAGTCAAGATGATAAGGGCTTGTTCTTAAAACTACTTAGTGTTAGCGGGATTGGTCCTAAGAGTGCAATGGCAATCATGGCAGCTGAGGATAGTAATTCTTTGGCGGAAGCGATTGAACAAGGTGAAGTTAAGTACCTAACTCGTTTTCCAGGTGTGGGTAAAAAGACGGCTTCACAAATTGTGCTTGATTTAAAGGGTAAATTAGGTGATTATGTTGCTCGGCTTGATCGTCCAGACAATGGTGAGGATGTGCCGCCAGCATTAAATGATGCACTGCTTGCTTTAATTGCTTTGGGTTATACCCAAAAAGAAGTGGATCGGATCACGCCTAAACTGGAGAAAGTTGCTGCAAATACTGCAGATCAATATATTAAAAAGGGCTTAGCATTACTGCTTAAAAAGTAGATCTTGGTATAATAGAACAGATGATTATTTTTTAAGGAAGTGAAACTGGTGGCAGAAGATCAAGTAACTTCAGGTGATATTGAGAATCCTGAAGAACAACAAATGGAACTTTCTTTGCGGCCGCAAACGCTCGACCAGTACTTAGGTCAAAAGCGGGTCAAAAAAGAAATGAGCATTTATATTAAGGCGGCGCGCCAACGTGATGAAGCATTAGATCACGTTTTGCTTTATGGACCACCGGGGTTAGGAAAGACAACTTTGGCTTTCGTAATTGCCAATGAATTGGGAGTTCATTTAAAGAGTACAAGTGGTCCGGCCATTGAAAAGTCAGGCGACTTGGTGGCACTTTTGTCCGACTTAGATCCTGGGGATGTTTTGTTCATTGATGAAATTCACCGTTTAGCTAAACCAGTAGAAGAAGTACTCTACTCTGCAATGGAAGACTACTATATCGATATTGTGATTGGCGAGGGGCAGACTACTCATGCAGTTCACGTGCCGCTGCCACCATTTACTCTAATTGGGGCAACGACTTTGGCTGGGCAATTGTCAGCACCTTTGCGTGATCGCTTTGGCATCGTAGAGCACATGCAGTATTACACTATCGATGAGCTAGAACAAATTGTTTTGCGTTCAAGTGATGTTTTTCACACTTCAATTGCGCCTGAGGCGGCCCATGAATTGGCACGACGCTCGCGTGGTACACCTCGTGTTGCCAATCGCTTACTTAAGCGGGTGCGTGATTTTGCGGAAGTTAAGGGAGAAAAAACAATTTCGCTCGAGACTACTGAAGGCGCGTTAAAACAATTGCAGGTTGACGATGAGGGACTTGATCAGACAGACCGCAGATTATTGAGAACGATGATCGAAGGATATAATGGTGGTCCTGTTGGTATTCGGACTTTGGCAGCTAATGTTGGTGAAGATATGGAAACGATTGAGTCACTATATGAGCCATATTTGTTGCAGCATGGTTTTATTTTACTCACGCCGCGTGGCAGAATGGTGACGGATAAAGCATATTTACAGTTAGGATTACCAATTCCAGGTGATAAATAGTCCCATTTTCTGTATAATGGTTATAATATCTAGAAAATAATTTTAATGAGGTGGAAATTTTGAACATTTTATTTTTAGCAAATGCTGGTGCTGCAGCAAGTAGCAACTGGATGATGATCGGTTTATTTATTATTTTGATCGCTTTCACTTACTTTGGTATGATTCGTCCTCAAAAGAAGCAACAACAACAAAGAATGCAAATGATGGACAAATTGAAGAAGGGTGACGAAGTCATCTTAGTTGATGGTTTGCATGGTAAGGTTGACAAGATCAACAGTGATAAGACTATCGTGGTTGATGCAGATGGCATTTACTTAACTTTTGAAAGAATGGCTGTCCGTCGTGTGATTCCAGTTGCTGCACCAGCAACTCCTGCAGCTGAAACTAAGGCTGAAGCTCCAGCAGAAAAGCCGGAAGAAAAAGCAGACGAAACTAAAAAAGAGGATAAGTAATCATATTACTTAAGAGCGTCATTTTAGGCGCTTTTTGTTTTGCTAAAAAAATCCTTGTTGTAAAATAGAAGTGACAATTTTAGTTCAAAGAAAGGGATCTGAAATGAAGAATATTCCCGTTGTAATGATTATTTTTGGTGGTAGTGGTGATTTGGCTCACCGCAAGCTTTATCCAGCTTTGTTTAATTTGTATGAACAAGGCTTAATTCACGATAACTTTGCAGTAATTGGAACTGCTCGTCGTCCTTGGTCACATGAGTATTTGCGTGAGCAGGTTAGTGATGCTATTCATGAAACGCACGATACTGTTGATGAAAATGAGTTGAAAGCTTTTGCAAGTCATTTTTATTATCAATCACATGATGTAACTAATGTGGAACACTATGAGATTTTGAAAAACTTGGCACAAGAGCTCGATGATCGTTATAGTGCACAAGGCAATCGTCTCTTCTACATGGCTATGGCACCAAGATTCTTTGGCACAATAGCAACGCATATTAATGACCAAGACTTGACTGGTAGTGGCTTTAATCGAATTGTAGTTGAAAAGCCATTTGGTCATGATTTGGCTTCAGCAGAGGAATTAAATAAGCAAATCACGGCTTCATTTGATGAAAATGATATTTTTAGAATTGACCACTATTTAGGTAAAGAAATGGTTCAAAATATCATGCCAATGCGTTTTACTAACCCAATGGTTCAAAATATTTGGTGCAGCAAGTATATTAAGAATATCCAAGTTACCTTGGCAGAACGTCTTGGCGTGGAAGCACGTGGAGGTTACTATGATACTTCAGGTGCTTTGCGTGATATGGTACAAAACCATATTTTTCAAATTATTACTCTGCTAGCAATGCCAGAACCTAAGGATCTTTCTTCTGCTAGTGTTCACCAAGCCAAGCAAGATTTGCTTAAGAGTTTAATTATTCCTACGCCAGATGATGTCAAGAAATACTTTGTTCGTGGTCAATATTTGGGTAGTGATACTACTTTTGCTTATAAGCAAGAGCCAAATGTTGATCCAGAGTCAACTACTGAAACCTTCGTTGCAGGTAAAGTTAAGTTTAATGAGGGACCAATTGCTGGCGTACCAATTTACTTTAGAACGGGTAAGGAATTCAAAGAAAAGAAGAACCGGATTGACATTGTTTTAAAGCATATTA
Source organism: Lactobacillus sp. UMNPBX1 (assembly GCF_002554085.1). Lineage (NCBI taxonomy): Bacteria > Bacillati > Bacillota > Bacilli > Lactobacillales > Lactobacillaceae > Lactobacillus > Lactobacillus sp. UMNPBX1. The sequence goes on from NZ_PCZI01000014.1 coordinate 34,984, forward strand.
ATAATCCATATGGGCAAGCTCATTCTAACAATATTACGATCGTGATTGACCCAACTAGTGAAATCTACTTTACTATTAATGGCAAACGAATTGACCAACCAGGAATTCGCCGTGAAAACTTAACTTATGAATTTTCAAAAGCCGAAATGGCTAAGGTACCTGATGGTTATGAAAGATTGCTTCATGATGTTTTTGTCAATGATTCAACTAACTTTACGCACTGGAGCGAATTGAAGCGTTATTGGGAATTTATCGATGCAGTTGAAGATGCTTGGCAGAAGGAAAATGAAGCAGGCAATCCAGCCATTGCACAATATTTGCCATACAGAATGGGGCCAAAGGAAGCTAATACAATCTTTGAGTCACCAACTGAACATTGGATTTATGAATAAAGAAAATTTATTACCACAAAATGACATCCATCGTCGGATTATTCATCTGGACATGGATGCTTTTTACGCTTCGGTTGAAATGCAGGAGCATCCCGAATGGAAAAATAAGGCATTGATTGTTGGGCAAGATCCACGACAAAATGGTGGACATGGAGTAGTGGCTACTTGCAATTATGTAGCTCGTAAGTATGGCGTTCATTCAGCTATGGCCGCAATTCAAGCAGTACGTTTGGTTCCCAAGGAGCTAATAGTTTTTACTAGACCACGATTTGATAAATATCGTGCAGTGTCAGCTAAAATCCATTCTTTTATGCATGATGTGACAGATCAGGTTGAATCAGTGGCTTTAGATGAAGCTTATCTAGACGTGACACATCCAAAGATAGAGCAGGAGTCTGCAGTTCAAATTGCTTTAGATTTACAGAAAAGGATTCGGCAAGAAGTAGGCTTAAACTCGTCTTTTGGCGTTTCCTATAATAAGTTTTTAGCTAAAATGGGATCAGAATACGCCAAACCGTTTGGTCGAACCGTAATTTTGCCTAGTGAAGTGCAGAACTTTTTAGCAATGCAAAAGATTGAGAAGTTTCCTGGTATTGGACCGAAGACGCAAGAAGAGCTGCATCAGATAGGTGTTTATACTGGGGCAGATTTAGAAAAAGTTGAGGTTTTAACCTTAATTAAAAAATTTAAGAAAATGGGGTATATTTTAGCCCAACATGCACGTGGAATAGATTTAAGACCTGTTGTTACAGACTCAGAGGCTAATCGAAAATCAATTGGCATGGAGCGGACTTACGAGCCTGCAATTTATACTGAGGATGAAGCCCTAACCAATATTCGTAACTATTGCAATCATTTGGAAGCAGCATTAAAAAAACGCAATTTTAAGGCAGGTACTGTTGTTATTAAAGTAAGAAATAATAATTTTGATACGGTAACCAAGAGAAAAAAGTTGAAAACACCTTCTGATAGTCACTTAGATTTTTATGATGTGGCTCGTGACTTGTTCGAAGCAACAAGTTCATTTTTAGATGACGGAATTCGTTTATTGGGAGTCACTGTAACTGACTTTGAAAAGAAAAAATATCAATCAATCAGTTTGTTCGACTAATAAATAAAGCTATTTTTCTGGTAAACTAGATACAGATATTTTTACAAGATGAGGAGATTAAAAATGAGTAGTTTTGATGACATTTATGAAAAAATCTTGCAATATCCTACAATTATCTTGCACCGCCACACTAGTCCTGATCCAGACGCAATTGGTTCACAAGCTGGTTTAGCTAGAGCATTAATGGAAAAATTCCCGGACAAGCGCATTCTTTGTGCTGGGGAAAACGATGAAGGCGACTTAGCTTGGATTAACCACATGGATCAAGTCAAGGCAACTGATTACGAAGGTGCTTTGGTAATTACTACTGATACCGCTAATACACCAAGAATTTCTAATAAGTTGTATGATAAGGGTGACTTTTTAATTAAGATTGACCACCACCCAGATGTTGATCCATATGCTGATATGAGTTACGTAGATCCAGATGCTCCAGCAGCATGCCAAATCATTGTAGACTTCTTGAATGAAGAGGGCTTTAAGATTACCAAGGAAGTTGCTTATCCACTTTATGCTGGAATTGTAGGCGATACCGGTCGTTTCATGTATCCAGAAACTTCAGAGCATACTTTTAAGGTGGCTGCTCAATTAGCTTCTACTGGAATTAACATTACTGAAATCGCTCGTAATATTGCTGATGTAACTTTTGATGAGGCAAAATTGCAAGCCTTGGCAATGGACAAGATGGAAATTGATCCCGTTGGTGCAGCTTATACAATTTTGATGCAGTCAGACTTGAAGAAGTTAGGTTTGACTGATGATCAAGCAAATGTTGCTGTATCTACTCCAGGACGTATTAAAGATGTGCTTGCTTGGAATGTTTTTGTTGAAAAACCAGATGGTACTTTCCGCGTACATTACCGTTCAAAGGGCCCTGTAATCAATGAATTAGCTGCTAAGCATGATGGTGGTGGTCATGCATTAGCTAGTGGTGCTAACGCTAAGGATATGGACGAAGTAAAGCAGGTATTTGCGGAAGTCGTTGAAGTAACTAAGAAGTTTAAAGAAGATCATGAATAATATTTTTATAGATTCAAGAATTAAACCAGCTATTCAGGCTGGTTTAAAGAAGATCCATTTTGAAAAGCCAACTAAGGTGCAGGAGAAAGTTATTCCTGCTATGTTGTCTGACTTGAGTGTAGTAGTGCAAGCAGCAACTGGTTCAGGAAAAACGCATGCTTATTTAGTACCAATTTTTAATGAAATTGAAGAAGATAAACGCTATGTTCAAGCAATCGTTACTTTGCCTAGTCGTGAATTAGCCGATCAGCTTTATCAAGTAGCACGGCAGCTCCGTGATGCGGCAGGGATGCATTTTTCAATTGCACATCTTGCGGGCGGAACTGATCGTGAACGTCAATTAGAAAAGTATCAAAATAATACTCCACAATTGGTGATTGCAACTCCAGGACGTTTGTTAGACTTTGTTCAAAAGAAGGTTTTTGCAGTTGATCAAGTAAAAACTTTTGTTATCGACGAAGCTGACATGACCTTGGACATGGGCTTTTTGAACGACATTGATCAAGTTGCTGCTAAATTGCCGAAGGATGTCCAAATTGCTGCCTTTTCAGCAACTATTCCAGTTAAATTGTCTAACTTTTTACGCAAATATATGGCTCATCCTGATGAGATCGTTATTGATAATCCTAGTGTTATTGCGCCAACGATTAAAAACGATTTGCTTGATATTGGCTCAAAGGATCGCAAGAATGTCTTGTACAAATTGTTAACTATGGGACAACCATATTTGGCGTTGGTTTTTGCTAACACTAAGCAAAAGGTTGATGAGTTGACTAATTATTTGCAAGATCAGGGTTTGAAGGTAGCTAAAATTCACGGTGGGGTAACTGAACGTGAAAGAAAGCGTACTCTGCGTCAGGTTGAGCAAGGACAGTATCAATATGTGGTAGCTAGTGACCTAGCTGCTCGTGGCTTAGATATTGATGGTGTTAGTCTGGTTGTCAATTATGAAATACCACGTGATATTGAGTTCGTGATTCACCGGATTGGCCGGACGGGGCGTAATGGCTTATCTGGTCATGCGATAACTTTAATTCGTGAAGAAGAAATGAACCGAATTGAAGAATTGGAAAAGATGGGTGTTCATTTTGACTTCGTTGAAATTAAAAATGGTGAATTAGTGCCACGTAAACACTATCGCAGTCGTGAAAATCGTCAAAGCAAGAATCGTAAGCTTGATACCAAGCTGGTGGGTTACGTTAAAAAAGAGAAGAGAAAGCGTAAGCCAGGTTACAAGAAGAAGATTAAGCGTGCGATTCAAGAGGATAATCGTCAAAAACGTAAGTTGGAACAGCGTCATGAGGTTCGTAAGGCAAAACGTTTGAGAAAGCGCAAGCGTGAACAAGGGCTTTGACAGAAGCGGATTTTGTAGTACAATTATTTCAGCTTAAGATATGTTTTTTGATCAATTATTTCAAAGAGAGAGCCAGTTAGATGAGAATGGCTTAATAATAGTCAAAAAATGCTCCTTTAAGTTTCATAATTAAGAATATCAAGAGGTAACAAACACTGTTGCAATCAAGGTGGTACCGCGCGCGGAGCGTCCTTGAAGAAAGCAATAGTGTTTTTTATTTATTTTTAGGGAGATTTATTTTAATGAAGAAACTAAATAGTTCAGAGTTTCGCCAAATGTTTTTAGACTTCTTCAAGGATCATGGTCACATGATTATGCCAAGTGCATCATTAATCCCACAAGATGACCCAACTCTTCTTTGGATTAACTCAGGTGTTGCTACCATGAAGAAGTACTTTGATGGCTCAGTTGTACCAAAGAATCACAGAATTACTTCATCTCAAAAGTCAATCAGAACCAACGATATTGAAAATGTTGGTAAGACTGCACGTCACCAAACTTTCTTTGAAATGCTTGGTAACTTTTCAGTTGGTGACTACTTTAGAGATGAAGCTATTCCTTGGGCATGGGAATTCTTAACTAGTCCTGATTGGCTTGGCTTGCCAAAGGAAAAGCTTTACTGTACTGTTTATCCAAAAGATGAAGACTCATTTAATGTTTGGGTAAAGGCAGGGATGCCAGCTGATCATATTGTTAAGTTGGAAGATAACTTCTGGGATATTGGTGAAGGTCCATGTGGTCCTGATACCGAAATTTTCTACGATCGTGGTCAAGAAAACAACGACGTTGCTGAAGATGATCCAGAAAACTTCCCTGGTGGTGAAAATGCACGTTACCTTGAAATTTGGAACATCGTATTTTCACAATACAACCACTTGCCAAATGGCAAATATGTCGATCAACCACATAAGAACATCGATACTGGTATGGGACTAGAACGTGTTCTTTCAATTTTGCAAGATGCTCCAACAAACTTCGAAACCGACTTGTTCTTGCCAATCATTCATACTACTGAAGAAATGACTCCAGGTAAGAAGTACGGTGAAAACAAAGAAGACACTACTGCATTTAAGATTATTGCCGATCACGTTCGTGCCGTAAGCTTTGCTATTGCTGACGGTGCTCTTCCATCAAACTCAGGCCGTGGTTACGTTTTACGTCGTTTGATCCGTCGTGCTGACTTGAACGGTCAACGTTTGGGCATCAAGGGTGCTTTCCTTTACAAGCTTGTTCCAGTTGTAGGTAAGATTATGGAAAGTCACTACCCAGAAGTAATGGACCAACGTGGCTTTATCGAAAACGTAATCCAAAACGAAGAAGAAAGATTCCAATCAACTCTTGATACTGGTTTGACTTTGCTTGATGACTTGATTGACAAGGCTAAGAAGTCAAAGGACAAGACTATCTCAGGTAAAGATGCCTTCAAGATGTTCGATACTTACGGCTTCCCATATGAATTGACTTTTGAATCAGCACAAGATGCTGGCCTTAAGGTTGACAAGAAGGGCTTTGACGCAGAAATGGCTGCTCAAAAAGAGCGTGCACGTAAAGCTCGTGGTGACCTTCAATCAATGGGACGTCAAGATGTAACTTTAATGAACATTAAGGATAAGTCAGTCTTTGAACGTGATACTTACGAAGAACCACATGCAAAGCTAGTTGACATTGTTGTTGATGATAAGTTGGTTGATAGGGCCGATGGCGAACATGCTACTTTAGTCTTTGACAAGACTCCATTTTACGCAGAACGTGGTGGTCAAGTTGCTGATCATGGTAAGATTTATAACCAAAATGGTGAATTAGTAGCTGAAGTTACTGACGTCCAACACGCACCTAACGACCAAAATTTACACTTTGTTGACCTTATTTTGCCAGTTGAAAAGGGTCAAGAATACGTATTGAAGTTAGATAAGGAACGTCGTGAAGGGTTACGTCACTCTCACTCAGCAACTCACCTTCTTCACGCTGCTCTTCGTCAAGTCTTAGGTGAACACACTCACCAAGCTGGTTCATTAGTTGATCCTGACTACTTAAGATTTGACTTTACTGCAATGGAACCAATGACCAAGCGTGAGCTTAAGACCGTTGAAGAATTGGTTAACCAAAAGATTTGGGAAGCTATTCAAGTTAAGACTACTATCACTACCCCTGAAGAGGGTGAAAAGATGGGTGCTTTAGCCCTCTTTGATAGCAAGTATGGTGATAAGGTTCGTGTTGTTCAAATGGGTGACTTCTCAAGTGAATTCTGTGGTGGTACTCACGTGGACAATACTAACCAAATTGGAATCTTCAAGATTACTTCAGAATCAGCTGTCGGTGCTGGTATGCGTAGAATTGAAGCTGTAACTTCTAAGAAGGCTTATGAATACTTGGCAAACCGTTCAGACTTACTTGATGATATTCAAGAAGAAGTTAAGGCAACCAAGCCAGATAACATTGTCGATAAGATTGATTCACTTGAAAGTGATTTGCACGATGCTCAAAAGCAAGTTGAAACTTTGAACAAGAAGATCAATGCTGCTAAGGCTGGTCAAATCTTTAATGACGTTAAACAAGCTGGTGACTTGACTGTCATTGCTGCTACTGCAGATGTTAATGGGATGAATGACTTGCGTGAACTTGCTGATAACTGGAAGAGCGGCAACAAGTCTGATGTTTTAGTTTTAGCTGCTGAAAATGCTGGCAAGGCTAATATGATTATTGCCTTAGGCCAAAAGGCATTAGACAAGGGCCTTAAAGCAGGTAACTTAATCAAGATCGCTGCCCCAATCTTTGGCGGTGGCGGTGGCGGCCGTCCAAACATGGCTCAAGCCGGTGGTAAGAATCCAGCAGGCTTGAATGATGCTATTAAGGCAGTTATTGACGAAATTTCTAAGAACTAAGAATTAATTAATTGTGTTTAAGCTTTTTTTCAAGTAAAATTGTTGACAGGAGGAATAAATATGAGTTCGCTAGATAAGACTATGCATTTTGACTTTAATCAGAACAAAGGAAAAAATGTTTATGATACTCTGCAAGATGTTTACAATGCGCTTGAAGAAAAGGGCTATAATCCTATTAACCAGATTGTAGGTTACTTACTTTCTGGCGATCCTGCTTATATTCCACGGCATAACGATGCCCGTAATTTGATTCTTAAGCACGAACGTGACGAGATTATTGAAGAACTTGTTAAGAGTTATCTTGGTAAGAATAAATAATGCGTTTATTAGGTTTAGATGTAGGTTCTAAAACTGTGGGAGTAGCAATTAGCGATGAGCTAGGAATTACTGCCCAGAAGTTGGAGACTATCCAGATTGATGAAAGCAGATATAACTTTGGTATGCGTCCATTGAAGAAGCTAGTCAGACAATATGAAGTTGACGGTTTCGTATTAGGTTTACCTAAGAATATGGATGGTACTTCTGGTAGTTCCGTAGCTAGAAGTAAGGCATACGGCAAACGACTAGAGGAAAAGTTTGGTTTACCTGTACATTATTCTGATGAGAGATTGACAACAATTGAATCACGACGAGTACTTGTTGAGGATGCAGGGATCCATGATCGCAAGAAGCGTAAACAAGTAATTGATCAGATGGCAGCGGTGCTCATCTTGCAAAATTATTTAGATTTACACCGAAAGGATTAAAATGGCAGCACAAGTTAATGGTGACGATCAAGATCGTCAAATTACTTTGATTGATGATCAAGGTAATGAAGAATTGTATGAGATATTATTTACTTTTCATTCAGATGATTATGACAAATCTTACGTGCTTCTTTATCCAGCCGCTGTTGGCGATGATGAAGATATTGAGGTGCAAGCTTTCAGTTATGATGCCGATGATGCCGGCGATGTAACAAGTAGCGATTTGCATGAGATTGAATCTGATGATGAGTGGGACATGGTCCAGGGAGTTTTAAATACTTTCTTAGATGATGACCGCTTGAGTGGTAAATAATAAAAAGAGGACTGGCTGTGGCTGGTCCTTTTTGTTAGTTTTAGAAAAAAGATAAAAATGAACAAGAAAATATTAGAGATTTTAGAATTTGGCGAAATTACTAAGCGCTTGAGTAAATTAGCGATTACTGGTCCCGCTAAAAAAGAAGCGGAGGAATTATTACCTAGTGGTGATTTTGAACAAGTACAAAATGAGTTAAAGCAGACTTTAGCTTTGACTAATTTGCTACGAATTAAGGGACAACTTCCTTTAACGGACTTTCAGGACGTACGTCCAAGTACTAAACGTTTAAGCATGAAAGCTAATTTAAATGCTAAGGAATTAGGTAATTTATTATTAGTATTAAGCTTAGCTCATGAAATTAATGACTTTTTGGCAGAAATAGATCCAAACAAACTGGATTTAACTGCAATTGATGAAATTTTAGATCAATTAGATGTGCCGGATCTTTTATTTAGAGAATTAAAGAAATCAGTTGATTATGATGGTGAGGTATTAGATACAGCCTCACATGAACTAGCTCGTTTGCGTCATGATATACGTTCTAATGAAGAGGAAATTAAGAATAAGATGGATGCTTATACTAAGGGCAATAGTAGTAAGTATTTATCTGAGCAAATTGTGACTATTCGTGATGACCGCTATGTTATTCCAGTTAAGCAAGAATATCGGGCAAAATTTGGTGGGGTAGTTCATGATCAAAGTGCCAGTGGTCAAACACTGTTTATAGAGCCGGAAGCCGTTTTAAACCTTAATAACCGCCAACAGAATTTAATTGCTCAAGAAAAACAAGAAATTCGTAATATTTTGAAGCACTTATCTAATTTGGCTCGTGAAGAAATTACTAGTTTGAATAATATTGCGGCTGCATTAACTGAACTAGATTTCTTGCAGGCTAAAGCCAAGTTAGCAAAAGAAATGAAGGCAAGTGAGCCTCGTCTGACACAAGACCATTCTTTGAACTTATTAAAAGCGCGTCACCCATTGATTGACCCAGAAAAGGTAGTACCTAATGACATTAGTTTAGGTGGTGAATTTGATACTATGCTGATCACGGGGCCTAACACCGGTGGTAAGACAATTACCTTAAAAACAGCAGGATTGCTTCAATTGATGGCACAGTCTGGATTATTTATCCCGGCTGAAGAAGGTAGCAAGGTTGGCGTCTTTAAGCAAGTTTATGCTGATATTGGCGATGAACAGTCAATTGAACAATCGTTAAGTACTTTTTCATCACATATCAATGACATTATTGCGATCATGAAGAATGTTGATTCTGAGACCTTAGTTTTAATTGATGAAATTGGTGCAGGGACTGATCCAGAAGAGGGTGCTAGTTTGGCAATTAGTATCTTAGACTTTTTGCGTAAAAAAGATGCTAAGATCATGGTGACAACGCACTATCCTGAATTGAAGCTTTATGGTTATAATCGGCCACGGACGACTAATGCCTCAATGGAATTTGACTTAAAGACCTTGTCGCCAACTTATCATTTGCAGATTGGTATTCCTGGTCATAGTAATGCCTTTGCCATTGCCCGCAAGCTAGGGATGCGTGAAGATGTTGTCAAAAATGCCCAGAACTTAATGTCAGATGAAGATTCTGATATTAATAAGATGATCACCAAGTTGAATACGCAAACCAAGGCAGCTACTGTGGCTCGTAATCGTCTGCAAACCAGTTTGGATCGGAGCCAAAAATTAGAGCAAAAGTTGCAACAAGCACTTGATTGGTATAACCAACGTGTACAAAAACAGCTTGATTTTGCACAAGAGCGAGCTAATGAAGTTGTTGCCAAACGCCGTAAAAAAGCTGATGAGATTATTGCCCAACTTGAAAAACAAAAGAACATGGGCGTCAAGGAAAATAAGATTATTGAAGCTAAAGGCGAACTCAACAGTTTAGAGCGTCAGGCTAATAATTTGGCTCATAATAAGGTCTTACAGCGTGAAAAACGTCGTCACCATGTAAGTGTAGGCGATCGAGTAAAGGTCCTCTCATATGGTCAGACAGGTACGATTACTAAGAAGTTATCTGAACATGAATATGAGGTTCAGATGGGAATTATCAAAGTTAAGGTTAGTGATCGCGATATTGAGAGGATTGAAAAGGGCGAAAGTACTAAGCCTAGACAAACTGTTAGAGCAACCAGTGCGGTTAGAAGAAGTAATGCTCATAGCGAGCTGGATTTGCGAGGCCAACGCTATGATGAAGCAATGACTAATTTGGACCGATATATTGATTCTGTTTTACTGGCAGGACTTGATACGGTTACGATTATTCACGGTATTGGTACTGGTGCGATTAGAAAAGGTGTTTGGCAATATCTCCGCAGCAGCAATCATGTAAAGAACTTTAATTATGCACCAGCTAATGAAGGTGGCAATGGTGCAACAATTGTACGATTAAAGTAAGCGTCTTACTTGCAAAAAGTAAGTATAATAGAATATACTTATAATATAAATAAATGAATTGAAAAAATGTGAGGTAATAATTATGGTTGAAGCAATTAATGATCAAAATTTTGAAGAAGAAACTAAGAATGGTGTAGCATTAGTAGACTTTTGGGCAACTTGGTGTGGTCCATGTAAGATGCAATCACCAGTAATTGATCAATTATCTGAAGAACGTCAAGACGTTAACTTCTACAAGATGGATGTTGACCAAAATCAAGATACAGCTAAGAATTTGGGTATTATGGCTATTCCTACTTTAATCGTAAAGAAGGATGGCAATATTGTAGACCGAATTACTGGTTACACTCCAAAAGAAAAGTTAAACCAAATTTTGGATCAATATACTGATTAATTTAAAAATCAAAAAAAGCTTGAGACGATGTTGCCTCAAGCTTTTTTGATATATCACTTATTTTGATTTACTTGCTTTTTTAGCAAGTCACGAATTTCTTCTAAATAGTCGGCCTCAGTTGGACCAGCTTCTTTTTCTTTCTTGGGCATTACTCTATTTAAAGCCTTGATCATTAAAAATACCACAAATGAAATGATCAAGAAGTTAATGACAGAATTGATGAAGCTGCCATATTTAAATGTAGCATCCCCAACCTTAAAAACGAGGTTAGAAAAATCAATTTTGCCGGCAAAGATCCCAAGTAGGGGGTTGATCAAGTTTTTTACTAAAGATTGTACGATAGCAGTGAAGGCAGCACCAATGATTACACCAACTGCCATGTCCATTACATTGCCACGTGAAATAAACTCTTTAAATTCTTTAATCATGCTCTACTCCTATATCTAATATATCTAAAAAAATGCGATTTTAACTAAAGTATATAGTTATAGTCTATCAACTTGCTTTTAACCGAAGCGAGCGATAAATTGAACTTTCTTTTCTTTATCTAAAATATTAATTTCACATTCGGTGGTTCGACCAGTTGATTTTTGAAATGCTTCCGCGATCATTCCGCCTTCAAGGGAGAATTCCTTGCTGGCGCTATTCAAACGATCAGTGACAGTTTGGCCACTTAATTCGTAAGTAGTAAATGATCGTCTTTCTTTAACTTTTTCTAGCTTACCAAATTCAGCCATGTTGAAGAATTCAACTAAATCATCATAATCACTTAAATCATATTTTCGCGCGATTCTCTTGCCAGCCCAATAAAGAATTGAGGCGTCATCATCGCCTAAAATAGTTGGCAAAAGGAAATCGCGGTAAAGTTGGTTAATAAAATATACGTGCTCGTTTGTGTTTTCTGTGTTTTCTGTCATAAACTTGTTCATCCCTTTTATTCTTTTTTATTTTACCGTAAACTAGTATAAGTAGAAAATAAATTTTTGATTTTAAGAGGGTTTTATTATGGATAATCGTCCGATTGGATTATTGGATTCAGGGCTAGGTGGCCTATCTGTTGCAAAAAAAGTAATTGAAAAATTGCCTAATGAATCAACTGTTTTTATTGGTGATAACGCTCATATGCCGTATGGCGATCGAACTAAAGAAGAGATTATTGAACTAGTTAGAAAATCAGTCCAATTTTTGTTAGATAAAAATGTTAAGCTGATAATTTTTGCCTGCAATACTGCGACAGCAATGGCTATGAGTACGATTCAAGCAGAAATTGATCCACAAATTATCGGAGTTATTCAGTCGGGGAGTTTGGCCGCTTCACGGACAACTAAGAATAAAAAAGTTGCGGTAGTTTCAACTAAAGCAACAGCAGAATCACATGCTTATGCTAAAGAGATCCGTTTCCGTGATCCAGAAATTCAGGTAACGGAATTAGCTGCCCCTAAACTTGCACCACTTGTGGAGGCTCAAAAAGATCATGAAACCAACTTAAAAGTAGTTAAAGAGAGTTTGACCCCCTTACAAGGAAAAGACTTTGACACTTTAATTATGGGCTGTACGCATTATCCATTGATTCAGAAAGAATTTAAAGAAGCAATTAATGATAAAAATGTTACTATCTTGGATCCTGCAGATCAAGTTGCACAGTATACGTTTAATGTGATGCGGCGCGATGGTTTGTTTAGTGATGGTAATGAAAAAGTCAGTCATGAATATTACACTACAGGCGATCCAACTAGTTTTGATCATTTAGCAAGGACATTCATGGATGATGCAACTTTAACATCTAAGCATGTGGATACGGAGAATGAATAATGGTTAAAGAAATTTTATTTGCGACTGGTAATCAAGGTAAAGCAAAAGAACTAAAAGAAGCCTTTAAACAAGCTGGGGTAGATATCGAGATTAAGACGAATGCTGACTTAGACAATCCGCCTCATCCGATTGAAAGTGGCCATACGTTTGAAGCTAATGCCAAGATTAAGGCCCATGAATTAGCTGAGTTTAGCAAGTTGCCTACGATTGCCGATGATTCAGGTTTAATAGTTGATGCCTTAAATGGGGAGCCTGGTGTTAGAAGTGCACGGTATGCAGGCGAAGCTCACAATGACGCAAAGAACAACGCCAAGTTATTAGCTGAATTAGGCGGTGTACCGGATGAAAAAAGAACGGCTAAATTTTGGACTACGATTGTAGTTTCGATGCCAGGTGAATTTGATAAAGACTTGGTTGTGTCAGGTACTTGCAGTGGTCGTATTTTGGCTGCACCACGTGGTGAAGATGGTTTTGGGTATGATCCATTGTTTTATATTCCAGAAAAAGAAAAAACTTTTGCACAGATGACTACTGATGAAAAGAATGAGATTTCTCATCGTGGTAATGCAGTGCGAAAATTGCTCCAAGAATTGCCAGCTTGGTTAGAACAGTTTGATTAGATAAAAATAGCTCAGTTCGGGTCATTCGTATGATTTGAACTGAGCTATTTTTTACTTATTTTGCAGTAGTTTTTGCAGGTCGTTCTGTACTTGCAAAAACAATATTATTTTCTCTTAAAATTTGAATATATTTACTTAGATACAAATTTTTCACAGCAGCTTGCTTACCAGGCTTAACTTGAAAATGAATGGAATAAACAAATTTCTTTCCTGTTTGTTCGGTCACACCGACAATAGTAGGACCTGATACAATTGTCTTTTTCTCAGGCTGGATCTTACGATTGCATTCTTTGATTAACTTGTTAACTTCATCAATATCGTTTTTGGTATCAAGATCCAAATTAATGTCTAGTGCTACACCGCCATGGGCTAGGTTTTGCACAATGGTAATGTTGCGGTTAGGGATGAAAATAATTGAGCCATCTGAACCCTTGAGACGAGTAGTTCTGAGGCCTAGTTGCACGACGGTACCAACATTAGTGCCAATCTGAACTAAATCTCCAACATCAAATTGGTCTTCACTTAGAATAAAGAAACCGTTGACCAAATCACTAACAAAGCCTTGTGCGCCCATTCCTAAAGCTAGGGAAAAAATTCCAGCACTGGCTAACAAGGTGCCAACTGGTACACCTAGAATAGAGAGAATACCGAATAAATAGAAGAAGATAAGGGTATATTGAAAAACGCTGTTAATCAAAGCTGTGATAGTTCGAGTTCTTTTATTCTTAACTGTGTTATGCTTGGCTAAGTAATTATTAATTATTTTATGACCAAAATGGGATAAAAGGTAAAAAATGAGTGAAGTAATAGCTAATTGCCAAATAATTGACAATAAATTTTGGCTAATTTTACTCCAATCAATTTCAATTTTCTGTATATTTATGTGAGTAGGAATCTTCATTTGGTGTCCTTTCTATTGCTTACGGGTATAATTAAGAATAACAAGACATTAATTGAGAATAAAGGATATTCATGCTAAACTTTTTTTAGATGTTGATGGAGGTAGAAAATGACAATTTCTTATGGTGCTTTAGCAGGCTTAATTGCGGCGATTGCATTCTTAATTTTAGTATTATTTACGATTCCAATGCTAATTCGGACCGCGAAGTTGTTGAAAGAAACTAGTGCAACTATTCAAACAACTAACGAGTCAATGAAGAAAATTTCTGAAGATATGGATGGCTTGATGGATCAAACTTCGGATTTGTTAGATAAAACTAATGACCTAATGACCGATGTTAATGGTAAAATGAAGACGTTAGATCCAGTTGTTAAAGCTGCTGCAGATTTAGGCGAAAGCGTATCAGAATTAAACGATTCATCTAAAAAGATCGCTAAACGCTTTAGCAGCAATCATTTAAGCCGTACGGGTCTTATTTCTTCAATAGCTGCGACGGCATTTGCAAGACGCAAGCGTCGCAGAGGTGAAAATTAATAAAGGAGGAATTCACCATGAAAAAATTCGCAAGTTTCTTATTAGGTGCCGTTGCAGGATGTGCAGCAGGTTTTCTCGCAGGTTCACTTCTTGTTAGTGATGAACAAGTTGATGACGTTAAGAACAAGATTAAAGATAATGACAAGCTTCAAGATTTGAAGAAGAAGTATGACAATGGTACTGAAATCGTTAAGAATCAATTAGCATCATTCCCTAAGAATGTTGAAGATGATTCAGAATTGAAGGATTTTGACGACATCGTAATCGATGACTCAAATAAAGATGACGATGACAGTGAAAATGCTGAAGAGTCAGTTAACGATTTGAACAATGCTGAAAAAGATGATACTGATGCAGCATCTACTTCAGAAAAACCACAAGCTTAATTAAAGTCAAAAAGAAAAGGAGCTGGTCGTGATGATCAGCTCCTTTTTTATGACAAAATTAGTCTTTAAGTGGCAAAACTTTTAAGTCCTTGTCAGTGTGAGTAAAGGTTTCAAAGCCGTCCTTAGTAACGACACCACAATCTTCAATTCTGACACCAGCAAAGCCAGGGATGTAGATACCTGGTTCAATGGAGAAGCACATTCCTTCTTCAAGAACTAAGTCGTTACCTTGTACGATTGATGGATATTCATGAACGTTTTTACCAATGCCGTGACCTAGGCGGTGAATGAAGTATTCACCATAGCCAGCCTTAGTAATGATGTCACGAGCCACGCTATCTAATTCTTCAGCGGTGATTCCTGGCTTAGCAGCTTCGATTGCGGCTTGTTGAGCTTCACGATCAACTTCATAAATTTCGCGTTGCTTAGCAGTAGGTTCACCGTAAGCAACAGTTCGACTAGAATCTGATGCGTAACCATCGTGCATGGTACCTAAGTCGAATAAAACTAATTCATTTGGTTGAACAGTGTTCATAGTTGGACCAAGGTGAGGATTAGCGGCGTTTTTACCAGCTTGTACGATGGTTTCAAAACTTTCATGCATAACACCTTTTTGAATTTTTAGTTGGTAATCAATTTGTCCAGCGATGCTTCTTTCGGTGACGCCAGTTCTAATTGCGTCAAAGCCAATCTTAAAAGCAAAGTCTGCTTCTGCACCAGCGCCTTGCAACTTCTTGATTTCTTCAGGTGTCTTGTAAAGACGAAGTTTTTCAATAAAAGGTGAAACATCGTTAGTGAAACTAGCGTTAGGAAATTCACCACGTAAGAGCTGGTAGTGGGCAACAGACAAATCATCTTTTTCAATTGCCCAATTATGGGTATCGTGAGTTCTCTTTTTGACATTAGTTGCTATGATGTTCCAAGGATTTTCGGAATCAAGGTAGCCAATAACGTCGCCATCCCATGCGGAAGCTTTTGCTTCTTCTACATTTAAGGCAGGACAGAAGATAAAAGGTTCTGCATCCTTTAAAACAATTAAAGCAAAGATTCTTTCATGGGGCTCCATTGAGTAGCCAGTGAAGTAGGAAATGGTAATTGGATTAGAAATGTAAGCAAGATCATTATTGGAGTCTTGCAACCATTGTTGTAATTTATCTAAGTTCATATTGTCCTCTTTTCTTGCAAATTATGTTGACTGTAGTATATCATGATTTCTTAATGAAAAAATGAAAGAAAATCTGTAAACGTTTGCATTTTATGCAGCATCGTGATATCTTTAAGTGAAGAATTTTTTGGAAGGAATGAGAGATAAGAGATGCATAAACAAGAAGTTACAATCTATGACGTCGCTCGGGAAGCTAAGGTTTCAATGGCTACGGTTTCTCGTGTTGTGAATGGTAATAGTAATGTTAGAAAAGAGACACGTGACCGTGTTCTCGAAGTTATTAAAAGACTGCACTATCAACCAAACGCTGTAGCTCAAGGTTTAGCTTCTAAGCGGACTACTACAGTAGGGTTAATTGTCCCAGATTTAACTAATTTATACTTTGCAGAATTATCTAAGGGTATTGATGATATTGCACTTTTATATAAATACAACATCATTATTACTAGTATTGAAAACCGCTTGATGAAGGAAGACCAAGTTATTCAAAGTTTGCTGAATAAGCAAGTTGACGGTGTAATTTATATGTCTAACCGTTTATCAGATGAAGCAGCTGATGCCTTTAAGCGGACTGATACTCCTGTGGTTTTAGCAGGTACTAAAGATAATCGTGATGATTTTGCTTCTGTCACAATTGACTATAAGAAGGCTGATACTGAAGCATTAAATTTGATGTACCATGATGGTAAGAAGCATTTGGGAATCGTAGTTGGTGATCAAGATGCTGTAGTTAACAGCGAAAACAGAATCCCTGCTTATGAAGAATTCATGGAAGAAAATGATTTGGGCACTCCTCGAATCTATACTGATATTAAAGACTATTCAGATGGTTATAATTTATACCCACAATTAGTTAAAGATGGCGTTGATGGTGTAATTGTTACTCGCGATATTTCATCAGTTGGTATTTTGAATTCTGCGATGGATGCAGGTAAGAAAGTGCCAGAAGATTTGGAAATCGTGACCGCCAGTGCTACGCAGTTAGCTTCTGTTGTTCGTCCAGCTTTGACTACGATTAAGCAGCCACTTTATGATATGGGTGCCGTAGCAATGAGAATGTTGACTAAGTTGATGAACAATGAAGAAGTAGATGATACTCATATTGTTTTGCCATATGAATTAGTTAAAAAGCAAAGTACTTTAAATCAATAATTAAGTGAAGCAAAAAAGACCAGTTTACTGGTCTTTTTGTTTTAGTAGATAATTTTGTTAATCTGTTGAAGCTTTTGTGTAAAAGTGGTTGGCGCAATTGCTTGATTAGGATTATAGGGCAAAAGCACGAGATTAGTGTACTGACTGACCCGTGGTAAGGACTGATAATCTCTGAAATCGTCTTGACTAAAGAAGCCATAGAACAAGATATCTTTTGCCTTAACCCAACCTAGTTTGGTATAAATCCACATGTTTTTAGGACTACCATTAAAATTTTGAATTTTTAATAATTGATTTGCGGGTAATTTTTGCTGCGTTTTGGCTTGGTTATCAGGATAACGATAAATTGTAACTTTTTGGTTAGGTTTAGCGATAATTTTCTTATTTTGATAAGGAGCAATATCTCGCTTTGTTAAGTCAAAATTAACGAATTCTGCCGAAATAAAAGTTTTTTCAGCAATTTGATAAAATAAGCGATCATCTACACGGACGCCATAAGTGACATTGACTTTTTGACCTGGTTGCACGTACTTCTTTTCTTTGATGCGAACATACGGATTCATCATTGTAGCGGCTTTAGTTTTACCAAAATAAATTCCAGTTCTATTAATAGCGTACTTTTTAGTGCCACTTTTGGCTAATTTATATTTAAAACCAGTAGCGGGATAGTTGGTAACCACGCCATCAACATTCCGATTAATTAGCCAATGCCATAGGGCAGGCGATTCGTCCATTTCGGCCCAGACAAACAGTTGCTTATGTAATTTGTGAAGCCAGTGAATTAAAAAGGGATGCTCTTGCACAATATCAGAAGAAGCATTGATAGCATTAACTTGAGGTAAATTACTGAAATTAATGCGTTTCAGGCTGCCAACGATCAAAATTAGATAAGCTTCAGGCATAATTTTTCTAAAGTGAAAGAGACTAGCAGCGGAAAATGAATGAATCATGATTCTTTTCTGCATATGGTATTTTTTAACTATTTGTGCGATTCTATCCTCTAACTCATAGGACGGATTTAATCCATGATCAATTTTAGTCTCTAAGACAAATTTAGTGTTTGGTTTATTTTGATAATGCTTAAAAAGCTCACTGAGTGACATAACGTGTTCGCCATTGTCATATTGCAGTTGTTTAAGTGCTGTAAAATTATTTTGTGATACAATTGCATGTGTATGAGTAACTCGGAAGAGGTCATCATCATGTGCAATGACCGGAACTCCATCCTTTGAGAGCTGGAGATCGAGTTCAACGTAATCAGCACCAGAATTAAAGGCG
The DNA here is from genome assembly GCF_002554085.1 of Lactobacillus sp. UMNPBX1. Taxonomy (NCBI): domain Bacteria; kingdom Bacillati; phylum Bacillota; class Bacilli; order Lactobacillales; family Lactobacillaceae; genus Lactobacillus; species Lactobacillus sp. UMNPBX1. The sequence continues at coordinate 53,459 of NZ_PCZI01000014.1, forward strand.
GAATCGTCAGCCTGAATTGTTTCTTCAGGATATTTGATGGGATCACCACGGTGCCCTACAACTGTAAAACCACTATTTATGAAAAAGACTAAGCTAAAAAAAAGAACCCAAACGAGTCGGCTTTTAAATTTCATGTGTACACCTCTATCGCATACTTAACAATAGCATGGTTACACATTTTTTTCTATTTATAGTACTATTCTTTTATCAGTAATCGGTATGATTGAAATCTAAAGGATGAGATTTAATGGAACAATTGGACTTAATTGAAGAAGTTACCAGAAATGATGGCAGTCGATATTATGAAATCTCTAATATTGACCAAAATGGAATTGCAGAATTAGCTGCAGATCATGGCTTAATTAAAAAAGTCAAAATACTGCAGCTGAATATTCCTCGAACTAAGGCACTGATTGCTTATGAAAAATATATCAATGATACTTATGACTTGCAGACTTTGACTAATGAAAGTGATTGGAAAAATCCAAAATGGGTAGAATGGGATAAACCTAAGGGAAAAATTTTAGACGCATATAATATGATCTTAAAAGCCAATCGAATTGGTTAGAAAGTGGCATAAAAAATGGAACAACTGCGAATTTTACATACCAATGATCTTCATTCACATTTTGAACATTTCCCTAAAATCGGACGTTACTTGAAAAAAGCGCAGGCTGATCAATCGGTTGATGGTATCTACACTTTTGATGCAGGAGACTTTATGGATCGGTCTCATCCTTTAACTGATGCTACGGAAGGTCAAGCCAACATCAAATTGATGAATGGGTTTAACTATGATGCAATTACGATTGGCAATAATGAGGGAATTTCTAATCCACATTGGGTATTGGAACATTTATTTGATCATGCGGACTTTCCGACAGTTTTAGCAAATTTGCGTGAAGAAGATGAATCAATGCCTAAATGGGCAGTCGGCCATATGTTTTTAACTACTAAGAAAAAGACGCGAATTGCTTTAATTGGCCTGACTGCAGCTTATCCAATGACTTATGGTCCTAATCATTGGCATGTCAAGATGTTAGGTGACAGTATGGATCACGAATTAGCTCAAATTGAAGGAAAGTATGATGTCTTAATTTTATTGACTCATGTTGGATTAAAAATGGATCGCTGGTTAGCTAAACATTATCCTCAAATTAATTTAATTGTAGGAGGCCACAGCCATGATCTGATTGAACATGGTGAAAAAGTGGGGCATACTTGGATTACGCAAACAGGTAAATGGGGAAACTATGTGGGTGATATTCATCTAGAACTTGAAGATCATCACGTGATTAAGGTAGTACCTCGCACTATTTCTACTGCTTCGATGCCAGAAGAACCGGAAGATAAGGCAGTGATTCAGGGCTACTATGATGAAGGTAAGCGACTTTTATCAGAACGAAAAGTGGCTAATTTACCTGAAAAATTTGCGGATGATAAAGTAGCAGCCGTTCAAGTTTCTCTTGATGCGATTGCTGATTTTGCTAAAACAGATTTAGCCATTTTAAGCTCAGGCCTATTCTTGACCCCGTTTAAGAGTGGAATAATTACTCAATATGATTTACAAAATGCCTTACCGCATCCAATGCACGTTGTTCGTTCAACCTTGAAAGGTTATGATTTGTGGCGACTAGTGATGGAAATTGAAAAGAATCGGCATTACCTAGACCATTTTCCACTGCAAGGGATGAGTTTTCGAGGAAAAATTTTTGGTCAGATGTATTACAAAGGGATCAAGGTTGATATGCGTAGACGTGTAGTTTACGTCAATGGGCATGAAATTGATCCACAAAAAGAATATAAAATTGCCTGTTTGGATCATTATGTCTTAGTTCCATTTTTCCCAACTTTGGCTATTGTCGGTGAAAATGAGTTTTTATTCCCACAATTTTTACGTGAAGTTGTTGGTAAATATTTGGCTGAAAAATATCCTTTAACAGCGAGAAGTGAAAAAGATGACTGAAGAAAATAAATTTGAACAAGAACAGCCAATTAGACACCCACTTGCTGACGTGGTGCAAGATGGTAAGAGCATTAAGATTGGTGCGCAGCTTTATAGCATCATTGTCAATGAGCGAGACGCACTTGATTTAGAATCTTTGCGTAAAAAATATGATCCTTATCTTGACCAGTATGATTATCTGGTGGGGGACGTTTCTAGTGAACATTTACGCTTGAAAGGCTTTTATAAAGACGGTGCTAGAACCGCAATTGATAAAAAAGAAATGGCGATCGTGGATTATTTAACGGAATATTGTAATCCCGGCGGACCTTATTTTATCTTGGAATTAACGCATCCAGTACATTATTATCAGCATCAACGTACTAAAATACGGCGATCACGTGAACGACGCGAGCGCGATTTTGGTAAAAATGAGCGTTATCATGCACGACGTCGAAATTATCGGAAGAATAAAAATGAAAATAATCCGTTTAAGAAGCGGCGTGTTCATCAAACTAAATTTAAGAAAAAACAATCAATTGCAGTGAAAAAAGAATTTGGACGGCATCATTCATTTATTATTAAAAAGAGAAAGGGAAACTAGTGAAAGATTACCGGGTATTTTTAATTGACTTAGACGGAACTGTTTATCGTGGTAAGGAAACAGTTGAATCAGGAGTAAGATTTGTTCATCGTTTAGTTCAAGCAGGGAAAGACTATTTGTTTTTAACCAACAATACGACCAGAACACCGCAAATGGTAGTTGATAAACTAAAGGGACACGGTATCGAAACTGATACGGACCATGTTTATACGCCAAGTATGGCCACAGCTAGCTATATTTTACAAAGAGAACACAAGGAAAAGATCGGCTTGTATATTATTGGGCAGATTGGTCTCTGGCGTGAATTATTGCAACATCCAGAGTTTGAAATTAATGAAGAAAATCCCGATTATGTAATTGTCGGTATGGATACAGATCTGACTTATCATAAAGTACGAGTAGCTTCACGGGCGATTAGACGTGGAGCCACTTTTATTGGGACTAATGCCGATATGAATTTACCAGCAGAGGATGAGCTAATTCCAGGCAATGGTTCACAATGTGCATTCGTTGCTGCAGCAAGTGGAGTAGAGCCACTGTATATTGGTAAGCCTGAATCAATTATTGTAAAAATGGCTTTGGATAAAGTTGGCTATAGCAAAGATGAGGCACTTTTGGTAGGTGATAATTACGATACCGATATTAAAGCTGGCTTTAATAGTGGAGTAGATCAGTTGTTGACTTTGACAGGTGTGACGACCAAAGTGGATATTGCAGATAAACGTCAACCAACAATTTTAGTTAATAACCTAGATGAATTTGAATTATGATTACTAAAAACAATATTTTTTCGCTGATTTATCATTTTTTGTTTGCTGTTTCTAGCAGTGTAATTGGGGCAATTGTGGCTAGTTGGCCATTATTGTTTATTTTTATGATCGTACAAAAGACATATGAGACGGTTCACATGTCTTTGTTTAAGGTAATGCATAATTATAACCAGCTGATGTTTTATTTGCTCTGGCCCTTTAAAAAGCAGCTTAAAATGGATAATTTCCCTACATCTGCTAATGCGGCAGAACATTTTGCGGAATGTAAGCATTTATTTATTCTGACTCTATTAGTTTTTATTATCTGCATCATAGTGCACTTTGTTTTTAAACGACAAAAGAAAAAGCTACTGCTTAATTTGGATAAATCAGTAGCCCTTATTTTGCTATTATTGCCAATTATTATTTTTCCATTTGCAGTAACCAATTTCGACAGTTTCTTTGTGATTTTTCACCATATTTTGTTTAACAATAGTGATTGGCTGTTTGATCCTAATACTGACCCAATTATCAATGTGCTAACGGAAGGCTTCTTTGCTTCTTGTTTTGCCGTTGCTGGGGTTATTTATGAATTATATTTTGCTGAAAAATTATTACGTAAGTAAAAAAGAGTTCCTTAGTGGAACTCTTTTTTGAGTGATATTTTTTTCTTGATTGCGACAATTGCGATTGGCACAACTGATACTAAAATGATAGCAATTACGATCATTGAAAAATGGTCCTTTACAAATGGAATATTGCCAAAGAAGAAACCGATGATTGTGAACAATCCTGTCCAAAGCAAGCCACCCAAGATGTTGTAGGTGATAAATTTACCATAATGCATCTTACTGCCGCCGGAAATGAATGGGACAAAAGTACGAATAAATGGTATAAATCTACCTATAACGATCGTAATTGGTCCGTGGCGCTCAAAGAACTTTTCAGCGGCCAACCGATTATTTTGATTAATTAATTTATTGAACCAGCTATGTTTTTCACCAGCTCTGGTTGACCAGGCACCAATTTCATAGTTGATACTGTCACCGATTATGGCGGCGAATGCTACTATAAGATAAACTAGCCAAATATTTAAGCCATACTTAGGATTAGCAGCCATTGCACTCGCAGCAAAAATCAACGAATCGCCTGGAAGAAATGGAAAAACGACTAAGCCTGTTTCAATAAAAATGATAGCGAATAAGATTAAATAGGACCAACCACCGAATTGGTTAACAATCGTGATTAAATGGTCATCAATGTGCAAAATAAAATCGATTAAACTCATCTGGAACTCCTAAAAACTAGTTGAATGAATTGTCAAAGTTTTTTCAGGGAAAAGATCACGCATAATCGCGGTGATTGCAATCTGGGCTTCGCCAAAACCGAGAGCGATTAAAGGGACGCGTCCAGGATAGGTAACAACATCGCCAGCTGCATAAACACTGGCGATATTAGTTTGCATTGTTGAATTCACCTTAATTTGTGCGCCAGCTAAATCGATTCCCCATTTTTTGACAAAGCGATTATTAGCTTTAAAGCCATATGCAACGACTGCTTGGTCTAACTTGATATTAGTTAAACTATCTTTTCCCATTTCTTTTAAATTAACGTTCAGTTGATTATCAACCAAATTGATTTGTTTAGGAAGATAGGGAGTTAAAATTTCAACATTTTTTAAAGACTTAAGTTTTTTGACATTAGATTCAAGACCGCGAAATTGATTACGGCGATGAATGATTTTGACATTGGCATAATTAGCTAATTCTAGTGCCAGGTCTAATGCTGAATCGCCGCCACCAAAGACGCCAACTGTTTGTCCGACAAATTTTTGGGGATCTTTAATAAAGTAATGAATCCTTTTTTGAGTATCATCATCCATAGATAATGGTAAAGCTTTAGGTTTAAAGGCACCGGCACCAGTGGTAATCAATATGCTGCGGGATGCAACTATATCATCGATAATAAAGCCGTCTTTTTGTTTAGTGACATTTTCAACTTTATGGTTAGTAAAAATAGTTGTATCCGTTAAATTATGTCGTAAATTGTCGATTAGTTCAGTTCCTGTAATAGAGTCGTAAGCAGGAATATCTTTGATTTTCTTAAAAGGATAAAGCATTTGTGGCTGTCCGCCTGTTTCAGATAATGAATCAAACAGTACGGTCTTGAGTCCATGAAGATGGGCAAATCGCGCGGCAAATAGGCCAACAGGTCCGCCACCGATAATAGTTAAATCAAATTTTTTAATTTTAATGACCTCCTCAAAGTAGTGATGTATCAACTTTAACATGAATTTTGTAAATATTCATTTAAAAATAAGCTTGTCAAAAAATGAATTTTAAGGTATATTATTGAAGTCGCCTTTTTAAGAGCGAGCATAATTCTTTATTGAAAAAATACTTGCAATTAATATTCAAGTATTATATATTAATAAAGTCGCTTCGAGAGATGCGACGAGAGCTTAAAAACAGACATGTAAGG